>JAUWOP010000031.1 GCA_030612045.1 Chloroflexota bacterium | reverse complement strand
CTTCTCTCGAAAAGACTCATCCGCCAACTTATATCTGGTAAGCCTCCTTAGGTACTCTCTCCTCAAGATTTCCTGCAACTCATCTTCACTTAGCTTGGAGACTATTTGCTTTATAGAATGTGCCATTTTACCGAGCCTCCTCTTTAGCTCACTCATACAATTATAGTGCTACATCCCCGCTTGGTCTCAATCGAGAATATTTAATAGAGACTATTCCTTCTCTTGAGCCGAGGCAGCTTTCACCTGCGTTTCTAAGCATAATGTAGAGTAAGATTTTCGTCAACTCCCTGTAGTCAATGACACATCAACACATCAGAAATTTGCCCTTGACATGTAAGAGCTAAGTAGTTTATTATTTAAGTAGTTCCTTAACAACTGGATAGTGGAAGGAAGTCTTTTTTAGAGAGTTTGATCCTGGCTCAGGATAAACGCTGGCGGCACACATAATGCATGCAAGTCATACGGGTCATCTTAGGGTGACCAGTGGCGAATGGCTGAGTAATACTTAGGTGACCTGCCCTCAAGTGGGGGATAACCCTGAGAAATTGGGGTTAATACCGCATGAAATAGCTTTGATAGTTCGAGGTTATTAAAGTCGAAAGGCGCTTGAGGATGGGCCTAAGTCCTATCAGGTAGTTGGTGGGGTAAAGGCCTACCAAGCCAAAGACGGGTAGCTGGTCTGAGAGGATGATCAGCCAGATGGGGATTGAGATACGGCCCCAACTCCTACGGGAGGCAGCAGCAAGGAACATTGCGCAATGGGCGAAAGCCTGACGCAGTGATGCCGCGTGAGGGATGAAGGCCTTAGGGTCGTAAACCTCTTTTCTTGGTGAAGAGTAAGGACGGTAACCAGGGAATAAGCTTCGGCTAACTACGTGCCAGCAGCCGCGGTAATACGTAGGAAGCGAGCGTTATCCGGATTTACTGGGCGTAAAGAGCGCGTAGGCGGCTCTGTAAGTTGGTAGTGAAATCTCCCGGCTTAACCGGGAGGGGTCTATCAAAACTACAGGACTTGAGGGCAGCAGAGGAAAGCGGAATTCCCGGTGTAGTAGTGAAATGCATAGATATCGGGAGGAACACCAGTGGCGAAGGCGGCTTTCCAGGCTGTTTCTGACGCTGAGGCGCGAAAGCGTGGGGAGCGAAACGGATTAGATACCCGTGTAGTCCACGCCGTAAACGGTGGACACTAGGTATAGGGGGTATCGACCCTCTCTGTGCCGAAGCTAACGCTTTAAGTGTCCCGCCTGGGGACTACGACCGCAAGGTTAAAACTCAAAGGAATTGACGGGGGCCCGCACAAGCAGCGGAGCGTGTGGTTTAATTCGATGCTACACGAAGAACCTTAGCAGCGCTTGACATGTCAGCGGTAGGACTCTGAAAAGGGAACGACCCCAGCTTAGGTTGGGGAACTGATACAGGTGCTACATGGCTGTCGTCAGCGCGTGCCGTGAGGTGTTGGGTTAAGTCCCGTAACGAGCGCAACCCTCATCGTTAGTTATATTCTCTAGCGAAACTGCCTCGCAAAGCGGGGAGGAAGGTGGGGATGACGTCAAGTCAGCATGGCCCTTATGTCCTGGGCTACACACACGCTACAATGGGTGGTACAATGGGTTGCCAAAGAGCAATCTGGAGCTAATCCCTGAAAACCATCCTCAGTTCGGATTGCAGGCTGAAACCCGCCTGCATGAAGTTGGAGTTGCTAGTAACCGCAGGTCAGCATACTGCGGTGAATGCGTTCTCGGGCCTTGTACACACCGCCCGTCACGTCATGAAAGCCGGTAATACTTGAAGTCGATAATCTAACTCATCGTAAGATGAGAGGAAGTCGCCGAGAGTAGGATTGGTAATTGGGACGAAGTCGTAACAAGGTAGCCGTACCGGAAGGTGCGGCTGGATCACCTCCTTTCTAGGGAGCTTATGGGGCTTTGTAAAGTAAGCCTCGGACTCCTAGGTCGGTCGCCTCTGAAATAAAGGGGCGCAACTTGGAATTTTGCTTCCTTCCACTATCCAGAAGTTAAGGAATAGTTTTTATTAGCTAGAAGGAGAAAAGAGAAGGATTTCTCGCGGTGAGTATTGAACTCGATGACCCCCTTGGAGGAAGTAAATAGTTAAGCGCCTATCTGTTAACGAGTCAATCCGTGCTAGGGAAGTCTTAGTCATAGGAGATGATGGGGAGCGGATTGGGATTTTGCCTTTGCAGCAAGCTATACAGCTAGCGCGAGAGCGTGATTTTGACTTAGTAGCGGTTGCTGATAATGCCTCCCCTGTAGTGTGCCGTCTTCTGGACTATGGTAAGTATAAGTATCAGCAATCCAAGAAGGAACGTGATGCACGCAAGGGTCAAAAAACCACCGTTACTAGGGAGGTTCGTGTGAGTCCGCGGATTGGTGGTCATGACCTCGATGCTAAGATTCGGCTAATACGAAGGCTTCTGGATGAGGGAGATAAAGTAAGGGTAACGCTGATGTTTAAGGGGAGAGAAATAACTCACCCTGAGAGAGGTAGGGAGGTCTTCCGTAAAATACTCGACCAGCTTAAAGAAGAAGCATTAGTTGAACCACTGATGATGGAAGAAAGGAAGTTAAAGCTGACCCTCTCATCTCGAAAGCAGGTTACTAAGCCAACTAAGGAATCAGTGTGAGGATTTATAATGCCAAAGATGAAGACCCATAAAGGGGCACAGTCCCGCTTCCGTATTACAGGGAGTGGCAAGATAGTCCAGGCAAAGATAGGCAAAAGTCACCTCAGATGTAAGAAGCCAAGCAGGGTCAAAAGGCTATATGGCAGTATGCATGAAGTGGACCCAGCTAATACACCCCGAGTGAAAAGGCTTCTGCCCTATCGATAGGGAAATCTGGAGGTTTGTTTTTCACCCCGCACATTAAAGAAGGGAGTATTTCTAATGCCACGAGCAAAGGGGGGATTTGTCACCCGCCGACGCCACAAAAAGGTTCTTAAGCTAACTAAGGGACATCGAGCTAGTAAGCATACCCTCTACGGACGTGCTCATGAATCAATGCTAAAATCCCTGAGCTATGCTTACCGGCATCGTCGTGAGCGGAAGGGTGATATGAGGCGGTTGTGGATTGCTCGCATTAATGCTGCTACGAGGGCGGAAGGTTTGACCTACTCTCAGTTTATACATAGTTTAAATGAAGCCGGGATCGAAGTAAACCGCAAGATGCTAGCAGATATAGCAGTGAGAGACCCCCAAATCTTCTCACAACTAACCAAAATAGCCAAAGATACTGCAAATTCCCCTGCTTAGACTCCCATCTAAGGACATTATTAAATGTTCATCATTCTTTCTGCAGGTTGGTGTCCTGCTGCTCTATTCCACTGTGACACTCTTTGCCAGATTACGAGGCATGTCAATTGAACATCCTCTCTCTCTAGCAGTATAGTACGCCAAGAGTTGCACCACCACTGTATTCAGTAGTGGTGAGAAGAGGGGGTTAACATCAGGGATACGAATTACTTCATCAGCAAACTTATCTATTTCTTGGTCATTCTCTGATGCTATGGTAATGAGCGGAACATCCCGAGCCTTCATCTCTCTGAGATTAGTCAATAGTACATCATAGGTATTATCGGGGCTAGTAATGGCTATCACTGGGGTCTTGGGGGTGAGTAATGCAAAGGTCCCGTGTTTAGTCTCACCTGCGGCATAACCCTCGGCATGGATATATGATATTTCCTTCATCTTGAGGGCTCCCTCGAGAGCTATAGGGAAGTTAAGCCCACGAGAGACAAAGAAGACGTGTTCAAATTGCGCCAAGAGCTGGCTGCAAGGGATTATCCTCTCCGCATTATCCAGTATTTGTTGTATTTTGTCGGGTAAAAGCCTCATCTCTTGTAATAGGGATTGGCAGATTTGCATCTCCACAGCAGAAGAAGAGAGTGCTAGCCAATATAAAGCCATCAGTTGAGCTGTGAAGCTTTTGGTGGCAGCTACACCTATCTCCGGTCCTGCCCTGGTATACAGTGTCTGGTCAGCAACTCGGCTAATACTACTCTCTAGCACATTTGTAATAGCAAGGGTCATACACCCCATACTCTTTGCCTTTTTTAGCGCCTTCACTGTGTCACTGGTCTCACCCGACTGGCTAACAGCAACTGCCAGAAATCTCTCTGAGACCATCTCAGAGTAATTAAATTCCGATGCCACTTCTGCCCACACCGGAACCTTGGCAATCTTCTCCAGCAATTGCTTGCCGAGGAGAGTAGCATAATAAGATGTCCCGCAGGCAAGTAATAACACTCCCCTTGTCCTGGCATTTTTAATCATGTCTATATTGAGCCCATTACCTGATAGTGAAAGGTACTCCCTGAGGGCATTCTGCACTACAGTGGGCTGCTCATAGATTTCCTTGAGCATAAAATGCTCGTATCCACCCTTCTGGGCTGACTCCACGCTCCAGGGAATCTCTCTCTCTTTTCTCCATACCTTGTGGCGCTGGTTCACCACACGGACACCGTTACCCGTAATAACAGCAAAATCATTCTCTTCAAGGTATATCACCCTGCTGGTATGATTCAACAGGGCAGATACATCAGAAGCTATAAAGCTCTCTTTATCTCCTATGCCGATAACCAAAGGGCTTTCCTTGCGGGCTACTATCAGCACATCATTCTCTTCGTGGAGCACAGCAAAGGCAAATGAACCCACTAAATCGGCAATGGTATGGTATACTGCCTGCTCCAGGTCACCTGAATAATACTTCTCTATCAAATGGGGTATAACTTCGGTATCCGTGTCGGAATAAAAGTGGTGCCCTTCAGCGGTAAGCTGCTCTCTCAGTTGCTGGAAGTTGATGATTACTCCATTATGGACTACAGCAATCTTACCAGTGCAATCCAGATGAGGGTGAGCATTCGCTTGTGATGGTTTGCCATGGGTGGCCCACCTGATATGTCCTATGCCTCTGTGTGCCTCGCACCTGGATAATCGCTTCTCTAATTCGGTTATCCTACCTACATCCTTACGGAGTATCATGGTGCTGCCACATAAAGCAATGCCGCAAGAATCATATCCCCTATATTCCAGCTTTTCTAGAGAGTCTACGAGAATAGGCTGAGCCTCTCTATACCCAATATAGCCAACGATGCCACACATACCAGAATTTAGTCCTTATTCAGCTGTAACTACTCACCAAGTGTCATTACGGGCGAATGGTTACAACAACCTTCTCCCTCCCTAATAAACAAATTGCTCTCTGGCAGGATGATAGAGCCCTGTCAGAGAGCAACTCTTTCTCTCAGGAGGCAACCCAACCATCATATTCCCCTTGGGGAACTTTAGACTTGCGGCTTTGTGCCCCTACCTTTCGAGTAGGTTTACCTTTTTCACCTTATATTAAACTCGGCATACGTTAACACAAACACGAACCTTTGTCAAATTTCTGTACTCGCTCAATACATTAGTGACACATCACTTCCTTCCCCCTGTTTTGTTGATAGGTACTCCAGGAATTCCCGTGGTGTGAGATATTCTAATAGTCTAGCTGATATAATTGATAGTTATCAGCTTAATTTAGACCACCAAGCTCTCATCTGGCAGATTCTCCCTGACAACATTCCCACTTCTGATATTAGTATAGTTCCCTACCACTATACCCGGCAGGAGCATCACACTATTCTCGATGATGCATCCCCTCCCAATTACCGCACCCATATCTACCTGATGATGTTCCCCATCTATCTTTACCTCAGTCTCCTTGGTACAGGCAACAAATTGCTCCTTCATTACCGATCCCTTATCTATGAAGGTATTCTCGATAATAGAGTGAGAGCCTATCCTCACACGGTCACCTAGTATACTATTTTTGATTTGGGTGAAGGCAGCTATGATTACATCATCTCCTATGCTGGTTGAGGGTGCTATATAGACATTAGGGCCAATATCACAGTTTCTGCCAATAGTCACCGGACCGGTAATATAGCAATTAGACCGAATGATGCTTCCACGCCCTACAGATATGGCACCCTTGAGATTGACATATGGCTCTATCACTCCCCCCGTCATGGGGGAGATTCTACCGAGGATAAATTCATTCAACCTCAAAATATCCCAGGGATAAACTACATCCAGCCAAGTATCTTTGGTCTCATACACCTGAAGTATCTGTCCATCATCAATTAATTTTTGTAGTGCTTCTGTAAGCTCAAGTGAGTCTTCAGTGAACTTAAAAATCCCTGGTGTAAAGGCATAAAGTCCCAGATTCACCAGGTTACCTTGTGCCTCATAAGGCTTCTCGGTGATACGCTGTGCTATCCCATCTTTCACTTCAACCGTACCATATTTGGAGACATCCTGCTGTGCCTTTACCATCAATGACTCTTGTAGTGCGTCAACAAGATGAGCGATGGTATTAGGCTCAATAATGGTATCCCCGGAGAGAACCAGAAACCTATCTTGCACCTTACCCTTTACTTGCTTCAAGGCATGAGCTGTACCTAGTTGCCGCTCCTGCACCACATATTCTATCTCCACCCCAAATTGTGCTCCATTACCGAAGTAGTTCAGCACATGCTCTTTTCTATAACCTACAACCATAATAATATTTCGTACACCCTCGTCTGCCAAAGATTCGACCACATATTGGAGTATAGGCTTGTTTGCTATGGGCAGCACTACCTTCGGTCGCCACCTTGTCAAAGGGCGCAATCGCTGCCCCTCTCCAGCAGCCAGAATAACCGCTTGCTTAACTCTCCCCATATCTAGAGCAACCTCGCATTTGGCAGGATTACTCCACTCACTACTCTGCCAGGACCGATAAGAGAATCATTACCAATGAGGGTTCCCACATTAATGCTCGCATTGATGCCAATCTGCACATTATCCCCTATAATTGCCCCTAGTTTATGTCTCCCAGTCTCTTTACCTCCAACGACCACATCCTGTTTGTCCAATCTTAGATTAGCGATTTTGGTCCCCGCCCCAAGGTTACACTTCTCACCAATGATACTATCACCCACATAGTTATGATGTGGAATATGGGTACCATCCATGATAATAGAGTTTTTAATTTCTACTGCACTTCCAATGTGACACTGACGACCGATACAAGTATTGGGGCGGATAAAGCAGTTAGGTCCAATGGTGCAATCCTCACCAATTATAGTAGGTCCTATGATATAGGCACCAGCATATATCACCGTACCTCTATTAATTATAACGGGAGCTTCTAGAGTTGCCTTCTCCGAAACCCTTCCCCCAGCTTCCACATGTGTGACACGAGGGTAATTTGCAAGCAATAGTTCATTGGCTTTGAGCATATCCCAGGGGTAACTGAGGTCTATCCAGCCCTCCTGTTTTTCATAAGTAAGCTTCTCCCCCTCATCTATCAACCATTGTAAAGAATCGGTTATCTCATACTCACCCCGTACCGATTTCTGGGTATGGGATATTGCTTCGAATATTCGAGAGGTGAGCAGATATAGTCCTGCGTTAGCAAATCCCAACGAAGGATAGTCTATCTTTTCGTAGATATGAGTGACCCTCCCACCTTCGATAGCTACCATTCCCAGGTCCTTCCCCTTCTCTACTTCAACTACTCCCATTGTATTATCATTCCGTACTAAAAGTCTGTGGACATCTGCTGCATTGACTATTATATCCCCATTTGCCAGGATAAATTTCTCTCCCACCATCCCCTTGACCATTCCAAGGGCATGAGCAGTCCCCATCTGTCTTTTCTGAGTTACATATTCCAGGCTTACCCCCCACCTCTGCCCATCTCCAAAGTAGCGGCGTATAGTCTCATTCCTATAGCCCACCACAAAGATAAACTCATTGATGCCAGCATCTTTCAATACCAGCAGCATGTGCTCTAACAAGGGCTTGTTGGCAATAGGGAGCATTACCTTGGGCCTGGTATAGGTAAGGGGGTGCATCCTCACACCTTCACCAGCAGCTAATATTACAGCTTTCACAGTGACACTTCTCTGTCTCTAACTCTACAGGTCAGGTCAACCAACATCATCAACATAACCCTGCTTTCTATCCTCTCTGTCTCCATCTATCATCCTGTTCTCTCAGCTTCTCCATCTTGCCCTCCCATGCAGCCAACTTCTCCCTCTCCTTCTCCACAACAGATGAAGGAGCACGGGATAGAAAAACATCATCCTGGAGATGTTCCTTAAGGCGAGCAATTTCCCGCTGACAGAGCTCTATTTCTCGATTTAGCCGCTTCTCCTGCTTCTCAAGGTCTACCATCCCTACTATAGGCAACACAACCTCAGCATCTCTCAGTACCAGCACCATATCTTGGGCATTTACCCCTCTCGGCTCAGCATCAGCTCCTCTAAATCCCTGAGTAGGTTGCCCGACATCGGGCGGCATTCTCTCCCAGATACTTAGCGGGTGCACCCTGGCAAAGTTTTCTACTATTGATGAATACGAGTCAAACAATGACTTCTTTTCTGTATAGATTATCGCCTCAATCCATCGTGAGGCTGCTACCTTAAATTCAGCACGGGCATTTCGTATAGAACGAATTACCTCGAGTAGCGATTCTATATCCTGCTCCGCCCCAGTGTCAACAGCTTCTAGTGTAGCTTGGGGGTAAGGTGATACCATAATAGATTCATGCCTGGTCTCATCAGCAGGGAGACAGGAAATCAGATTCTGCCACAGCTCTTCAGTCACAAAGGGCATGAAAGGATGAAGCAGACGAAGAGAGGACTCTAGCACCTTTACCAGAACTGGTTGTGGCGGGGAAAACTCCTCCGCACAGGTGTTGCAAGAAGCATAAACATTACGAAAAAGGCGAATCCTGATTTTTGCCATTTCAATATACCAGTCACAGAATTCCCCCCAGATGAAGTCATAGATGAGTCGTTCTGCCTCCCCGAACTGGAAATCTTCCATTAATTGGCTGGCTCTCACCGTTACGCGGTTCAGCCGACTTAATATCCAGCGGTCATCTATGGTGAGAGATGCTTTGTGATAATCTCTATCCTGTGGCATTGACCTCGAGCTATGAATAACAAACCTGGCAGCATTCCACAGTTTGTTGGCAAAGTTGCGTCCCCACTCCAGCTTCTGAGGGCTTATTCGGAGGTCATTACCTGGTGCAGTACCTATGGTCAAAGCAAACCGCAGTGCATCAGCCCCATAGTCATCTATGGCATCGAGAGGATTAAGCACATTCCCCTTGAGCTTGCTCATCTTCTCCCCCTGCTCATCTCGAATCAAGCCATGGAGATAGACAACATGGAAGGGAATCCTCCCGGTATCTTCAAGCCCCATCATTATCATCCTGGCTACCCAGAAGAACAGGATATCATAGCCTGTCTCCATTACCGAGGTTGGATAAAAATAACGCAAGTCCTCAGTATCATCGGGCCAGCCCAGGGTGGAGTGGGGCCATAGTGCAGAGCTAAACCAGGTATCCAGAACATCCGGGTCTTGATAGATATTGGTAGAGTGACAGTGGGAGCAGTATTGCGGGGTATCAATAGATACGGTAATCTGGCCGCAATCGTTGCAATACCATACTGGAATACGATGTCCCCACCACAATTGGCGGCTAATACACCAATCACGAATATCCTCCATCCAGTGGAGGTAAACCTTGGTAAATTGCTCCGGCAGGATGGTGATATCACCCTGAATTACCACCTCAGAGGCATGCTGTGCCAGTGGAGCTACTTTTACGAACCATTGTTTGCTTATCCATGGTTCAATAATGGTATCACAGCGCTGGCAGTGTCCTACTGAGTGGGTATAGGGCTCCACCTTTTCCAGTAATCCCTCCTTCTTTAATTGTGCCAGTAGATCCTGGCGACAGGCAAAGCGCTCACTACCCTTATACGGACCAGCATTCTCATTCAGAGTGGCATCGGGATTCAGGATATTGACTATCGGCAGGTTGTGCCGCTGAGATATTTCAAAGTCCGCAGGGTCATGGGCAGGTGTTACCTTCACTGCTCCGGTACCAAAGCTAGGGTCCACAGCGCTATCAGCTATGATAGGAATAGGGCGATGGAGGATGGGTAATAATACCTCCCTCCCGATTATCCCGTGGTATCGCTTGTCGTCAGGATTTACTGCTATGGCGGTATCACCAAGGAGGGTCTCAGGACGCGTAGTAGCTACAGTTACGAAGCCTTGTTCCTCCTTTCCCGTAGCATCTACACTCAGGGGATACCGTATATAGTACAGGTGTCCGTTGAGTTCCTTATGGACAACTTCAAGGTCGGAGATGGCAGTATGACAGTGGGGGCACCAACTGATAATCCGCTCACCACGATAAATCAGCCCCTTATTATACAGATTCACGAAGGCAGTACGCACCGCACGGCTGGGACCTTCATCCAGAGTAAAGCGTTCTCTTGCCCAGTCACAGGAAACACCCAGTCTGCGGTGCTGCTCCATAATGATATGACGGCATTGGGATACCCAGTTCCATATTCTCTCAGTAAACCTTTCTTGCCCCAATTCCTGACGCGTCAGTCCTTCTTTAGCCAGCTCCCGTTCTACCACTACCTGGGTAGCAATACCAGCATGGTCGACACCGGGTAGCCACAGGGTAGGCTCTCCCCTCATGCGGTGCCAACGAATCATGATATCTTCTATTGTGGCGGTAAGAGCATGCCCCAGGTGAAGCTCACCAGTTACATTAGTAGGCGGCATGGTAATAACAAAGGGTGCCCTGGAAGGGTCTATTTGAGGGGTAAAGTAACCTCTCTCCAGCCAGAACTGATAGATTCTGCCCTCAACCTGCCCCGGCTCATAGGATTTAGGGATTTCCTGATAGCTTAATGACACAATACTGATAGTTAACCACAAAATTACCCTTAGAGCAAGCTAGCTAAAGACATCTTGACAATTCTGCTCTTGACAATGTATTATAATTACATGGCTTATATTGCTGTCCACCATCAGGAGAAATGCAAGCGGTGTGGTGTATGTGTGGAGATAGTCGATTGTCCCGGGTCAGCGAAGGAAATCTGCTTGGGCTGTGGTGCTTGTGTTCTGGCTTGCCCCAATGAGGCAATGGAACTGGTGGAATCACCAAGGGAGAAGGAGGTAACTATCGAAGTAGACGGGATGTTTGCTCAGGTACCTGAGCAGATAAGCGTAAAGGATGCTTTGATAGGTCTGGGTTATCAGATTAATGCCCTCCCCTCTGAATCTCCAGGAGGGATATTTGCTCCCTGTGATGTTGGTGGTTGCTGGAGCTGCGCTATGGAAATTAACGGTATAGTAAAGCCAGCATGCCGCACAGAAGTAAAGAATGGGATGAAAATCAGGGTCGAACCTCCCAAAGAGTATATACCAAGAAGGATTGTAGAAGGCTTCTTGGGTCATCCCGTTGGTGGAGTAGGAACACCATGGCGGGTTAAAGGTGATGGCACCTCTCTTGTTGAGGCAGCCTGTTTTGCCACAGGGTGTAACTTCAGATGTCCTCAGTGTCAAAATTGGATACTTACCTATAAGGGAAGTGGTGACCCTCTGACGCCAGGAAAAGCAGCCGAGAAGCTGACCAGTACAAGAAGAGAATTAGGGGTAAACAGATTACTAATCTCAGGTGGAGAATGCACCTTGAACAGACCATGGCTAGTTCAGTTTATAAAGGAGCTTAGAGTACTCAACCCTGATAAGGATGCTCACTTCCATGTTGATACCAATGGCTCGCTACTTACCCATGATTATATAGATGAACTGGTTGATGCTGGTATGACCGATATTGGGATAGACCTCAAGGCTCTGGAGACAAGTACCTTTATGTTGATAACAGGCTTAAAGGATAGAGAGTTGGCAGAGAAATATAAGGAGATTGCCTGGGAGGCAGTATACTATCTCGCTCACAATTATTCAGATAAGGTATTTGTTGGTGTCGGCATCCCTTATAACAGAGCACTGAACTCTATAACAGAAATTACCCATATAGCCGCAAGGATTTGTGAGATTGACCCTTTCATTCAGGTAACTGCCCTCAACTATGGCCCCGCATTTAGAAGCCACATAACACGCCCGGAGGACAAAGAAATGGAAGCAGTCCGCACCATTCTGAAAGGAACAGGGCTCAAGGTTGTCCTCTCACAGACTACACAGGGGTATGTGGGACCTTAGACTCGGCCTGAATAGCGATAATAGTTGACTGAAAGCTGGTAATTCAGTCAGACTATAGGGAGCGAAGCAGGTTAGCTACTTCGATAGCACTTACTGCCGCATCAAAGCCCTTGTTACCCATCTTCGTCCCCGCCCGCTCGATTGCCTGCTCCAGAGAATCAGCAGTAATAATGCCAAAAATCACAGGGATACCAGTGTTCAGGGAAATACGGGCAATACCCTTACTTACCTCGGAAGCGATATACTCGAAGTGTGGGGTGCTTCCCCGAATCACCGCTCCCAGACATATAATGGCATCAAACTTCCCCGATTGTGCCATCTTCTGGGCTATCAGGGGAATTTCAAAGGAACCAGGGGTCCAGGCGATTTCAATGTCTTCAGGACTGACCCCATGTCGAGTAAGGGCATCCTGTGCCCCTTCGAGTAGATGATAAGTGATGAAGTTATTGAACCTGGAGTTAACTACTCCAAACCTTAGTCCTGTGCCCAGTAAATTGCCCTCATAGTGTTTAGCCATAGTTTTCTCCTATTTCGTGATGCTTACACTAAGCATCCCTGACTAAAAATGATTCTATTTCTTCTATTTCCAGGAGGTGCCCCATCTTATTCTTCTTGGTCTCCAGGTAGTGGATATTGTCGGGATGAGGTTTAGTCACAATAGGTACAGTCTCCACCACCTCCAAGCCATATCCCTCCAAGCCCACCACCTTTTTGGGATTATTAGTGAGCAGACGAATTTTGTGCAATCCCAGGTCTGCCAAGATTTGAGCCCCGATACCATAATCCCGCAGGTCAGCGGGAAAACCCAGCAGCTCATTTGCCTCTACCGTGTCAGCCCCCCGGTCCTGAAGAGCATAGGCACGAATCTTGTTGTGAAGCCCGATACCTCTACCCTCCTGACGCATATATAGAAATACCCCTCTCCCCTCTGTAGCAATCCTCTGCATTGCCAGTCCAATTTGCTCTCCACAATCACAGCGTAAGCTACCAAAGACATCACCAGTAAGACACTCGCTATGGACTCTTACCAGCACAGGTTCACCCTCACTAACATTACCCTTTACCAGAGCAATATGCTCATTAGGGTCAGTAAGGCTTTTATAGGCGAAGATAGTAAATTTACCGTATTTAGTAGGCAACTTTGCCTCTGCTACCTGCCTGACAAGCTTCTCATGGCGGCGGCGGTAGGCAATGAGGTCAGCCAGGCTGATAATCTTGAGCCCGAAGCGAGAAGCCATCTCCTCTAACTGAGGTAGACGAGCCATGGTACCATCCTCATTCATAATCTCGCAGATGACACCAGAAGGATAAAGACCAGCCAGCCGTGCCAGGTCAACACTTGCCTCGGTATGCCCGGCTCGTACCAGGACTCCACCTTCCCTGGCTCTTATAGGGAATATGTGTCCGGGACTCGCTATATCTTCTGGCTTGGTGGCAGGGTCTATCATTACCTTTATAGTTCTGGCACGGTCATGAGCAGATATTCCTGTAGTTACTCCATATTTTGCTTCCACAGATACTGTGAAAGCAGTGCTAAATTTGGCAGTATTATGCCGCACCATCAATGGTATCTTCAGTTCATCCAGTCTCTCTCCAATGATTGACAGGCAAATTAACCCCTTGCCATATGAAGCCATAAAGTTAATAAGCTCTGGGGTAATCTTCTCCGCTGCTATAGCCAGGTCTCCTTCATTTTCCCGATTCTCATCATCAACCACGATGAGGAGCTTTCCTGACTTTACTTCTTCAATCGCCTCTTCAATAGTAGCTAGTGGCATGATAAATCATCCCTCTCCCTGAGTAGATTGGCTGGTGCCAGCCAATCTACTCATTCGTAATCAGGCTTGCTCACTCCTGAGCCAGAGATGCGAAGCTAAACCCATGCTCAGCAAGAAATTCATCTGTAATACCAGTGCTATCCTTTCTTATGATGCTTCCACCCTTCCTCAATAAGCGTTCTACGTACTTAGCAATAATATCAACCTCCAGATTGACCAGGTCACCGGGGTGTCTCTCTGCGAAGGTAGTATGTTGCAGGGTGTAGGATACCAGAGATACTTCGAAGAAGGAGGCTTCACATCTGGTGACAGTAAGGCTTACACCATCAATGGCGATAAAACCCTTCTCCACTATATAGCGCATTACCTCAGGAGGAGCATCACACCTCATAATCAAGGCATTCCCCTGAGGAGTGATGGAGAGGATATGTCCCGTAACATCAATATGCCCCTGCACCAGGTGTCCACCAAGTGGTTTATTCATAGTCAGAGCCCGTTCCAGATTAACTCTGCTTCCGGGGTGCACCTGTCCCAGATTAGTACGATGCACTGTTTCAGGCATAAGCTCTACACCCAGGAAATCTTCCCCCAATGATACAATAGTAAGGCATACCCCATTAACAGCGATACTATCTCCCAGACTGACTCCCCTCACCACATCGACGGCAGACACTACAAGCTGCCTTGGTGAGGGTGACTTTACAACTCCCACTTCCTCGACAATACCGGTAAACATCTTACCTATTATTCTATCATCACCTTTGTGGGAGCGCAACTTGGTGTGGATGCAGGCAAGCTCTCGCCGGAAGTTGTGTTCCCGTTTTGCTATACGCAGACTTCAATCCTACACCAGAGATGAGTATCGCACGGTAATAAAGGGGTGCTCACGCACCGTGAGGAGATCGCTCCAGAGATAGCTGAGGAGATTGCCCGCAAGTATGAGTCCTTTGCGTTTAACATGGGAACCTTCTAAATTATCACTTGGAAAGTGTCTTGGAATTCATGCGAGTCTTTGTTCTTCACGTACTCAAGCAACTGCTGTGCCACATTACCAATACTCCTGGGACGTCCATGGCGATCTAGCTGGTGCATACCAATAATGCCAGGATGATGGCCTCCTGAGGCAAGAACAAGATTAGAAAGGTCAGCGAAGTGAGGGAGATTGTGCGTGACCAAAATCGCTCTCTTTTCAATACAGTGGGCGAACTGCGTCGTGTCGCTTTTTCCTGTTCCTTCTGACTGAGCAGTAGTCGTCACCACGAAACCACTTTTCTCTAATACTTGGGCATAAACTGGAGATACATCCTCGTCAAGATAGAACGAAGGCTTCATCTCACCTACCAGCACCTACTGCATACTGTAGGGCTACTTCATCGTTCGCGGCTATATGGGCATCGATCTCGTCTTTATAGTCACGGTAGTAGATGAGCGCAGCGTCCACCTGCCCCAGCTGTAGGTGAGGGAGTGCGGCAAGAAGCTCCTCTCGGGAAGGGAGAATCCTAGAATAGGCAACGACAGTCCTAACTGTAGTGCGTGTTCCCTCTATGACTGGCTCACCGTTTGCAATAGCTTTATCACTAGTGATCCGACAATATGTCGGATAGGTGATAACTGGGCGCGGTCTATAACTATAATGATTCGCTTCCACCAGCAATATCTCTTCTGGCGTAAGGTCGTAGAGCCAGTAAACCAGTTTATCAATTTCTTTCTGCAAGACGCTCAGTGAGCCAGCGGACGATTCGTGCGATTCTTCCATGACTCCGACTGCTTGTCTGACTGAATCAACAATCTTTTCAACCCATGATTTCTTATCGGCTATAGCGTGCGGATTCAATATCGGAAGAGACTCTACTGTTTTTTTCGCATATTCGTAATATCCGCCACGCTTAGGACTACTCATACCCTGAAGATACCAATTAAGCAGCTTGCTGTTCAGCAGTCCCAAATAGAACAGTGCGTCGTCTGGCTCTTCAAATTCGATTACATTCCCGCATCCTGCTCTGCCAGGAACTTGATACCGTGGATCAGAGACAAGGCAGTATGCTCCGTATTGTGCGGCATATGGAACCACTATAGCAGGCACTTGTAGATACCGCATTAGTGTAGGTCGAGAAAACTGATACCACGCCTCGGGTGAGTTGACACTTCTCCTGTGCTCTAATACATCTCTGCACTTGTTCAAGTATTCCCAAGCCTCAGGGTAGTCATGAGCCATTGCCATCGGCAAAATGAGCCGCCCGGCTGTATCATAAGGGCAAAGGCATACTCGGGAGGTTTGGTGCGGGGCATACGGTTGCACATCCTTGCGATCCAAGAACGGACGAAGCAAGGCCGCCTCTAGTTCAAAGGACTTATTAAGACATCTCGAGTAAACCTGTATTAATCCATCGCGTTGACCCATCTTGTTAAGAACAAAAACTTTCTCGGCACCGGTGTTTGGTCCCTGATGCACGTCAGCTATTTCTTTCAAAGGAGCCGCTTGCTTTCCCAGCTTTTGGCGAAGGTCATTCTCTCGACTTGTCCTGAAAAACCAGAGGAGTGGTGCTGAGCCTATCGGATGAGGGGCGTCCACTGCGGTCACCTCAGCAGTAAGAGCCTCCGGAGACCTGTCTGCCTTAGCGAGCTGAAGGGTTGAAACGGGTTCCAGCCTTCGGACCGTCACTGAGCGGACTTTTCGTGATGGCTTGCGTTGAAGAAATAAGAGCCTAGGATAAACCATGACACCTTTGAAGATTTCCTCCCCGGCGAAGTCCACCACTCTGTAGACTGCGTGATTCTGGGTCAGGATATCGCGCAGTCCCTGACCCGCAGCGCTATGAAGCAAGCCGTCGGGGACCACCATCCCCAATACCCCATCTTCATGTAGGAGACGAAAAGCTTGCTCCACGAAAAGAACTGCCTGATCGAAGTTTCCTCTAGTCGACTCATATTCCGCACGGAGATAAGGGATATCCTCTGCACGCTCCCTGTGCAAACTTCCTATGTTCGCGTAGGGTGGATTGCCCACGATTATATCGAAACCACCGCGAGCCATTATGCTAGAGAATTGCTCACTCCAGATGATGGGCTTTTTTGCTTGCCAGTTAATCCCGAAGTAATTGCTTAACCGCTGTTCCTCTTCGGCTGGTTTCCCTGGACCACCTAGAAGGGAATTACCACAAATAATATTGCCGTTAAGTTGTGGTAATTCGTGCGCCTCTACATGGTCGGAGGTCGGCTGAGCCCGAAGCCATAACACCAACTGGGTGTTTTGCACTGCCCCTTCATTTTCATCAACACCGAAGAGCGACTTCTCAAGGATCTCTCCCCGCTCTCGATAGCCAAACGCTCGTCCCTGCTGCTCACATTGGTTCTTGAAGTAAACAAGAAGCTCTTCGTAGGCCCGTTGCAGAAAGGCACCTGAACCACAAGCTAAGTCGAGTACTTTCACCCCGTCCCACGTTGTAGGGCTCTTTGTCTTGAGCCACTCGCCTAATGTGTGCTCCACAACATAGTTCACTAGCCACGTAGGGGTATAATAGATCCCTTGGGTGCGTCCTGCAGGCGATATAGCAAACGTTCGCTTTGGCTCAAGCGGCATTTCTCCACGCGGGCGTGTAACGCTGGCAATTCGCCATCTAAGATGCTGTTCATAAAGTCTACCCATCATATCTGGGTCTATAAGGCTGAAATCAAACCTGATTGGGACGACCGCAGGCTCATAGAGTCTCGCTACTCTGCTTCCCAGTGTAGTCTCGTCTAGGGGCAATTGGTCCACAAGCGAGGGAGCAAATAGTTCGGAGTCAAAGTGCCTTCGGAAGTGAGTAAAAAGCTGGTGTAGCGTCCTCAAAGCTTGTCCTGGTACAGCTTTCATCACTTCTTGGAGAGAATGCTGTTGGTCAAGCCTACGGTCCTCTACAGCCCGCATGAAAATCAATCGATGAAATAAGCGGTTTATAGCAAGATTTAGCTCCTGTTCATCACCGGAAAGACTTGCTAATAGTTCATACTGCCATTCCTTAAGCAACTTAAGGAGTAACTGAGTCAAAGTATCACGCCACCGTCGTCGCTGCTGCTTGGCTACCTGTTCTGCTAACTCATCAATGTATCCTTCTACAAAAGCCTGCGGTGAAAGCGTATTGGCGAGACTCACTGGCTGGTCAGCCCTAGCATAATCTCGAAACCCATACTGCGCGACTGGTGGTCCAGCTGGGCTTTTATCTTCAGCCCCTGGAGCTCTTTGTAGACTGTGGTATAGGGTGGTTTTTGCAAAGTTAGTGACTACGGCCCAGTCGACCTCAAGATTGTATGCAGTTCCGACTGCTATATCAGCCGCAATGTCTGGGTTCATTTGCGTCTGCTGCCCACAAGCAAATACAACAGCTTTAACCTCGCGGCCGAGCTCAAGACCAAAATACGGCAGGTCTTGGCGAGTGCCTCGCGGGGTTATAATGGCACTGGTTTCTCCATTTCGCCAGCCGATGCTCTCAAACAAGGGAGGGATAAATTCCCGGGCGACGATGTCGGGTTTAATAATGTCAGGGCGCCCCGAATAGCGCTGCTCAAAAAGGCTGACTAGCTCTTGCAGTTTCTTAAGATCAAGTCGCCAGTTTAGTTCAAGAACTTGGTTTGGCAACCTACTCCCCCTTCCTTAACTCTTCCTCAATCACTGCAGCTATCTGGCTCGAAGTATAGCCTTCTATTCGCTTCTTGTCTATGATTGAACGACGCTGTGTTGTAACTCTATGATAATGTCCTCTATATAACTCAATAGAAAAGTCCTCTTTCCGAGAAAAGGAGTTAAATAAGAGGCAACTCAGTAGGAGGTGACTTGATGGAAAGAGGACTTCTGGTGATGAGCCAGAGAGAGCGCTCCCGCCTGGTTATGATGTCCAGGGTAAGGGAGAAAGCGATGACTATAAAGGATAATCCCCCTAAATCCCCCTTTTCTAAAGGGGGATTTGATAATAAGGGGGTAAGCTACCGGCAAAATCAACGCATATACAAACGATATACACAGGTAGTTAGACTGAAGGCTGAAGTAATCTAACAGTCTTCAGCCTATCCACCTAGTTAGAGTGATAGCCCTGTACCGAGAACGATACTGGGATTTTGGGCCTACCTTGGTGTCGGAGAAGCTGCTTGAGAGGGATGGGTATCAGATTGCCCGCGAGACGGTGAGGCGATGGCTTTCAGCAGCAGGGTTATGGGAAAGGCAAAGGAAGCGGCCCAAGCACCGGAAACAACGAGAGAGGAAGTAATCCCCCTAAATCCCCCTTTAGAAAAGGGGGACTAAGGGGGATTTGGAGAGCTGGTACAGATGGATGGCAGTCACCATAGTTGGTTTGAGGTCCAAGAGGAGAAGGCATGTCTGATGGATATGGTAGACGACGCAACAGGGGAGACCCTGACCATAATAAGCGAGGAAGAGACAACGGCAGCAGCGATGCAGGTGTTATGGGCGTGGGTGGGGTAGAGCGCAAACATGGGGTATATCAAGACCGAGCGGTGAAGGAGCTTCGACTGGAAGGTATCCGAGATATCGAAACGGCCAACCAGTTC
>JAUWOP010000024.1 GCA_030612045.1 Chloroflexota bacterium | reverse complement strand
CTACTTTGGCTTTAAATGATGGGCTGTGCTTGCTGCGGTTCTGTTTCATGTCCTGCTCCTCCTATCTCTCTTTGTATTCTAGTATTCTAGGAGCAAAACCCGCTCTTAACAACCTGTCCGAAATTTGGGGACCACCTCATTTACCAGTTCTATAACCAGTGTGACGACAGCCATATCCCAAACATTTTGCCCATTTTTGCCTGTGATGATAAGCCCAGATTCCCCCTCTATTTTCGGGAGTGTCCAGCGTTTTCCACTCTCTTCAGATTTTATAACCTCGAGTATATGCTCTTTCAGTTCTTTGATTAACTCTGCTCCGTGGCTCTTAAAATTCTTCATCCTATTCCCTCCTCTGAAGATTTTCTATTGGAGATAACTAAATTTCATTTGCTATAGCAACGAGCTCTCCTCATAGCGCAGAAGGGATATTGCCATGGTTTTCATTAAGGGAAGAGTGCCTTTTACCTCTTTTTCGTCTTGGGGATTGAAGGGGATTTTCTTATCCTCTGATGCTTTTGAATGGTTTAGCTGACAGCGATATGCCTTGTAGAGTATTTTAGCTACTTGTGGGATTACCTCTTGTGTATCATCATAATCCGGCAAATTTTTGGCATCTTGTTTTAGGAGCTGTGGATTACTACCAAAAACATTTATCCAATGCGAGCTTGAGTAGTCCCTCCTCGTAGGATTTCCCAGATTCGCTCAATCGCTTGACTTCGTTTTTACTAAGGCCCCTTGCCTTTTGTATTTTGCTACTCACGTTCTCAATAGCCAGATAAATGCCATGAAATCTATTGAAGGGATCATCGGTCAGATGAGCGTGTCTGTAGTAGCTGGCAGCCTCAGATGGCTTAACTTCTATTCTGCCTGGCTCGCTTGAGTCACATACTTTAATGATGTTTCCAGAGGAATCTTTTACCTCTGCCCTGACAGAAATTGATGGTACAGGTATAGGAAGATTAATGCTAACACCAATTTGCTTTTCGCCAGTGGAGCTGATATGCTCCACAACACATTGTGCAGATAGATCAATGTCAAGGATAATGCCCGGTCCCCAACTCAGTCTATTCAAGAACTGATTAGCGGCAATGGAAGCTTTTTGCTTAGCATCGGCTTCATCGCAGGCATCGATATTTTCAACGATTAGCTGATCACTGCCTCGGCTAATACTCACATTCATTCCGTTGATTTCCGAGTTTGCTTCCAACGGTGATGGCTCATTTAAATTGCGATAGACCTTCCACATAATTGGCTCCCTTTATTTATGAATACAGGCACCTTGGCAAATCTTGAAGAAGTTCATAACCAATCGCATTTATGAACCCCAAACCCATTGTTCTATGAAGGCTACGTCCCATAACTGGTGGAAATTCAATCTAGCCATATCCTATAACCTTCTATCACTTCAGTCAATTCTCTTAAGTAACTAAAGCTTCATCTAAGAATTCCAATGATTAACCCTCAACAATGACAAAAGGCATTTGACAGACAGAAAAATAAGGTAATATTATAAGGCAGTGGGTCACGCAAGTCATTTTTCAGCACGCAGGCGATATTTTTGTATCTGAGGAATCAGGCTTCTTTCCTTGAGAGTAGCAGAGGAATGAAGCATAATAACGCCAGAAGGCTGGCAGCAGCGCCAATAGTCAGCACCATACTATAACCGAAGTGATGAGCCAGCAGCCCGGCTGTGAAAGCAGCAATAACGCTTGCAACCGCGGTCATGGCATTGTAGGAGCCTAAGGCTTCGCCTTCCTCAAAAGTGGCAAGCTTAGCAGCCCAGGCGGTGCCCCCGACAATGAGCGGCGACCAGGCAATTGGAATCAGGATATAACTAATCGGAACAAGCCACTGACTGGAACCGGGGTGGGTATACGCGATTGCGGCGAGGCCAGAAACTGAGACTAGTGTCATGATGGTACCGATGATGACAACCCAGCCATCACCGATTCTCTTCCCAAGTGTGCCAGACGGCACATAAGCAAATATCCCGATTGTTGCGCCCAATGCATAGTATAGCGATGACATGCTGTATGGTATATCAAACGCCCCCTTCATCAGCAGGGGGTAGAGAGAGCCAATAAGCCACGTGGTGAGCATGACAAAAAGCCAGCCGACTATATAGAGACCAAACGCAGAACGCCATTCGGAGAATATCCGCTTCAGACTTTTCAAACCCATCCCCTCATAGCGGTGAAGAAATGAATGGATGGTTCGCGGTGGCTTGTGGGAGCGACGTTCAAAACTGGGCTTCTCGGGCTTCTGATGTGCCTGCGATGGCGGAAGGCCTCGTGTTCCCAGCACCATAGCGGGTATCATCAAACTGGCTGAGAGTAAGAGCCCAAACTCAGGGCGGGCCTGCAGGACACAACACAATCCCACCCCGACAGCCTGACCAACGCCATAAAAGGTCTGCAGCCATCCAATACGAGCATCCCATTCTGACTTCGGCTTATATTCGACGATAAACATCGCCGCCACGGTGTTGGTCGTGCCTGAACCAACTCCCTGTAGAAAGGCTAATGCCATCCAGAACCACAGCAACTGGGTAAATGGGAATATTGCCAATCCGATAGCGAGGAGAATATAACCTGAGAGATAAAAAGGTCGGTGCAAGCCGGTATGGTCAGTAATAGCGCCCATCAACGGGGCGAGCATCTGGCCGATATAAAAGAACCCTATCACAGCTCCTGCTTGCGCTACGTTACCGGCGTTATTAACCACAATAGGCATTAAAATCGCCCCGGTTCCAAAAACAACTATCCCCTGAAATGCATAACCGGAGTACCAGGGTTGCAGGTAGCGCCGCCAGGATGGCAGTTTCATAAAGCTTCCTTAAGTAGATTTATTACTACTCAGGTTCACAGTTCCCGAGTTCAAGGTTCAAGGTTAGAGAGCGATGAAATGTGAAGAGCTCAAGGCAACCAACCGTGAACCATGAACCAAGCAACCTGAGTAGTTACGTAGATTTATTGCCGATTTAGTATCATCTACTGGGTTACGCTGATTCCCCCCCCCAGTAACAAGTGAAACTGCTCGTCACTATGGTCAAGAAGGCTATGTTCTATAACTAGTAACTAGTGTAGTGTCTCCTAAATGACTTGACAATAGACGCCCCATGTCATTCCTGCCCCGTATCAAGTACGGGGTAAACTCCAGCAGGAATCCAGAAGGTCCAAGGATGGATTCCGTGTCAAGCACGGAATGACAAACTGTATAGTTATTACGACTACACTACACTAGTAGAAAATTCTTCTGGTCATATCCTACTACCTTATTGCCATAGCAATCAATCATTGAGGAAGGTGACCTGGTGGAGATTGAGGTAATAGTTGATGCTTGGAGCAACTATTTAGAGCTATGCTGGGTGAATGGTTACTAAATTGCTCAGGAGTTGAGGTGCTGCAGGGCGATTTTCACCTGTTCCTCCAGGGTGAGGTCAGAAGAGCCAGGAAGGGATACTACTGCCCGCGCTGCTTCAGCAGTGGAATAGCCAAGGAAGGTTAGTGCTGCCATCACATCAGTACTATCTTGCGTTCGGGAAGCGAGAATCTCAACCCCCCCCTCTTTCTCTAGTTTTTCCTTCAATTCCAGCACTAGACGGCTGGCAGTCTTCTTCCCTATTCCTGGCAGTCGGCTAAGGGTTTCAATATCACCGGTGGCAATAGCTAAAGCTAGCTGCTCGGGATTCAAGACAGAAAGCATCTTCAGTGCTATTCGAGGACTTACTCCACCAACACTAATAAGTGAAGTAAATAGCTCTTGTTCTGCGGCAGAAGTAAAACCGTAAAGGGTAAGGCTATCTTCCCGCACCTGCAGGCAGGTATTAAGATGCACCTTCTCCCCCCTACCTCCCATCTGACCAAGAACAGAGGAAGAGACATAGATGCGCAAGCTTATCCCCCCCACCCTAACCACAACCCAATCACTACCCTGGGATTCCAGAATGCCTTCAATAGCAGCTATCATCACTCTTTAGATGGAGAGTTGAGAGAGACAGACAGAAACCATCACTCTCTATCTGTCACCTTAGTTGTGTCTTTCTTACTAATATCTTAACAAAAGGAAACAACCCCAGGAGAAGCAAGAATAGAATACACCCTATAATCGCTGCCACAGGATATACCCTACCAACAAGGGGTCCGAACTGCCATGTAAACTCACCAATCACACTACCAACAAGCCCACCAACCCAGCCAATAATTATAGCCAGCCACTTCCCTGAAGATGGCATAACCATTGGCATCAGCCTACCCCCTAGAAAGAGCCCTCCCACAGCAATCACCAGCAAGATAAAGAAGGATATCACCCAAGACACTTCAATTACCCCTAGTTTACCTCATTTCTCATTGGCATCAGAGCGGGAAATCTAGACTCAATCCCCCTATCCTCACTACAATCGCGCAAGAGGCAAGATACCCATTCCACGAGCACTTTTATGCCTCTACTTTCTGCTTTTTCTCTTACTAGATACACCCGTATTTATGCATGAGATTATTTCCTTACCTGTTGAGGCAGGGGGAAACACACCCCCGAAACCTACCTGCTTCAATTTCGGAATATCATCAGGAGGAAATATTCCCCCCATTAGAAATAGCGTGCGTTCCTTTATTCCCTTCTCCTCAGCTAACCTGAGCATCTCATTTCCGAGGACCAGCTCACCACCACACAATGTGCTCACCCCTACAACATCGGCATCTTCTTGGACGGCTGTTTCAATTACCTGAGCTGGGGTCGAATTACCGATATAAACTACCTCCATCCCCGCATCCCTAAGTATACCAGCCACCGTGAATACACCTCTGGAATGAGTCTCTAAAGGGGGTTGACATAGCAATACCTTAATCCCCTTTTCTTCCCGTGCCATAAGTTATAACCTCCTCCCGGATAAATATCACCACTTACCTCTACAGGGCACTAAAACAGCTACTACCCTGAGAGATTCTATCAGGCAGGTTTTATCCTACCACTTCAGAGTCTGCCTCTTATGCGTATATAGGTGCTCTCCATAGTCCGAAAGCATCAGAAAATGCTCGACGCATCTCCCCTTCAGTAACCCCAACCCTGGCAGCCTCAAGGCAAGCTGCTGTAACATTACCACCCTCTTTGCATGTTCGGCGTAATGTATCAAGGTTCTTTTCTACCTGCTTAGCATCTCTGTGCTGTCTTAGTCGCTCCAATTTCTCCTGCATTCGCTTATGCAGGTCCTCCGAGTATTCCTGAACCTTGACCTGTGGCAATTTCACATCTGAAGCCCTGTGATAGTTCTGGGCTACTACCTTTATATCACCTGTTTCAACCATCTTCTGTTCCTGCTGAATAGTGCTGGTCACTTTTCTCTGTAGCCAGCCACTCTCTACAGCCTTAACTATACCACCCAGATTCTCAATTTCATCCAGCTCACCAAGGATTCTCTCGAACATCTCTTTAGTCAATGCCTCTACATAGAAGGACCCACCTAGAGGGTCGACCACCTGAGTCACCATCGTCTCTGCCTCAATAATCTGCTGAGTCCGCAGTGATATTAATGAGGATTCTTCTGATGGGACTGAATAGGCTTCATCATAGGAGTCCACATGCAAAGACTGTGCTCCTCCCAGGATAGCAGCCAATGCATGGTAAGCAGCTCGAACAATATTATTCATTGGCTCCTCTCGCATTAAGGAGATACCGGAGGTTTGCACATGGCATCGCATCCACATAGACCTGGGTTTCTTGGCACCAAACCTATACTTCATTAGCTGGTACCACAACTTCCTCATTGCTCGTAACCTACCAACCTCTTCAAAAAAGTCATTAGCTGGAGCCCAGAAGAATGCCATCCTCTCTGCTACCCAATCAACATCATGGTAGCCCCGTCTATCCATCTCTTCCATGATTTCAATAGCATTAGCCAGAGCAACCGCCATTTCAGTAACACCGGAGGTCCCATATTCCCGCAGATTATAGCCATTCAATGTGATGTAGTTCCATTTAGGGACATTCTTTCTGATAAACTCTATATTATCACACTGTACCCTGAAGCAATCCCTCGGGGGTATATACTCTATGGCACTACGAACCGCATTCTCCATTATAAAATCATTCTGTACACTGCCTGGTAGTTTATCCCAGGGAATACCACGGCGCTCAGCCATCACCAGATACATAGGAAATATGATTGCTGTATTCCTGGGAAAGTGAGTAACTATAGAAGCACTCACTTTATCAATAGGAACATCCTTGAAGATTGCCTCCATATCCTCAACACAATCAATAGGGACACCAACAGTTCCCACTTGGCCTATTGACTCTGGCTCATCTGAGTCAAACATCTGAACTGTAGCTAAGTCAAGCGCTAGATTAACACCCGTAGCACCATGATCCAGGAGCATTCTAATTCTTCCGTTCACTTCCTCAGGTGAACCAGCACCAGATAGCTGACGCATGGTAAAAGCCTGACCCCGGTACATATTGGCATGTATACCTCTGGTATAAGGCTCTCCTTCTGAGAAACCTAAATCCTCTATGTAGTCCAGGTCAGTGTTATCAAGAGGTGTATAAATCAGCTTTCGGGGAATATCAGATCCCAGAAGTGTATGAGGTGTTACCTCCCAGTTCTCTCGGTCCTGCTCCCGAACTGTCGAGCTCATCCATCCATTAAACCCCTCTTTTATCTTCTGAAGAGCTTCAGGGCTATAAAGGGGAGTCCGTCCCCTCTCCTTTGTCTTCTCCATCAGAATCTGCTTTGTGGTCTTTTTTCCACTCATACCTCAATCTCCCCCCTTTATAAGATACTATTCTAACATCTCTAGAAAGGCATCTACTCTATTTTTGAACTCAGCATCAGAGTATACCCTCTCATCCGTGTGGTCCAGGTCGAAAACTAACACTGGTATATGATATGTCTCGCGAATTATCCTGGCTGCATCCAGCAAACCTAGTGACATTACCTTACAGCTTCTGTCAGAATGAATCACCACGCCATCAATATGGAACTCCTTTATATCTCTAATCAAATTATCAATCTGGGCATCTGGACCTTCATTGAGCTGACCATACAGAGCTTTAGCTGCCAGGCTCTCTATAGGTCTGGAGGGATCCATTTTTACAGGGGGCCATACATAGAACGCATAATCCATAAAGGGAAAACAGGCACCTTTCTCCGCAAAATATCCTGCAAGCCGAAGGTTATACCACAACGGGATATTCAGGAACATAAGCCGGTGTTTCTCTTCTTCAATTGCGCCTCTTTTTTCGGCTACACATTGCTTCACCTCAGTATAGGTTTGCTTCATAAGCTCCACACCTTCCCTGGTCCCTCGAAGCCCCACCACAGGGAACAATACATTACCTATATCAGGCAGGTTCATAGGAGCTGGTACGGCTTTCTGCATCTCTATTATCTCACGCCAGTAGTCATTAAGTTCATCACTTAGTTTCACCGCTTCTGACAGCTTCTCGTGAGTCACCTTAATATTGGTAATTCTCTCTATCTCGGCGATAGCCCCTTCTATCTCTCTTACTGTATGCTCCAGATAATAGTCTTCAACCCTACCCTTATCCATGACTCGAGGGGTATTGACCATAACCAGGGGTTTGTTATACATCAGACGAAGGGAATCAAACCATTTAATGTAGTGCACACAGGCATTGGTTGTCATGAGGAACAGGTCAGGTTCCGGCATCCCTCCCTGAGGAGGCTCAGCATCCTGGGCAAATATGTAGCCAAAGCAGTTCCTGCAATAGGAACACAGATCCGATGAATAGTCATGAGCCTCAGCAATCTCACAGTATCTTCCCGAAGCATGTTTAGTAGAACAGGCAGCGCCATAATTTTCAGGAAAGACAAGCTGAATCCCGGCAGCATGAGCTATCTCTATAAGCGGGTTACCACCTGCAAGGAGCGACCAAGCTAAAGGCCTCTTCGTCTGAGCATCCTGATAACACTTCGCTATAGCCTCACCAATAGCCTTATTAACCTTCAGCCCTTTCTTTTTCTTCTCAGCCATTCTTCACCTCAAACCGCTTTCAAAGATTCTATAAAGGCTTCCACCCGAGTTTTCAAGGGAGCTATATCAGCCAGATAGTCAGTTTCAACATAAGTGGTTGGTACACCGAATCTCCCTCTTATCTCCCCTTCCAAGAAGGGAAGGTCAAACTTCTCAGATTCACAGTACTTCTGAATGGCAAACACCACACCATCAACCCTATACTCCCTGATCATTTCAGAGATGTACTGCAATCTCTCCTCAGATGAGGTAGTGAAAGGAGATGGAACTGCCATACACCGACTGGCTAATGCGCTCAGTGGGTCCTTTGCAGCATCCACCTGATGCCAAAAAGACCTGGAGCCTGTGTTGGTATCATCGGCAACAATCACAGCTCCCAAAGACTCAATCGCCTCAAGTACCCGTACATCAATCATACAACCCCCCGAAACAAGAAGCCGAACATCTGCTCGGGGAGAATCAGAGCGGGATTGAAGCTCTCCTAATAGCTGCTCCAGCAATACATTATGTTGCTCCTTATCGAGAATGAAACCTGACATTACAGCATAATAAGCATCTACACCACAAAGAGGTGGTGATTCACTCTTCCTCAGCTCATAGAGCTTCTTCAGAAGCTCTCTATTCTTGTTATAGAGCTCAATAGCATGGTGAAGTGAATCGCTGGAGATTTCCCTCCCGGTGAAGCCCTCCAAGCTTTTCTTAAGCCTGCCAATTTCGGCAGCTAAAAAGCTCAGTGCATTCTCTGTTTTCTTAAAAGGCAAGACCACAGAAGTAACAAATTCATAGGGGTTATGCCTCTTCCATGTTTGATAAATATAGTCTACAGCTTCACAAGCTGTAGGTATAACTACACCATTCAAATAAGGGTATTTACCTTTCAGAACCTGGTCCCAGATAGCCCTTACATTGGAGCAAAAAAAGGTTTGCATATGAGCATCAGCTAAGGTTATAGGTTCATCAAAATGGGCAAATAGCCTTGTAGGGTGAAGTCCTGCAGCATATATTAACTCCTCGGGGACTACCGAATGAAACACCCCTACTATTTTGCGCCCTGTCTTATCCTTAGCAGACTGTAATACTTCTGAATTATTACTAACGCTATATCTCAACTCCTGTAAAGCACCATCTCTCCTCTCTTTTGACTGATACAACACTCCTTACCCTTTCTAACTCTCTAGTGTAATCGTAATAACTATACAGTTTGTCATTCCGTGCTTGACATGGAATCCATCCCCTAGACCTTCTGGATTCCTGCTTTCGCAGGAATGGACATGGGGTACCTTATTATCAGGTCATTTAAGAAACACTGCACTAGATTAATTACACCTTTGAGATGTAAAGGGGAACCTCCTCACAAAAAAAGAGGGGGGAGCATCCCCTCATTCCTCAACCAAGACTAACTATCCGATGTTCTCCTAACTACAACAGGGTAATTCTACCATTGAAGCCACAGGGGTGTCAATAAATTATATTTCTGCTGAGTTAGTGATTTGTAACCATTTACCCAGTGTCATTCTAAGGGAGCACTTCGGCGCTGTCATTTCGACCGAAGGGAGAAATCTAGAGGCACTCAGGGTAAACCATGTAGTGAGCAAAACGAATCTATCCGTGACCGAAGAATCTCGGAGACCCTTCGCGGAGTTTACCCTGAGTGCCATAAGATTCTTTGCTACGCTCAGAATGACAGAAGCGAAGGGCTCAGGGTGACATAAGAGGAAGCATGTCCCAATCATAAACGAGCTGCCTGAACTCTTCAGGCTCACCTTGTGTTAGAAATCGATACCCTCTTCAGGCTCATCTTGTATTGGAAGAGACTCAGACTTGCACTCCCTGCTGGCTTTAGTATATAATCCAGGGAAATTGAATATATCCAGGTTCTCCGAGCTGCTCTACCTAAGTCCAGCGTAGGTGTTACGAAAAGGGTATGGTAAGCAGACGGTGGATGAATAATCCCAAGGGTACTCCGAGAAATTGGGGTGCCTCCCATGTTTGGAAAGGAGAGCACTGATGACAAACTTGTCATCCTTGCTATTTAAAAACGCTTCCTTTCCGGAAGCGTTTCTGTGTTTTAGGCTTCTGTTCAGAAATAGAGAAGACTCAGGGTTTTCAACAAGTGTAAGCGTCACAGACTATTCCCTTCTCTATCCAACCTTCATTATTTATCGGAGATTCTCAACCTCTCCTTTAAGGAGAGAGGAATGTGCATAAGATGCCACGGTGGGACACTACCCCTTATTATCCCCCACATAGGGGTAAGATTGACCAGTATTGATCAGCCCTATTCAGAACAAGGGTTCGCCGCGAGAGGGCATATTAGTCATCCAGGAGATAGAGAAAAAGGGGGTTGTCTCTATCCCAAATCTCTGTCTGGAACAGGTAAAGAAAATGAGTAAGATACATTTGAGGGGAAAGCCGGATGGTACAACCATCGTATTTGTTGTTCTGGGGGCTCTCATGCTGCTCTTTATTATCCTGCCCCTGTTTAAGAGTGTAATATCCTCAAGCCCTGGGACATTATGGGATACACTGCTTGATGAAGAAGTGTATTACTCCATTCTTCTCACTATCTATGCTGCTTTCATAGCCACATTACTGGGGATTTTACTGGGTGTTCCCCTGGCCTATTTCCTGGCGCGGCACGAGTTTCGGGGAAAGGGAATCATCGAGGGGCTTATTGATGTCCCCATTGTAGTGCCGCATTCTGCCGCAGGTATCGCACTCCTCTTCGTCTTCGGGCAAAACTTCTTTATGGGTAGGCTATTCCATTCTATTGGTATCACCTTCTTTGGGAGTATTGCCGGAATCATTATCGCCATGATGTTTGTCAGCATCCCCTTCCTGGTGGATTCAGCCAAGGAGGGCTTCAATTCAGTAGACCCCAAGCTGGAGAAGGTAGCCCGAACCCTGGGTGCCTCCTCCTGGAGGTCGTTCTTCTATATCTCGCTCCCCCTGGCATGGAAGAGCATCTTTTCTGGCTCAGTGATGATGTGGGCGCGGGGAATGAGTGAATTTGGTGCCGTGCTTATGATAGCGTACCATGTTCCCTTCCTCGGTCATCATCCCTGTGTTGCTCCTATCCTGGTTGCTGACCGCTTTACCTCCTATGGATGGAACGCTACCCTGCCTGTGTTGGCTATTGTAATCCTCATTCCCCTTATTCTCTTCATTGTGTTCCGAGCTATAGCCTACAGGGGAACGAAGAGCGGAGCATCATGATTACCATAAAGAACCTGAGGGTCAACCTGGGCAATTTTATGCTTCAGGATATCAATCTTGATATCAAGCCAGGCGAGTATTTCATTATCCTTGGACCTACCGGTGCAGGAAAGACAGTGCTTCTGGAGGCTATCGCAGGGCTCTACCCTATCCTTGAAGGGAAAATCATATCTAATGGGAGAGAAATTACCACACTCAAGCCAGAGAAGAGAGGTATCAGTATTGTTTACCAGGACCAGGTTCTTTTTCCTCATCTCTCGGTGGAGAACAACATTGCCTTTGGGCTTAAGATGAGGAAGCGCCTTTTTCGTAACGCTTACGCTAAGCAGGAGATAAAGTCCCGAATAGAGAAAGTGGCTGAGCTAGTAGGTGTCGCTCATCTGCTTCAGAGAAAGCCAACTACCCTGAGTGGAGGGGAAAAACAAAGGGTAGCCCTAGCTCGAGCCCTGGTCACTGAGCCACAGATGTTACTTCTGGATGAGCCATTGAGCGCTCTAGACCCTGAGACCAGGGAGAGGCTGCAGCAGGAACTGGCAGATATACATCGTCGCACTGGAGTAACCATCCTGCATGTAACTCATGATTTTGAGGAGGCGATAGCCCTGGGACACCGAATGGCTATACTCAATGAGGGTCGCATAGTCCAGGTAGGAATACCCGGGGATGTCCTGCGCCAGCCCCAATCTGAGTTTATAGCTCACTTTGCTCTGTCTCGAAATATTTTCAGTGGCGAGACTGTAGATAGTGAGCAGGGCGAGCACTACGAGAAGGGATATTCCTTCATTGACATTGGTGGCATAAAGCTGGCGGCAGTAACCGAATTGAGGGGGGGAGTGCGCCTTACTCTTCGTCCCGAGGATATTCTTCTGTCCAGGGAACCCCTCCAGTCCACAGCACGAAACTCGCTTCAGGGGACAGTAACTCAAATTACCAACAGGGGGGCTGTTCTTTATGTTACCGTGAATGTGCCCAGTGAGCCCTCAGCTATCAGTTTTCAGCAATCAGCCCATGTGGTTATGGCGAAGTCCCATGATTTTATTTGCCTTATTACTCGCCAGTCGCTTGAAGGGCTTGAGTTAAGAGAGGGGGTGAGAATATGGCTCACTTTTAAGGCTTCAGCAGTTCATGTGTTTTAGGGTAGCTGTCAGCAATCAGTTTTCAGCTATTAGTCTGGAGCATCCGCTCCAGAGCGAAGCGTCTACCCATTTTTCTATGCGTGAAGGAATCCCTTCCTTCACACACAGCTCAGTAAAATCAGGAGGTGAAAGAAATGGAACTCAGTGCTCGCAATAGTCTGGCGGGAACGGTGAAGGCTGTCAAACTGGGGGAGGTTATGGCGGAGGTCATCATTCAAGTGGGTGAGAATGAAATCGTGGCTGTGATAACCAGAAGCTCAGCAGAACGGCTGAAGCTCTCAGTGGGAGATCGTGTGTTCGCCGTAGTAAAGGCTACTGAAGTGATGGTTGCTAAATAGAGTTTGTTGAGTTGTTGAACTCTATGGCTAATGTGAGTTGCGCAACTATAGCCCTAAGACCTAGCTGTCAAACATCCATGGGCAGTTGCCCACCAACGAGCCATGAAAATAGGTTGTCATTGCGAGCGAAGCGAAGCAATCTCGGTGGTGAGGAATGAGATCGCTTCGTCACTTACGCTCCTCGCAACGACATGGAAATGTAACATTAATATTGCCAAATTAGAAAGGAGCGGAAATGACAAAGAAATGGGTATCATTGATATGCATTGTGGCTCTGGTTGTGGGAGTGGCTATCGGACACTTTGCCTGGAGCACCGGGGCTACCATAGAGAGGACAGAGACACTCACCATCTATCATGCTGGGAGCCTTGCTGTACCCTTTCAGGAATTAGAGGAGGAGTTTGAGCGAACTCATCCCAATGTAGATGTCCTGCTTGAGTCAGGAGGGAGCAACAAGATGATAAGCAAGGCAATAACACAGGAGGAGGCAGGTGAGCTACCTCCTAATATAATTGCCTCTGCCGACTACTCCCTTATCCCCAGCAGGCTGTATGAGCCGGGCTATGCCGATTGGTATATCACCTTCGCCCGAAATAGCATGGTGCTCTGCTACAGGGATGGTGCCCATGGTTCCGCTGACATAGTAAGTGGAGACAAAACCTGGTATGAGGTGCTCCGCAATAATGATGATGTGAAGTATGGGCACAGTAATCCTGATGATGACCCCTGCGGCTATAGAACGCCTATGGTAATCCAGTTGGCTGAGAAGTATTACTATGATGAAGCGGCTAACTTTGGCTTAGCTCAAGATGAGCATGCCCATGGGTTGTATGCTGCTCTCATTGGCGGTGCCGATAACCCTCTCCATGCTGGCAGACCCGAATATGCTAACCCCAGGGAGACAGTAAGCTCGAAATCGGTAGACCTTATCTCCGCGCTTCAGACAGGGGATTTGGACTATGCCTTTGAGTATCGCTCGGTAGCGGTGCAGCACGGAGTGAAATTCATTGAGCTTGATGGTACTATTAACCTGTCCCAGACAGGTGTAATCCCTAACTCTACTATAGAGCAGCATTATGAGGGTGCAGATGGCTTCTATCATGAGGCTTCCATCACACTCAAAACCACGCCTGACAAACCCAAGCGTGGCAAGCCCATCGTTTATGGCATCACTATTCCCAAACATGCCCAGAATACATCGCTTGCCATGGAATTCATCTCTCTGCTGCTCTCCGATACCGGACAGCACATAATGACAGATGTATGCGGGCAGCCATCTATCAGTCCTGCCTTGTGTGACCATCCCGAAAAGCTGCCTATGGCGATAAAACAGGGAACTCCATAGACATGCCTTCTCCTCTTGGACCTCAAACCAACTATGGTGACTGACATCCATCTGTACCAACTCTCTAAATCCCCCTTTTCTAAAGGGGGATTTAGGGGGATTATCCTTTATAGTCATCGCTTTCTCCCTTACCCTGGACATCATAACCAGACGTGAGCCGCTCTCTCTGGCTCATCACCAGAAGTCCTCCTTCCATCAAGACACCTCCTACTGAGTTGCCTCTTATTTAACTCCTTTTCTCGGAAAGAGGACATTATCATAGAGTTACAACAATGGAAGAGAGTTCAGGTTGACAAGATACTAATTTAGTGGTATATTCTCCGTGTTCGTTTGTGTATCGTAAGTTTCGTGAGCTAGGATTTGTGAGGGAATATGTATCATCATCTTGATGAGTTAGATGAGCAGTTAGGGTTGATAACCTACATTCAATTTTTTGCCCTTAATGACGGGCCAGGTATTCGAACTACAGTATTCCTTAAAGGTTGTATATTAGGTTGCCGCTGGTGTCACAATCCGGAGGGGAGAAGAAATCATATTGAGGTTTTCCCCTATCGCCCTAATTGTACGGGATGTGGTTTGTGTAGGGATGTCTGTCCGAGAGGTGCTCTGGTTTTTGATGGTCCTACTGAGCCTAGAATTGATAAGTCGAAGTGTACGGTATGTCAACAGTGTGTAGAAGCCTGCCCAGAGGGGGCACTGGTTGTAATGGGGAAGTATGTGAGGGCAAGTGAAGTACTTGATGAGGTAGAAAAGGACAAGCCCTTTTATAAAAGTTCAGGTGGTGGGATGACAGTATCTGGGGGAGAACCTCTAGCACAGCCACGTTTTACTCGAGCACTGTGTAAGGGAGCTAAGGAGAGAGAGATGCACGTTGTGCTAGATACAACTGCATATCTGGAATGGGAAATGCTGGAGCAGATACTAGAGTATGTGAATCTGGTGCTTCTGGATATAAAACTTATGGATCGTCAAGCTCATAAGGACTATACCGGGGTTTATAATGACATCATATTAGACAATGCTCGCAGGATTGTTAATAAGGAAGGGGTGGACTTACGCATCCGTGTCCCAGTTATCCCTGGTGTCAATGACAGTGAGGAGAACTTGAGACAGACAGCAGAGTTTGTTGAATCTTTAGGAGAAGGAAAGGTGCAAGGGCTTGACCTGTTGCCATATCATCCTTATGCAGGAGCAAAGTACAAGGTATTTGGGTTGGATTTTCCCTATCCGGTAGGTGAAGGCTACAATGAGGAGCATCTGTTGGAAATGCTGCCGATTTTTGATGGTAGGGGGTATGAGGTGACTGTTGGGGGCTAGTTTTGCCGTGATTTCCTCTTGATTAGGTAGATATCGAGGGAGTGAAATTCAATGCCCACTTTTGAAGGGGGGTGAATGAGCTAGATCTGAGGTTTCTTTCTTGAATAAAGTAAAGGGTGGTTGTGTGAGGGGAGAGGTGCGGAGGAAGTTTAGTATTAAGTGCAGGAGGTGATAAGGATGTCATTACCGACAGAAGTAATGAATCTTTTGAATGACCAGGAAGCCGTAAAGTTAGTCGGAACGGCAGACAAGAAGTTTAATCCAAATGTTATTGTTGCGGGGACAGTTGCTGCTTTGGATGCTGACACAATAATATTTATTGACTTGTTCTTGGGCAAGACTAAGGCGAACCTGGATAGTACAGGAAATGTGACCATAACAGTATTCAAGCCCCCGATGGAGGGGTATCAGATAAAGGGGAAGTTCACAGGATGGGTGAGAGAGGGCCCCTTCTACAAGCAGATGGCTGAGATGATTTTTGATCAGATGCATATGCCTGCCAAGGGTATAGCAATGGTGAGTGTATCAGAGGTATACTCCATCTCACCTAGTAATCCTGGCGAGAAGTTGGCATAAGTTTTTTGTACTTGTGGTTGGGCTTACTGGACGGAGATGGATATAGAGAAGGGATAGTAATGGTACTTGAAGGAGGTGTAATATGGTAGTTATACCAGCGGCGGTGGTAGACGCGATAAATGACCCATCGAGTTTGAAGGCGCTGGGTACTTTAGATAAGAAAGGTATTATGAATGTAGTAGTGGTGGGGACTCTTTGCGCTCCTAATGAGGAGACTATAGCTTTTGCTGATATAATGTTTGGGAAAACAAAGCAGAATCTTGAGTCCACAAAGAGAGCTACTGCGTTGATTTTTCGACCTGCTATGGAGGGTTATCAAGTAAAGGGTAGTTTTAAGGGATGGGAGACCTCAGGCCCTCTATTTGATGAGTTGAATGCTAAGGTCAAAGCGATGCTGGGTGCGAATACGCAGGTCAAGGGAGTAGGCACTATGAAGGCAATGGAGGTCTATTCGATAGCCCCTGCAATAGGTAAGAAGATGGTATAAGCGATTCTCAGGAGTTCAGGTATTCAAGTAGTTTTTCTGTGAGTTATCCCTCTACTAAGGGTGAGGGTTGGTGTTGTGTCTTCTCTCCTGGAGGATGGGAGGTAGCCTCATTTTTTTGGGGTAATAGTAATAAACCTATCTATAGGGGAATCCCCAGCATATAAGTGTAGAGCAACTTGCGAGTCGCTTCTATACTAGTTTCCGTGGTAAAGGGGTTCCCTTTTCTCTCGAAGTGCTGAGATGCCTTCTCGGTGGTCGTGAGAGAGGAGTGTTATAGATTCACAGGCGGCAGCTCTATGTAGTGCTGCATCTAAGTCTGTTTCGAGCCCTCTATATAGCTCTGACTTCATCAATCTGATAGCAACGGGAGGACCTTGGGCTATTTTTTGAGCCAGGAGGCAGGTCTCCTCCTCTAGTTTATTGGCGGAAACAAGCTTATTCAGCATCCCTAGCTGTTTTGCCTCCTCTGCGCCTAGTGTGTCACCAGTAAAAAGCAACTCAAGAGCCTTCCCTAATCCCAATATTCGAGGATATAACCAGGTAGCTCCGAAGCCAGGAAAGAGCCCTATCTTTACAAAGCCGCACATGAAGCGAGTATTCTCAGAGCCGGTTCGCATATCACAGGCTAGTGCTATATCAACACCTGCTCCCACACATACCCCATTGACCATAGCAATGGTAGGTTTCTCCAGTCGTTGCAGTCCAAGGATTAATTTACGGGCAGCCTGAAATACAAAGGAGCGCCGCAGGTCTTCCACACTCTGTTCACCCAGAGCTGAGCTTCCCCCAGGCATAAGGTCAGTATCAGCACCGGAGCAAAAGCCTTTACCAGCTCCAGTAATGACCAGCACCCGGGTATCTTCATCCGCACCTACCTCTTCAATGGCTGTTATCATCTCCTGCATCATCTGCCTATTCAAGGCATTCCGCTTCTCAGGACGATTCATTACCAGAGTAGTAATATAATTCTCCTTCTTCAGCGTGATAGCTTGAAAATCTATGACTGCCCTCCTCTCGAGGAAGATACCTACAGTTAATTAGATAGAGCTAGACACCTGCGACAGGTAGACTCTATCTCAAATCTCTATTCTCTCGTGGTTTCACATAGGTATGTTTCCATGCCGCTTCGGTTGTCTTACTACCTTCTTACTCTTCAGTAATCGCAGTGACCGTATCAAGACACGTCTTGTCTCTCTGGGCTCAATAACATCCTCCAGATAGATGTTGCCTGATGCCTCATAGATGGGGTTAGCATACTTTTCATGAAATTCCTTCAGCTTTTCTTCACGGAACTTTGCTGGGTCTGGTGCCGCTGCCATCTCCTTGCCATAGAAGAGGTCCACTGATTGTCCTGCTCCCATTACCCCGCATTCTACTATCGGCCAGTAGAATAGGAGGTCTGTTGCCATACCGGGAACGGTGCCCATCCCCAGGTTCCCCCCTCCATAAGACTTCCTCAATACCACTGCAACGCGAGGTACCTGTGCTTCACATAGGGCATAGAGCACCTTGGCTCCATGGCGGATTATGCCAGCATGCTCTTGCTGAGAGCCAGGCTGATAAGCAGGGGTGTCAACTAACATGATGATAGGAATATTGAAGCAATCGCAGAACCTCATGAATCGTGCCTCTTTATCTGAGCTATCTACTGTCAGACTACCAGCACGCACCATAGGTTGATTGGCAACGATGCCCACAGTATGACCATCTAACCGGCCAAACCCTACAATCATCTCCTGGGCAAACTCTCGCTTGACCTCTAGAAAATCTCCATTATCCACAAGATGTTTAATTACTACATGCATGTTAAATGCTTTATTAGGGTCTGAAGGGACTAGTTCTGCCAACTCGTCATCTACTCTGTCAGGGTCATCACCTGTATTGACCACCGGTGGTTCTTCCAGATAACTAGAGGGAAGAAAACTCAATAGCCTCCGTACCTCTTGAAGACATTCCTTCTCATTCTTCATTCTGAAGTCAGTCACTCCAGATTTCTGGGCATGCACACGGGCACCTCCCAGTTCCTCCATGGTGAGGTCTTCCGACATTACCGACTTGACAATACGAGGCCCAGTGATAAACATATGACTGGTCTTGTCAATCATAAAAATAAAGTCGGTGAGGGCAGGGGAATATACTGAGATACCTCCACAGCTACCCATAATTATAGCTATTTGGGGTATGACTCCCGAAGCCTGGGTATTGGGGTAGAAGATAGAGCCCCCACTCTTCTCCAGGAGCTGCGCAATTACACCTAGACCCTCTCCTAGCTTGGGGACCCTGGCACCGGGCGAATCATGTATCCCTACGAAAGGCACCTTCATATCCATCGCTCTTTCTACAGTACGATACATCTTGTAGCCGTGGTCACGCCCTATCGATCCACCCAAAACACTAGCATCCTGGGAGTAGGTACACACAGGTCTTCCATCAATAGTTCCATAACCGGCAATAACTCCATCTCCGGAATGTCCAGCAAGATGTCCTATCAGTATGTTGGACTCACTGAAGCTTCCCTCATCCAGAAGAATATCCAGCCTCTCTCGGGCAGTTAGCTTACCCTGCTGGTGCTGCTTAGCTAACTTTTCCTCACCTCCACCCTGAAGCGCCCTTTTCTTAACTTCACGGAGCCGCTGAATTCGCTCCTCCATCAATGGTTCCATAACTCACCCTTCCCCTTTCTACTGCAGAAACACAGGATTTTCTGACTACTTCACTACATATAATTGCTGATATTAGAGTTGACGGCGTACATGAGCCTCTAACTCTTTAGAATGTTTTTCTGCCTCTTCGAGCAGCTTCTTTATTTTTTCTTCGGAGTACCCCAGAATTTCTCTAAGCACCTCCTCAGTATGCTCTCCTATCATAGGTGGAGCTGTATGTTCTCCCTCTACAGCATCCTGAATTTTTATGGGACAGTCTATATTGAGAATCTCCCCATACTTAGGATGCTTCATAGTTATGGCTGCCTTATTGTGAACCACCTGCGGGTCGGCGAGTACTTTATCCAGGGTATTTATGGGACCAATAGGGAGATCATCTACTTCGGCTAGTGTCTGCCAGGTTTCCATAGTTTCCTTCTGTGTTGCCTTTTCGATTAAACCCTCCAGTTCCTCCTTATTATCGTATCTCTTGCCAGGAGTGTTAAACTTGGGGTCATCAATCATCCATTCCTGGTCGATAGTTCGGCATATTCGTGGCCAACACGGACCCAGTGTTATATATCCATCTTTAGTCTGGAAAGCCCCTAACAAGGGGTATGATGGATGCTTCGAGCCTTGAGACCCAGGCACCTTCTCTGTGATAAAATAGTTTGCAAAGTGAGTACTCATAAGTGACATACAGGCATCCAGCAGGTTGATTTCTATCCTTCGACCCTTTCCAGTGTGCTCCCTTTCATAGAGGGCAGTTACTATACCCATCACAGCAAACATTCCGGAGGCAATATCAGCGATAGCTACTGGTGACCTCATTGGTGAACCTCCAGGCTCACCGATAAGGCTGGTCAGACCACTCATCCCCTGGGCGATATCGTCATAGCTAGGGCGTCCCGCATACGGACCCGAAGTACCGTAACCAGTAATAGAGCAAGAAATAATTCTGGGGTTAATCTTCCTTACGGTTTCCCAGTCAGCCCCCATCCTATCTGTTGCTCCCACTCTTTGGTTATCATAGACCACATCCGAGACCTTGACCAGGTCTTGGAAAGCCTCTCTGCCTGACTCAGTGTGTAGATCCAGAGCCACACTTTTTCTGTTACGGCACAAGGCTATAATGTATGAACCCATGCCATCTGCTGGGTCACCCAGGAAAGGACCAGCACTCCTTACTACATCTCCATACTTTGGTGGCTCAACCTTAATCATCTCTGCACCCAGGTCTCCCAAGATTCTACCTCCGAAGTTCCCCGCGTGAGCTATTCCTAAATCTACAACCCTTACCCCACTCAGTGGTCCTTTTATAGCCATAACTACTTCCTCCTTCTACTTCTGGCGAGAGGGTTCTCTCTCACATGATGGACCTAAGGTCTGCATTACCTTTGGGCTTTACTCTTAAAGGTAAATATATCCATCAGCGTAGTAATATTATCTACCGCTTCCAAATTAGAGAGCAATTCCAGACAATGTTCTACCTCTATGGTGGGTAAGGAAAGTGAGGCACAATCCCCATACTTAGCCGCTACCTCATCCCAGGTCAGAGGATTCCGGCTATCCCCCTTGGGAGCATTTACTCGATGAGACAATACCTTCCCATCCTTAAGTTTTATTATCAACTCCTGAGGGGCAACAGTGGCTTTCTCCATCTCAGCAGGATGCACATACCTTGTCTTTTGAATAAGGCCCTGAATATCGGGACGATTCACTGTCTCACTGGTAAAATCCTTCAGCTCCACACTCCCTTTAAGCAGAGCCATAGCCACACAAAACTCGGTACTAAACTTTCCCTCTAGTCCGGTAGTAGGTCGGGAATGCACTGCTGCCTGCGGTATCATTGGGCTGGTATGACACTCTATTTCAGTAATATCAGCAGCCTGGGGATGATGCTTCTCCCTCAGATAAAGGGCAGCATCTATAGCGGGGTGAGTTCCAGCACAGGAGGGATAGGGTTTCAGCCCCATCCCTGGCGTGACAATATCATAACGCTTACCCAGGTCATCCACTGCTGATGCAAGGTCAAAGTCTGCGCCACCCCCAAAAGCACGACAAAAACCCTGGGGAGCTTCTAGTATACTGGTATTGGCAGTAAACCCCCTTTGAGCCAGAAGGGCAGCAACCGCTCCATTCCTCGCTGCGTTACCTGCATGGAGAGGCTTGGTCATACTACCGAAATTCTCCTTTAGTCCCCCTGCCAGTGATGCAGCGATACCCAGAGCCATGCGCACCTTTTTGGTGTCCAACTGTAGTAATTTAGCTGCGGTGGCAGCAGCAGAGACACTACCAATAGTGGCTGTAGTATGCCACCCTATATCATAGTGGCGCCGACCGGCGGCAGAGCCGATGCGAGCACCTATCTCAAAACCTACTATATATGAGAGCAAGATATCCTTCCCCGAAGCCTTGAGCTTTTCTCCTACTGCCAGCGCGGCAGGTAGAATGGCTACTGTGGCATGACCCATGAAGGAAAGGGAAACATCATCATAATCCATAAGGTGTGCATTGGTACCGTTAACCCATGCAGCCTCAGAAGCAGGTGCCTTAAACCCGCCACATATTACACCAGACTCTGGCTTTCCCCCTTCATCTCGAACGTAGTTAACAAGTAGTTTACTCTCAGCTTCGGCACAGCCTGCCAAGGTTACTCCTACACAATCAATGAGACTCCGCTTGGACTCTCTCACTGCATCTTGGGGGAGGTTATCGTAAGTAGTCTCTGATATATATCTAGCAATTTTCTCTGTACTCATAACCTTACCGCCTCCTTTTCATGTAGGTAGAAACCCTTCCTAGACACTACCGGAGCCCTGGTATTCGCCAAAGACCCCTCGTAGTGCACCACATATTTCCCCTACCGTAGCATATTCCTTTACCGCCTCGATAAAAAGTGGGATAAGGTTTACGCTCTCATCTTGCGCTGCATCCTTGATATGGTTCAGACATCTTTGTACTGCTTGGTTATCTCTCTGATTCTTCATTTCAGCAAGATTGGCAAGCTGTTTCCTCTCTGCCTCCTCTCGCTTCTTAGGATTATAGGGATGCTCTACCAATCTGGTAGTGCTGACTTCTAGTTCCTCCTCGCCAATAAACTGGTTTACGCCCACAATTATGCGCTCACCAGACTCAATCTCTCGCTGGTATGTATAGGCACTGCGTGCTATCTCCTGCTGCATATAGCTATTCTCTATAGCAGCCACTGCACCACCCATAGCATCTATCTTGTTAATTATCTCCCATGCTTCCTTCTCAATCTGGTCTGTCATTGCTTCCATATAGTAGGAGCCAGCAAAGGGGTCCTGTACCTCACATAGCTTGGCTTCATGGAAGATAATCCTGGATGCATCTTCACTGAGCTGGAGCGCCTCGCGGCTGTGTCCCAGTCCGAGAGACTCATCATAAGGTGGCTCAGCACCAGGTAGGTCTCCTACCATAGCAGAACCTATCGCTCCCAGTACAGCCCGCGTGAGGTTATTGAGAGGGCGCTGTGTGGTTGCTGTGTAAAAACCTGCAAGTATACCACCTAAATCGCGGTGCACCCAATTGCGGGGATTCTTAGAGTGGAATCTATCTCGCATTATTTTTGCCCACATACGGCGGCACGCACGGCGGGTGGCTATCTCCTTGAGGATTTCCATGCCTCCGGAAAGACTCAAGAAGCTCATTCTAGGAGTGAATTCGTCTACATCCAACCCAGCATCAATTCCTAGTTGAGTATAGGCAATAGCATTTGATAAGGTAAATGCTATCGTCTGACTTCGATTAGCTCCAGCCTCGCGGATATGGTAGCCGCAGATGCTTATGGTGTTCATAGAGGGCATATTCTTAGTGCAGTAGGTGATAGTATCCCTTGTCATTCGCATAGAAGGTCTTACTGGGAATATGTAGGTGCCCCGGGATACAAATTCCTTCAGAATATCGTTCTGAGGGGTTCCCTTTAGCTTTGATAGAGGTATACCCCGCTTTTCTGCCAGTGCAGCATACATCGCTATGATAATATTTGCCGGAGCATTAATAGTCCAGTTAGATGCAATCTTGTCCAGCTCCATATCTCCAGTGAAGGCTTCATAGATAATCTCAAAATCTCTGAGGGTATCTACTGACACTCCTACTTTGCCCACCTCACCTGTAGATATGAGTTCATCTGAATCATGGCCGCATTGGGTAGGAAGGTCGAAGGCTACATTGGGTCCCCCCCGCCACCCTAGAGCTTGCGCACCTTTATAGTAATCACGGGTATCTTCAGCAGTGCCGTAACCGGAGTAACGCCCTGCCCTCTTCAGACTACCACCTCCCCCAAAGATAGATGTTCCTTTTCCCATCCCCCCCGGGGTAGAAACCGGATACTTACCAGCAGTGAATGGATATTCTCCAGGAAAGCCTACCTTTTCTAGAAAGTTGAAATCCTTGATGTCAGCAGGCGTATAGAACTTATTGGGACTCTCGGTGGACCCAAAACGGCTCAGGGTCTTCTTCAGGGTTGTCTCTTCCCAGTTCTTTCTTCTTTTTTCTATTTCTTCTAACTCAGCCTCACTGAACATACCCTCTCCTCCTTCCATAGTTGACTAATTTATCCCTGTATAGATACAGCTACTACCTTGGGAATTCTATCACCACAAATGGTAAAAGTCAATCTGGAGTCTCTTCCAATACTTTTAGTGCTTCTGGAAACCTTAGAATAGGATAGTCTCTTCTTATGATTAGCTATCGTAGCGCCGAGGTTTATCCGGTTATCGTAGCGCCGAGGTTTATCCTCGGCAGGGGTGGGGGACAAGCTCCCACGCTACTATGAAAATTCTAACTGGCTCAAGGGGGGATGTTTTCATCCCCAGCAAAGAATGAGCAAGGTTAGGGATGACAATGTCCCCAACAAGCGTAGAAAAGCTGAAATTGTTGTCCGAAGCTGAGAACTGCCTGCGTCCCGGCATTACTTTTGAAAGTTTGGAAGCAGTCGCCAGTCAAATGGGTGATAATGAATTTGCAGAAATGATGGTGAATGCTCGTTCCAATCTCTTTCAACAGATCTCAAGATTTGATAAGCGAGTTGCCTGAAGCTGCTTCCTTTCTTTTATCCACATATCCACCACTGTCCACAAAGAAAGAAAGGATT
>JAUWOP010000053.1 GCA_030612045.1 Chloroflexota bacterium | reverse complement strand
GTTCCAATCTCTTTCAACAAATCACCAGGTTCGCTAACCGAGTTGCCTGAAGCTGCTTCCTTTCTTTTATCCACATATCCACCACTGTCCACAAAGAAAGAAAGGATTATTACTGCTACCACTATCCTTCAGGCTCATTATTCGATTAGAATAGACTTTGCAGGTGTTCAACCATTTATTATGTCACCTTTAGCGAAGTGAATGGCCCCAGATGATAGTTAAGGCAAATGGTTGTGGTGGCGCAACCCGTATCGGGAATTGAACAAGGGGTTGCAACCCCTTATTCCGGGGGGAGTCTCCTGACTGCGATAAACCTGGTAACTGGTGACCAATTACCAAAAACGAGGGTCAATCACTCTCCCAAGATGAAATCTGCCACATCTCGGAGCTCTTTCTGTCTTGTGGTAGCGAGCCCGGTTCCCTTTAGTATGTCCAACGCTCTCTGGTGATATTGCTCTTTTAATCCTTCAGTATACTCTCGAGCGGCAGAGGATTCGAGAATTTCAAGCACTACGGAGAGGTCATCCCTGGATAATTCATCCTTACGGTAAATATCTGCCAGTCTCCTGCCAGTCTCCTTTCCTGCCTGATTCAGGGCATAGATAATAGGAGGGGTCTTTTTCCTCTCCATAATATCTGAACCGCAGGGTTTTCCTGTGTCCTCCTCCTTGCCCCAGATACCCATGATATCATCATATATCTGGAAAGCAATGCCCAGCTCTCTACCAAAGAGAGCAAGTTGTCGAATCAGAGTCTCATCCTCTGTTCCTAGTAGTGCTCCTAGTTGAAGGGAACACTGGAAAAGTTGAGCTGTCTTCCCATCTACCATATTAAGGTAATCGGTAGTAGTTATATCAAGGTGGTCCTCATAGCTGATGTCCAGGAACTGTCCCTCACAGATACGCAGGCAGGTTTCATTCAGGATACGGGATGATGCAGTTACCTTCTCTGCTGGGATGCCACGGCTTTCCAATTTGCAGAGGGCAAGCTGAGTCAGAGCGTATATAGCATCCCCGGCATTGATTCCCTGAGCTGCTCCCCAGACCCACCATACTGATGGACGGTGGCGGCGCTCAGGGCTTTTGTCCTGAATATCATCATGGATAAGAGTGAAGTTGTGCATTACTTCTAACGCTGCTGCTGCTGGAAGGACTTTGTGCCAATCTCCACCCACGGATTCACAAGCAAGGAGGCAAAAGGTAGGACGCAAACGCTTACCCCGCGGGTTTTCCATGGTGTGCCCTTCTGTATCTGTCCAACCCATGTGGTAACGCACCATAGTGTAGAGGGTTAGTCTATTGTCACCTACTATATGGTGAAGTTCCGATTCCAGTTCGGGTTGATACCGAGAAAAGGGGGCTGGAATTGAGCGAATACTCACTTTGTCTCTCCATCTCTGAGATAAACTTTAGAGCCTCCTCCACTATTCCCTGCGAGTCCAGGTGATAATATGAGCGGAGGACTTGCTGTGAGCCATGTCCCACAAAAGTATCTGGAATGCCCAGACATCTTACCCTAGCATCATATACCCCTTCTTGCTGTAGTAACTGGAGGATAGCACTACCTATACCACCACAGAGGGTATTTTCCTCCACTACCAGTAACCGCTTTATTCTCCTTGCTGTCTCCAGTATGAGCGTTGAATCCAGGGGTTTGACAAAGCGAGCATCTATCACCGTACAGCTTATACCCTTGTGGCTTAATTCCTGGGCTGCTACTAACGATGGCAATACAGTGCTACCGATAGCTATGAATGCCATATCGCTCCCATCGCGCAGTAATTCCCCTGCGCCAATAGGGATTTCCCTGAAGTTTACTGGTGTTCCTGTTCCTAGGATTGAGCTTTTCGGGTAGCGTATTGCTATGGGTTGCTCTGCCTTTACTGCAGTATAGAATAGCTGCTGTAACTCCTCCTCATCTCGTGGTGCACATATTACCAGATTAGGTATGCAGCTAAGGTAGGAGAGGTCGTAGCAACCCTGATGGCTTTTCCCATCCCCACCGACGATACCGCTGCGGTCAATGGCGAATATTACTGGCAGCTTTTGTAAACATACATCGTGAAGAATTTGGTCGAAGGCACGCTGTAGAAAGGTGGAATATATTGCTACAATGGGGATAAATCCCTGAGTTGCCATGCCAGCGGCAAAGGTAACAGCATGTTCCTCGCAGATACCCACATCGAACACTCGGTCGGGAAACTCCCGAGCCACAATATCAAGCCCAGTGCTGTCTCGCATAGCGGCGGTGATTGCTGCTACTCTGGGATTCTCTCTAGCCAAACGAAGTATAGTTTGTCCCACTACCTCACTATAGGTAGTGTCATCACCTTTCTTACCTTGAGGTGAGACTCCGTGATAGCTTACCGCATCTTCTTCAGCAGGCTGATAACCCTTGCCCTTCTCAGTAAGTATATGGATAAATACTGGGCCCTTGGGATATTTTTTTGCCCGACGGAAGGCTGATTCGAGTTCGGAGATATTATGCCCACTGAAGGGTCCCATGTAGATAAAGCCTATCTCCTCCAGCATCATAGTAGGTAATAATAGCGCCTTGAGTCCATACTTTGCTTGTTTAACGGGATATAATAGCCACCTTATTATCTGCATTGGTATTCGCTTGCCCAGTGGTAATTGCTTTACTCTTGCTGCGGTTTCTTTTTTGGTAATGGTATACAACGAGCTAACACGCACCTTACTGAGCCACTTGGATATGAGCCCAACCGTGGGTGAAATGGACATACTGTTATCATTTAGAACTACGATGAGTCTGGTGCCAAGATACCCCGCCTGGTTACTTCCCTCCAGCGCCATCCCTCCACCGAAAGCACCATCTCCTATTACTGCCACCACATGATAATCTTCATCTGCAAAGTCACGAGCTACAGCCATACCTAGTGCTGCAGAGATAGAGGTACTGGCATGTCCTACCCCAAAGGCATCGTGCTGGCTTTCATTCCTATCGGGAAATCCTGATAATCCCTGATACTGGCGAAGACTATGAAAGTCCTTGTGTCGCCCGGTGAGTAGTTTATGAGCATAACACTGATGTCCCGTATCCCACACAATCTTATCCCTGGGGCTATCGAAGACGCGGTGCAGTGCAATAGTGAGCTCTACCACTCCCAAACTGGAGGCAAGGTGTCCTCCGTTGGTCTTCACCGACTGTATTATTTCCTCCCTGAGTTCACCAGCGAGCTGCTTTAGCTGCGAATGGGGCAGCTTCTTGAGATCAGAGGGTTGATGGATATTATCTAGAATTTTATCCACTTTTTTCACCACAGACCTTACGAGCTACCTGATAAAAAAACCTGGTCCGGGCAGTTATCTCTATCTACCAGACAACTAAACACAGGCTAAGGGAACCTTTCTTTTATGGGTTGCAGTGGAGAGAAAGAATTCCCTCTATTCCCAGAGATAGTTGATTTATGCTTTTACTTTCTGGAACTCCTCAAGCACCTTAATGGCATGAAACCCATCCACGCAATAGGCGTCTGCCCCTATTTGTTGAGCAAATTCCTCAGAGACTGCTGCCCCTCCAATCAGAACCTTAACACTATCCCTGATGCCATTTTCTTTTAGTGCCTCAATTGTTTCCCCCATAGCTAACATTGTAGTAGTCAATAAAGCAGAAAGCCCAAGGAAATCAGGTTTATATTCTCTGACATACTCGACAATTTTTTCTGGAGGAATATTTATGCCCAGGTCATCTACCTCATAGCCTGCTCCTTTCAGCAGGGTAGCAACAATATTCTTACCGATATCATGAATGTCTCCCTTTACCGTGGCTATGGCAAATTTACCCTTACTCATAGCATCTGAATCTTCGAGATATGGTTTTAGAATATCCTGAGCTCCACTTACTGCTTCAGCAGAGGCTAACATATCCGGTACAAAATACTCCTTCGCTGCAAACTTATCTCCTACAACCTGCATCCCTGTAGTTAAGCCTTCCTCAATTATTACCTCCGGAGGGATATTGCTTTCCAGTGCCAACTGTGTTAGCTCTATCACCCCAGGCATCCCAATACTATCTCCATCTACTCCTTCGTCATCCTTAGTCTTTCTACCCTGGATAACATTTTCCTTAAGTAAAGCAATTATGTCTTCCATTATTGTTCTCTCCCTTCTTCATATACATTTAGCCTGGGTAATATTCCGGGTATCTCCTGGAATATTTTACTGGTAGTGGCTGAATCTATATGTTCTACAGGTTGTGAGATGAATTCATTCATCCTCTCGTAGGCTAATGCTAACACATTATCGGTCTCCCCTCCCGCTTCAAAGGGATAAGGTAGTGAAAGCTGTCCATTACGTAACATACGACGAATGTAGCGGATATATAACTTTTGTGGTGTCCTCATCACCTCCTCTAGCTGTTTTAGGGAAACATCTATCTCTGACTGGTTAATTTGCGGTGGTGCCAGAAAGAACTTAATCATCTGGAAATGGACGTCGTCTAACACAGCCTGAAGAGGACAGAAGGTGGCATTTCCACCGAGCAACCCATAAGCACAGTGCAAGTACTGCGGCCCGCTTAAAGTAACTACAATGTCTGAGAACAACCTTTCTATCGAGGATTGTATTCCGGGTATTTTTGCATCGCAGACACCTGCAGTAGAATAACAGGGCAACTTGTAGAATCGAGCCATTTGGACGCAATCGACGTTGTATTGGCTGGATTCAGGGGCGCCATAGGAATCGCCAAGGTCATCAAGCCGAACTCTTACAGGTACACTACCATAAAGCACAGGTGTTCCCTTATTTACTAGCTGGCTTAACGTTATTCCTGCCAGGACTTCGGCGTTCAATTGTGTCACAATACCATCTTCTTTAATAGGAGCTGTGGTCCCACCCTGGGGTGAAATAGCGATTGCTACAGGTAGTCCTCTCCGAGAAATTTCGATTAGTGCCTGAGTGGTATCATCAACAAATTGTAGGGGACTTTTGACTAAGCAGGTGATAAAGGAGATAATAGGATTTTCCTTGAGTTCCTCTTCTCCTCCTACTATTAACCTTGCCATATTTACCACATTATCCAGTTGTTCCAGGTTAGTTAGTCCTATCATAACATGCTTGGTAGTATTATTTAGGGAGGCGAAGAATTTGTTGACATCTTTATTATCTTCCGTGACATCTTTATCCTGGATATTCACAGGCCGAATGAGGGCATCCAGACTTTCCAGGTGCTCACATAGGTGAGCTGCCTGGCAAAGGTCTAAAACAGTACCACGCCGTGGGTGGAATTCGGGCACCTGTATCTCAACATTGTGGTTAGACTTCTTGATATAGCTTTGAAAATCAATATCGAGCCAGATATTTGCTTCAGAGCCAGAAACAAAGAATACTCTTGGTTCTTCACCATTCAATATCAGGCTGTTGTCCTTATTCCTGGCGCCTAACTTGACTACTTTAGGTGCACTATCAATAGCATAAAGAGCAAGCTTCTCCGGTATTCTTATTGACCAGCAAGGGTTGTCAGCAGATGTTATTGATGTAACATCTGCGCCGCTAGCATGAAATATCTCCGCTGCCTCGCTGTTAAAAGATATCATGCCGGGGTCACTCAGGATTTGCATGGAGGCATGGTGAATCTGCTCAACTTGCTCTTCAGTCATACGCTCATATGGAGCATGAATCAAAACCCCTTCTCTTGCCACTTTACTCCTCTTTATTAGATTCTTGATCTTACCTGGAATAGCATCCTACTTGTTAAAAAGTCCTCTTCTATATGCCTTTAAATATCCTTTACAATGGGCATCCTTTCCTATCAGCATTTCCCCCAGTTTAATGCTGCCTATGGTGCTACTGCGCAGCGGATTCACAATCACCGAATCTAGTCCAGCATACATGAGCATTAGCAGGAAGACATCGTTTATTGCTACTCGCTGGGGTAAACCGTAGGAGATGTTGCTTAGACCAACAGTAGTCTTAGCTTCAGGATATCTTGCTTTAATCTGCTCCAAGGTCTTTAAAGTGACTTGTCCTTGAGTAGTATCTACACCAATGGGTAGTACCAGAGGGTCGAAGTATATTTTCTTAGCAGGAATGTTGTAGTAGCTCAAGCCCTCTAGAATAGTATCACATGCCCTAATACGTTCTTCTACTCGTGGTGGTATACCATTATCGTCCATAGCCAGAGCAATAACACCAACCTGGTACTTGGCTGCTAGGGGTCCTATAGCTTCTAATTTGGCTTTCTCAGCATTAACTGAGTTAATCATTACCACACGATTGCTTCGCTCCGCTCGCAATGATATCCCTTGCTCTAATCCTGCTTCAATTACCTCAGGGTTGGCGCTGTCCACAACTATGGGTTTATCGGTAACTTCACAAACAATATCAATTAACCATTTCATATCCTCAATTTCCTGCTCGGTAGACCCTTTACCCCCACCCACATTTACATCAAGGTAGTCTGCGGCTACTTGGGCTAGAGCTAGCTCCTGAAGGAAAGAGCTATTGCGTGTTCTTATTGCCTCTGCTATCTTTTTACCGGTAGCATTTATGTTTTCACCAATGATTAACATAATATATTAACAAATTATACAGGGAATCTCGGATAACACCCTGCTTCTTATATGAGCAGGCAACATATATCCGGGCATATCTAAAATTTCCTCTACCCGTTCTTTTGCCCTCTGAGATATATCCTTACTCCCCTGTTCCTCCCATTTCTCTCTAAAATTCCTATTGCTTAGAGTAGGTTCATAGTGCTCTTTCCGCATGTGGGTTCTGGTATGCCTGCTGGAAACAAAGTGGCCACCAGGTCCTGCTTTCTTAATTATATCGAATGCCAGGGTTTCCTCATTTACCTCTATCCCTCGCACAGCGCGCATCACCATCCCCAGTATCTCATTATCAATCAGGAGCTTTTCGTAACTCATGGTAAGTGCAAATTCCATTAGTCCAGCAGCATCATGGATGAAATTAGAACCAGCTAAGGCACAAAGGAGAGAAGTAATAGAAGATTCGTAGCCGGACTGAGCATCAATGATGTTGGAGTCGCTCATACCTCCAGTAGCATAAAAGGGTAGCTTGTAGAATTGGGCCATTTGGGCACCAGCAGCATTTAGCAGTCCCATTTCGACAGAGCCCGTGATATACTTCATATCTCGCAGGTCTGTGTTGCTGGCTACAGAGCCATAGATAACTGGTGTTCCTGGTTTGGCAAGCTGGCTGATTATCACTCCAGCTAAAGAATCGACAGCTTGTATGACCAAGGTTCCAGCTAAAGTTACAGGGGAGGTAGCTCCACATAGAGGCTCAGCAGGACATACCACTGGAATTCCTGCTTTGGCTACAGCTATCAGCATATCACCATATAGAGAATCAATCTTGAGGGGGCTGATGCTGCATGTTATTATGGATATGATAGGTCTTTCTCGAAGCCTTCGCGGGGAACCGGCTATAATTCCAGCCATTTTTATAACTTGCTCTATGCCCTCCAGAGTATAGATTCCCCCCATAATATGTTTATGGGTGTTATCCAGTCCAGCAAAGAAGCGATTAACATCAACCCTATCCATCGGCACATCATTAGGATAGGTGGGTAACATAAAGATATGAATGTTTTCTAAATCATCCACAAGCTTGGCTAGCTCTTTTAGGTCATTAAGTGTAGCTGCTCTTTTATGTCCGCTTTTTCTATCAATAACATTGAGAGCAGTACCTCCAGTACCTGTGTAGACCCTGGTGCCACCCAAGATTACATCATGTTTCCTATCACTTCCGTGTAATGTAACTTCAGATGGAGCCTTACTAATCAGGTCCATGACCATATCAGCAGAAATCCTCACATGTCGAGTATGTTCATCTACTTGGGCATCAGTACGCTTGAATAATGCAAGAGCTTCTTTGGAGTTTACCTCGACACCTATCTCCTCGAAAACCCTCATCACCGTCTCGTGGATTCTCTCTATAGATTCCTGCGATAGAGGCTTATAACTCCCACCTTCTATTCCCTTCCTAGTCATTGGCAAGAAATTCCTCCCTCCGATTAGGACAATTCTTCCTATTACAGGAGCGGCATGCAGAGAAGACACTACAGAATTCTCCCCCGCCTATAATACCTGATATAGATTTACGGGGTTTCATTGAACATGCATCTGTTAAATTAACTCCGATGGGGTTACCATCAAGTCCTCTAAAAAGCTCCTTCTGCTGAGCAATGTCCCAGTCACAATAACCAGGACTATAACGCCAGCTTATTTTACCACCCTTTGCTGCAGCAAAGTCTCTAAACATGCTTTCCAACTCATCTGCTACCTTCTCTACTGCGACTGACCCCACAGTATCTAACACTAATGCACTAAGAATGGACCCCTCCTTTGTTAGCTGGTCAACTTCCATCTCTAGTGCTTTACCTATCGTTACTACAAATATAGCAGCTTGGCTGCAACCAGAGAACACTTGTGCAAGATTATGGGATGTAAAGTGCAACTCCCCTACCGATACCTCAGGACTTCCGACACTTGTTATGGGATTAATCGTATAATAGGCAGCAGGATTAATAAACTCATATGCTTTACATACTTGGTCATCTACTATAGATAATATTCCTGCTCTTGGGTCTTGTTCTCTTCCGTAACCTAAATGTCGGTAGACCTCAGCTTTATCTATCTCTATTTTGATACCCTCTTGTATGGATCCAGCTAAGCTAAATTCAGGTACTCCTTTAACTTCATCATTGTACATAAGCTCTTTTTCCATATTTACCATTGCCTAAACTCTCGCTCGATAGTAGCTCAGTACCATTCCCTCTAACTAGAGAAGAGATAATCAGATAGTCTCTTCTTTCAGAACAAGGGATAAGCTAAGTGAAGGTGAATTACAGAAGGCAGAAGATTTTGGGTTAACTATAATGCTTGGGGTTTGCCGAATTATGGGATCTGGGACCCAGACGATAATTTACCTGAGCTAACTGGATTCTATCTGCCCTATCTTATCCAGTCGGCGAACGTGCCGCCCCCCTTCAAAGTTAGTAGAAAGGTAAACGCGAGTTATATCTTTAGCTAACTCTACTCCCGTTACATCCTCTCCTAGGCAAAGGACATTAGCATCATTATGCAGCCGTGCCCGACAAGCACTAAAGGTATCACTACACCGAGCAGCTCTTATGCCCTTCACCTTATTTGCTGCTATGCTCATGCCAATCCCGGTGCTACAGATTAGAATACCTCTACCAAACTCTCCCTTGGCTACAGACTCTCCTACCTTTAGAGCAATATCAGGATAATCTACAGTGCTGCGGCTGTAACAGCCAAGATCCTCGCAGCTATGTCCTAATCTTACAGCAAGGTCTATCAACACTTGCTTGAGACCCAAACCCCGATGGTCACAACCAAAGGCAATCCGCACTTCCCCCCCTAAATACCTATCCTATAATATCCCTTTCTCTCCATTAATGCAAGTTTCCCAGTTTGTCGTAACTCTATGATAATGTCCTCTATATAACTCAATAGAAATGTCCTCTTTCCGAGAAAAGGAGTTAAATAAGAGGCAACTCAGTAGGAGGTGTCTCGGAGGTAGTTAGGCTGAAGGCTGAAGACGCAAGCTAATCTAACAGTCTTCAGCCTATCCACCTTAGTTAGAGTGATGGGTATCAGATTGACCACGAGACGGTGAGGCGATGGCTTTCAGCAGCAGGGTGTTATGGGAAAGGCAAAGGAAGCGGCCCAAGCACCGTAAACAACGAGAGAGGAAGTAATCCCCCTAAATCCCTCTTTAGAGAAGGGGGACTAAGGGGGATTTGGAGAGCTGGTACAGATGGATGGCAGTTACCATAGAATGGATGGACTTTCTAGGTGGATAGGTTGAAGACCGAAGGCTGTTAGATTACTTCAGCCTTCAGTCTAACTACCTAATAAGTGAGGAAGAGACAACGGCAGCAGCGATGCAGGTGTTATGGGCGTGGGTGGGGTAGAGCGCAAACATGGGGTATATCAAGACCGAGCGGTGAAGGAGCTTCGACTGGAAGGTATCCGAGATATCGAAACGGCCAACCAGTTCCTGCCTGGATTTGCAGAGAGTCTCAATGCGAAGTTCGCTGTCCAACCCAGAAGGTAGGGGCGAATAATTATTCGCCCCTACCTTAGATATGAGGAGAGTGTTCTGTCTAGAAGAAACCCGTACCATTGGGAATGATTGGGTTGTCCGATACAAGAATCGCTTTCTCCAGATCGTGTCTCAATCGAACCTGCCTCCTGCGAAGAATAGAGTCACCGTTCAGGAGCATCTGGATGGCTCAATCCACCTGGTGTATAGAGACAGAGAGGTTTCCTTTAGAGAAATCAAGGAGTTACCCCGGAAACAACTCGTGGTCTCTTCTGAAAAGGCACAAACTACTGAACCCATGAGAAATACATTCCTCCCCAAGATCACCCTTGGAGAAAGTTTATTAACCCACAATCTGTTTCCAAGAGTGTACCATCAACGGTGTGAATCAATCAGAGGTCATTTCTAATGAGTCCAGAAGGGAGGACATTTCTAAAGAGTCTTGACAGACCGTCAACAGAAGTCGTTTATCTATCGTATGGGATATAAGGGAAGTAAAGCTTCCCCTCCATGGGAGATTTTTCATCCTGTGTCAGTTTTTCTAATAGCCACTTGCACATTCTGACGAATCCTTCAAAGAGAACCTCACTTGACTTTGCCGGGTGTTAGTAATATAGTAATCTCGTAAGATACATAAAGAGGGCAACTGTGAAGATTACCCGGACGGCCAGGTTCAAGAAAGCCTGGAAGGAATTGAACGAAGAAGAAAAAGGCCTGGCACGAAAGGCACTGAGG
>JAUWOP010000017.1 GCA_030612045.1 Chloroflexota bacterium | reverse complement strand
GTAGAAAAGCTGAAATTGTTGTCCGAAGCTGAGAACTGCCTGCGTCCCGGCATTACTTTTGAAAGTCTGGAAGCAGTCGCCAGTCAAATGGGTGATAATGAATTTGCAGAAAGGATGGTGAAGGCTCGTTCCAATCTCTTTCAACAGATCTCAAGATTTGATAAGTGGGTTGCCTGAAGCTGCTTTCTTTCTTTTATCCCCATATCCACAACTCTCCACAAAGAAAGGAAGGATTATTACTGCTGCCACTATCCTTCAGGCTCATTATTCGATTAGAATAGACTGAAGATGGTGCGATAAGGCATATAAGTAACTCACACCTTTCAAATTCTCCTAGTGCGCTCCACTCCCAAGCACCTGATCTAGGCTATCTCTTAACTTCTCTTCGCTTGTAAAATCATCAAACCGTTGAAATACAAATTCCCCATTACTATCTTTACCCACTACTAGCAGCATGGTCGGGGTTTTATTCACATTAAATTCCTCTACAGCTTGAAGCTCTTCTTTATAACTAATATATATAAAGACAACCCTTCCCTCATAGTCCCTCTCCAATCCATTGATTATTGGTTTCTCCTTGTCACAGTCACCGCATCCTTCGCTATAGAAAAACAGAAAGCCCGGCTTACCTTGTTCGAGAGCATCGTCAAGCATTGAATCAATGGAATTTTGCGCTCCTCCAACTAAGGGTATACCTATAGCAAGGACAACAATGGCAATTGCGGCAAACTTGATTCCTTTTTCAAATACAAATCTTCCCCTTCTCCCCCACCTCGGGTTAAGTTTGGACAGCAAAGCCCCAACGCTTAGCGACTCTGCTCTATTCCCACGAAGCAGCAGCACAGCCATTAACAGCATTATGACATCAAGGGCAACCGAAGCTGAGTGGCTCATTGGAATTAGTTGTCCAAAACAGCCACAACTATCTTCGATTGGATGTAACAAGCCGTAGGCACTGGCTATGATAAAGCTAAGGACTAGCAGAATACTGAGAGCGGAAGCGAAGGTGAGGAATATGCCAAGGACTAAGCAGCATCCGATGAAGAGTTCTACCCATGGGAGTACGGAGCCATAGAGTTGAGCTAAGTTGTCTGGCAGGATACCATAGCTTGTAACGGTGTTAATAAATTCAGCCTGATGTGGAATCTTGCCAACACTTGCTGCAATGAAGATGCCGCCTAAAGCCAAACGCAACCCAAATATCAGCCACCGATTATTGAGAGTTTCTCTAAAGTGAACTCTCATCCTCTTATCTCTAGCATCTTATCCATCTTTAACTGTGCTGGTAGAGGTACACAGCAGACACCCAATTCTACCATGAACACTGGAGTATAATTCTTTCCGTTAATACCCGTCAAATGTTTGTCTATTTGAGGTTACTGTTTCAGTTCACTCGGTAGATGAGTGCTCTTACTCATGTCATTATGAGAAGTTTAGGAACAAAGACGCAAGCTAACCTCATTCCCTACCACCGGGATTGCTTCGCCTTCGGCTCGCAATGACAGGTACGGGGTCAGGCTATTTTCAGAGTAAACCCCCATGGACGGCTGCCCACCATCAAACCATGAAAATAGGACAGTCGTCAGCCATCAGCAATCAGTCATCAGCGGGGGAAGCTGAAAGCTGACCGCTGAACACTGAAGGCTATTTTCAGAGTAATAATATGAGAGTGAGTGAGGTGAATAGTCATGTTTATATATTTATTACTTTACCAGCAGATAGCAGAATATCAACTGTCTCATACATGTTGGTGACTTTGCCCACCCTCAGTTTATCGTTTATTCCATAATATACCAAGCAGGTGCCACAGGAAAAGACCTCAACGCCCTTCTGCTCAAGAAGGTTCAGTGTTTCCAGGACTTCAGAACCTTTGGTGGTTAACATCACACCACTATTGATGAACAACACCTTAGCAGGTCGAGGTTCACGGTCCCATAAGGTGTTAAGGAAGGATTTCATCAATATTTTCCCTAATTCCTCTTCTCCTACTCCAAACTGATTGGTGGTAATGCAGACAACATCAGCACTTGGTAACCTCTCAGGCTTATCCTTTGCTTTATTAGGATTGTCCTTTGTGATTTGTAGATAGAAAGCCTCTTCCCTTTCTTCAACCCTTATCTGGCAACCCTGACTCTGGGCAAATCGGCGTACATTCTCTTTACTTTCAGGATTATCCACAATCACAGTAATAGTTCCCTCTTCAATCCCCTCCAGCGCCTTTTTGGTATTGATAACTGGTCGGGGACAGGGAAGACCTCTGGCATCAACAACTTTAGACATAGCATCTCACTCCATGTACTACTTTGGAGGGGGTGAATGGGAGTCGAACCCACCGCAGCATCTGGGACAGAGCTGTACCCGGTTTTGCAGACCGGGAGAAACCCGGTTTCGTCACCCCCAATTACCATAAGCTTCAGCCTATCTCCCAGCAGGATTTAGCTGGAGCTTATATCCATCAGGTCTCTCTTCCACCTTAACCGAGTATCCCCTACTCTGAGCCAGTCGAGATACATTCTCCTTTGAGACCATGCTCTCCACCAGTACGGTGACCGACTCATTCGGGTTTTCATCGAATGCCTTCTTCGTTCTCACTACTGGTATGGGGCAGGAGAAGCCCCTAACATCAACCTCAATCATCGCCATAGCCTCCTTTCACACAGCACACTCCACTCCACTCACACAGGTACTCCTTGAATACAGATGGGATTTGCTCAATAATTTGCCATACTCTGGTGGCAGGGGTAGCCTGAGCAAACTTCCCTGCCATACGATTCGACTTAGCTGCAATGATGGCTGCCTCGTGCAGCTCCAGCTCGGCATGAACTAAAGCCGAGACCAGCCCGGTGATGGTATCACCTGTTCCCCCGATTGCTTCTAACTCAGGAACATTGGGCTCACTGATAGTAGCCACGATACTCTCATTACTGACTACATAATCAACTGTTCCCTTGACCAGAAGTAACCTGGCAGCATTCTTATGCTGGTAGGCAGCAGCGACCAGATTGGGGGTTTGAGCTATATCAGCATCAAAAAGGTGTCTGGCAATATAGGCAGGGTGAGTAGCATCGGGGTCAGCCAGGAACGCCATCTCAGCAGCATCCGGCGTGAAGATGTCGAACCTTGATGCCAATCCTGCTGCCTTAGCAGCATACATTGAGCTGGCATCAGCAATCATGATTGGCTTTCGGGCACACCTCTCCACTGATTCACAGAGCCTTCTCATCAGGGTAATAATAGGAAGACAATAATGCAGCACCAGTACATCTGGCGACAGCCGTGACACATTCTGGATAAGATATTCGTAGATTGCCCTGCTCCCTTCTCCCTGACCAATGTCTCCAGCAATCAGAGCCTGTGGTGGCTCAATATTCAGGTAATTAGTTGCAGCCAGTGCAGCACTGACCATAGCCGCAGTACCCTGGGTACAAGGGATACGGTATCCATCTACGACCAGATACCCTCCATCAGCCCTGACCTCTCCCGTGATTAGAGGCAGGCTTTTGATGGGAACTGTTCCTGCAATGAGCATCAAGTTACCTCTCTTCCTGCCACAGGGCAAGGGATTCCTCAAAGGCACGGTCCAGCATCAAGGCACACAGGGTAAAACCAATGTCCCTGGGGTGAGGTGTCTCGGTAAGCCCCTTATCAATCAGTTCGGCATGGAGGTGGGGAATATCAGGACAGCCACCACCAGAGGTATTTACAATGATACCGCTCTCCTTATCAAAAGTGAGCTTCATGTTACCTGCCTTAACCATTACCCACTTACCGAAATCAGTCACCTTGACAACCCTCAGAAGCTCTAGACTTCCTGTCCCGAGTGGAACAACGCTGACATAATCAGCATCCTTCTCTTTAAGCGCCCGTTCGATGCCAGGTTGTTCTACCAGATTTACCTCTACGGCTAAATCGCAGCCTTTTCTGAGGGTAGGAGGTGGAGCCACCAGCTTAACCTCATATCCTGCCCCCTTGAGTGCCTTCTCTGCTTTCATGGCATCCTGCACATCTCTGAAGAGTACCAATCCCCCACCTTCAAATGAAGGCTTTTTCTTCCGTTTAAGAAACTCCATATAGGTAATTCCCCTTACTACTTTGCTTTTCCCCTCATTAGGAAACCAACACATAGAGCAAAAACTATACCGATGATTACCGACACAGGACCCCACTCACCAACACCTTTGGGACTACTTGCCAGGAAGAAGTTATGGGCAAAGGCAGCTCCCACGAGTAACCCCAGAATGGTCACTGAGGCATCAGTGTCACCCTCGCCGGAGAGAATTGTCTGGCGCAGGGGACATCCCCCCAAAAGGGTGGCTGTCAACCCTGCCAGGAGCATACCGAAGAAGTTCCATAGATGGTTATCCATAGCTATTGGCTGGTCTACAAACCCCCAATGGTAAAGACCATCGGCAGCAAAATTACCCACGGCATAGTTTGTGATTATAGCCCCGATGAAGAAGGCAGCGATACCACTGAAAAGATAGAAATCCCTGACCATAATGATGTCACGCCACCCGCCAACGAAGCACATCCTGGTTCTCTGAGCAATGAACCCAACGAAAAACCCCACCAGGAGCGAAATCCACAGTGCAGCGTGCATTGCACCCGGTCCCTTCTCACTTTCGAATATAAAGCCCGGCTGGAAGATAGCCAGCAGAAGCAGACCGATCATGATCACAGGCATTAGCCAGCCGGCTGCAGTGTGTAGTTTGGTGGAGCGCCCCAAGTTGAAGCCTCGCCTGAGGAAGAAGATACCGATTGCTGCTCCGGCTACCACGCCTGCCAGGGCGGTGATACCGTTGAGGTCACCACCTGCCAGACGGAGGAGGGCACGGACGGGACACCCCAGGAATACCAGCGCTCCAACCATAAAAAAGACACCTAACAGGAAGCGAACAAACGGGGAGGAACCTCCGCGGGAGCGGAACTCGCCGAAGGCGTAGGCAGAGATAAAAGCACCAAGCAGGAAGCCCATAATCTCAGGGCGAAGATACTGCACCACTGCGGCATGGTGCAAGCCAAGAGCACCGGCAATATCGCGGTAGAAACAGGCAACACAAATACCCATATTTGCAGGGTTACCCCAGTTCGTCATCAGGGCAGCCAGGACTCCAAATGCCAGCCCTCCCAGGATAATCCCTGTTTTCGGTGTCCAGAGTTGACGCAATCCTGTACCTCCTTATAGATATTTCTTGCTTCCCTTGATGATTCGGCAGAGATGCCGTAGAATAAGTGTGACAGATTATACTATAAGTAAATTTTTAATGCAAGATAAATAATGCTTATATATCCGTTGTGTTCCCTTTTACTGCCTTCCTTATTTCTTAAATGGAGTATCCTTAATTAGCCGAGGAGGATAGTAATGTCGGTCTCTACCCTTTATGCTCCAGTGGGAGAAGATTTGAAGCGGGTATCCGAAGGATTAAATGGATTAGCAAGGGTTGATTCTACTGAACTCTCAGCAATGATACGACATCTCACAGGGAGTGAGGGAAAACAGATACGTCCTGCTCTCACCCTGCTGGCAGGGAAATTCTATTACTATGACCTGTCTCTCTTACTACCAATGGCTATGGGAATAGAGCTTCTCCACATTGCCAGTCTGGTTCATGATGATGCACTGGATAAAGCTAGTCTACGCCGTAACAGGAGCACCATCAACGCACTTTGGGGTGGGAATGCAGCTGTGCTTCTGGGTGATTATCTTTTCTCCAATGCTAGTAATCTGACAGCCTCCACAGGGAGCGTACGGGCAGTAAAGCTATTTAGTCAGGCCTTAATGAATATGATTGCTGGGGAGTTAAGCCAGACATTCAGTAGCTTCAATGTAGATCAGACCCGTTCGCAATATTATCAACGTATTGGTGGGAAAACCGCTTCCTTATTCTCTACAGCAACTGAATCAGGCGCAGTACTAAGTAATTCACCTGAGGAGGCAATTAATGCTCTGCGGGATTATGGCTATAACCTAGGAATAGCTTTTCAGATTGTGGATGATATTTTGGACTTTGTAGGAAAGGAGGAGGAGATGGGGAAGCCAGTGGGTTCAGACCTTGCTCAGGGCACCCTCACCTTGCCAGGATTTATACTGCTGGAACGCTACCCAGAGAACAATCCTATAAGAAGGCTATTCAAGCATCAACAGCCGGATGACCTGGAACTTGCTTTGGAGATGGTCCGCAGCAACCCTTCTATTATCGAAGAGTGTTATGAAGTAGCTTCAGACTTCTGCTCCCAATCCTGCACCGCTCTTGACGCACTTCCCTTAAATGCAGCACGAGACTCTCTCGTAGAAATAGCAAAGCGCGCTGTTCGGAGGATAAGCTGAGATTACCGCTACGATAATATCCCTCAAACAATAAACGTAATCGTTCACCCGTGTCATTGCGAGCGAAGCGAAGCAATCTCATCCTTCCCTTACCGAGATTGCTTCGTCGCTGCGCTCCTCGCAACGACATGCGAGTGGGTGAACGGTTACCAATAAACAGTGTCGGGCTTTACTAGGAGGAATTTTATCATTATAATAAGGTCAATCCCGTGAGGCTTCAATGTAAGGAAATCATGCGTAACTTGTTGAATATCTGCAGATTTAGTCTGTTTGTAGAAAGGACTGACTACATTATATAAGCCTTTTTGTTAATGGTATGAGTAGATAATATCAAAGGAGGATGAGATGCCACTCTTGTATGAAAAGAAGGGAGAGATTGCCTACATTACCCTGAACCGCCCTGAGGCTATGAATGCTCTTAACCCCCCTACCCTCAAAGAGTTGGAGGATGCCCTGTCTGACTTCAGGGATGATGAGGATAGGAAGGTAGCTATAATTACTGGGACAGGGAGTAGAGCTTTTTGTGCTGGGGCTGATGTTGATACTACTATCCCTTTCCTGAGAGATATGAAGGGGGGATGGTGGCGGTTACCTGCTACAACAATGCGAAGGTTAGAATTATGGAAGCCGGTTATTGCCGCCGTTAATGGTTTTGCTCTCGGCGGTGGTCTGGAGCTTGCTCTTTCGTGTGATTTGATACTCGCGTCTGAAAATGCCGCTTTCGGTGTCCCAGAAGTAACACTGGGAATGATTCCTGGGTGGGGGGGGACTCAGAGACTGCCACGGGCTATCCCTAAAGCCAAGGCAGCAGAGATACTTCTCATGGGAGAGCGTCTTAACGCCCAGGAGGCCTATCGTGTTGGTCTGGTAAATAAGGTAGTTCCTCAGGCTGAGTTAATGGCAGAAGCCACCCGGTGGGCAGAGAAACTGTGTAAGTTACCTCCGCTGGCAGTAAGGGCAGCAAAGGAGGCAATGCTCAGGGGAATGGAAATGCCACTGGAGGATGGACTACGCCTGGAGGCAAAGTTGTATGACTTTCTTCTTGGCACAGAAGATATCAGAGAGGGCTGTCAGGCTTTTCTGGAAAAGAGGAAGCCTGTGTTCAAAGGCAAGTAATACTGGTTACTTCCACAACTTTGCCACAGACAGGGGAGGAGAATCTCCCTACCACAGAGTTTGGGAGGAATCCACCTCAGAGTAAATTTGTATTAATAACGAAGAAGGAGGCATAAATGGAAATCAAGAAGGTAGGTGTGGTTGGTCTGGGAATTATGGGCTCTGGCATTGTGGAGGTCTGCATTCGCTCAGGTTACCCTACCGTGATCTCAGAGATTAATCAAGGGCTTCTAGATAAGGGGATGAACGCTATCAAGTCCTCAATGGAAAGAGCGGTAAAGAAGGGGAAGCTGAGTGAGCAGGATCAGAACGCTGCTCTGGGACGTCTTACTGCCACTCTCAAGACAGAGGATTTCTCTGGGTGTGACCTGGTCATTGAGGTCATAATAGAGAACATGGAGATAAAAAAGAAACTCTTTACCGATATGGATAAGATATGTCCTCCCCATACTATACTGGCATCTAATACCTCCTGCCTTTCCGTTCTGGAGATGGCATCAGTAACTAAGAGAGTTCCTCAGGTAGTTGGATTACATTTCTTCAATCCTGTGCCGGTGATGAGACTGATAGAGATAGTGAGAACTATAGCCACTTCGGAGGAGACAATTGAGACTGTCAAATCCTTCGGGCAATCTCTGGATAAGACACTGGTAATTGCCCAGGATGCCCCTGGATTTATTGTAAATCGTCTCCTCATCCCATATTTGCTTGACGCCATTCATATGATAGAAATAGGAGCAGCAACTAAGGAGGATATTGATAGGGGAATGGAATTAGGCTGTAACCATCCTATGGGTCCTCTAACCTTGGCAGACTTCATTGGACTTGACACCATTTACTTTATTGCCAATGCTATGTATGAGGAATTTAAAGACCCGAAGTATGCTTCCCCTGTTCTACTGAAGAAGATGGTCACTATTGGTAATCTGGGACGCAAGAGTGGGAAAGGATTCTATGATTATAAGAAATAGTGAGGGAGTATCAATAGATTCTGAAGGAGGTAAAAATGGCCCGGAAGTTAAATAGGGGTGTAGCAATAGTAGGAGCAGGGATGTCCAAATTTGGGGCCTTTCCTGATAAGAACAGCAGAGAGTTGCTTGTAGAGGCTTTTATTGAAATGATGGGGTCTATAGATAAGGGGATTGATCCCAAGGATATTGAGGCATTCTATTTTGGAGATGCAGCAGGTGAGGCATTTGAAGGACAGGGCCATACTGCTCCTATCATGGGTGACTGGTTAGGCTTACTTCCTATACCATGTGTCAGGGTAGAGAATGCCTGTGCTAGTGGTAGTGTTGCCATTCGACAGGCAATGCTCTCAATTGCCTCAGGTATGCACGATATTGTTCTGGCAGGTGGAGCGGAGAAGATGAGCAACTTATCTACAACAAGAGTCACTGATACCCTCGCCGACTTTACCGATGTTTATTCCGAAAGGTCGGCGGGATTTACCTTCCCCACTGCCTATGCCAGCATGGCTACTGCCTATATGGCTGAGTATGGCGCTCGCCCTGAGCACTTTATGATGGTAGGGATAAAGAATCATCGGAATGGAGCCTTGAATCCCAAGGCTCAGTTCAACAGCTCTATCCTGGATATCATGAACAGCAAGATAAGTAAAGCAAAGGGGAAGGGAGGAGCAATACCCACATGGAAGGACGAGATGGATTTCCTCCATGACGAGGGTGCTAATCCTATAGTTGCCTGGCCAATGAGACTCTTTGATTGTTCACCTATTAGTGATGGTGCTGCCTGTGTTCTGGTGGTAGCTGAGGAGCTGGTGAGGAGGTTTACCGATTCACCTCTATATATTATCGGTTCAGGCCTTGCAAGCTGTGGACCTTTACATGACAGAGACAGGCTAACCTCAATCTCAGCAGCAAGGGTTGCTTCTCAGCAGGCTTATGAGATGGCAGGGGTTAAACCTCAGGATATTCAGGTAGCTGAAGTCCATGACTGCTTTACTATAGCAGAGCTTGTGGCAATGGAGGATATCGGTTTTTATGAACCTGGCACAGCGTATAAGGCAGTTGAGGAGGGTGCTACTGCTCTGGATGGTCCCAAGCCGATTAATCCCTCGGGAGGCTTGAAGTCTAAAGGGCATCCTATATCAGCTTCGGGAGCTGGACAAGTAGTAGAGATATGGCATCAACTACGGGAAGAGGCAGGGCTACGACAGGTGCCAATAAAAAATCTGCGTCTGGGCTTAACCCACAATATAGGGGCTCATGGCTCTACCTGTTCGATTAACATCTTTGAGAGGAGGTAATCTAATGGACAAAAGGCCATTTACTATCGCATCCTTTGATCAATTCCTGGCAGAGGGGAAGTTCATGGGTATGAAATGCAGCAAGTGCGGAGCATTCCGTATCCCTCCCAAACCTATGTGTTCCCAATGTTACAGTACAGAGTTAGAATGGGTGGAGATGACAGGTAAGGGAACACTCTCTGCCTATTCCTGTGTTGCTGTAGGAACTACAATGATGGTTGAAGAGGGATATGACAGGAAAAACCTCTATTGCACTGGTGTCATCAGTCTCGAAGAGGGACCAAGAATTTGCGCTCAGATTATAGGTGCCGATTCTAACAATCCTGAGTCAATAAAAATAGGAACACCCCTTAAGGTAGGGTTTGTAGAGCGAGGTAAAGGAGAGGAGAGACGGACCTACCTGGCTTTCAACCCCTAAGGGAAGAGGGCTTATTTACCTCGCTTCTCATAGTCAGGGCATGATGTGGCATGCGGGCGTGCCGAATTGTGGCAAGCTCCACGCCAATCCCACTTGCAGCTATCACACAGATAGACATTCTTGCCCATTGCTTTTTTGATACGGAGTTTCAGTTTGTCTTTCCAGCTAGAAGCCATTCTTAAACCCTACAATAATAGTAACCTTCTTCTATACTATATAGCATCTGGATGCCTGCTAACAAGGCGTGTTCCCAGCAAAAGAGTCAGTGGTTATAGTAAATACTCATGGGCAGCTGCCTACCAGCGAATCATGAAAATAGGTTGTCATTGCGAGCAAAGCGAAGCAATCTCGGTGAGGCGGCGATGAGATTGCTTCGTCGTCTTCGCTTCGTTCGGGGCTTCGGCTCACACGCTCCTCGCAATGACAAGTGTGTGGGTGAGTCTATTTTCAGAACAAAGGATTATAAAGAATGGCGAAATACATCTTTGTCACTGGTGGGGTAGTTAGTTCAGTGGGGAAAGGGATTGTTGCTGCTTCTATCGGCAGAATCCTCAAAGGGCGTGGTATCTCCGCCACTATCCAGAAATTAGACCCCTATCTCAATGTAGACTCAGGAACAATGTCTCCTTATCAACATGGTGAGGTCTTCGTAACTGAGGATGGGGCTGAAACTGACCTTGATTTAGGACATTATGAACGCTTCATTGATACTAATCTCACCTATGCGTCAAGTGTTACATCAGGACAGGTTTACAGCTCAGTCATTGCTAAAGAGAGGAGAGGTGATTTCCTCGGTGGCACTATACAGGTAGTCCCACATGTTACTAATGAGATAAAGGAACGCTTCTATCAAGTAGCTGAGTTGAGTGGGGCAGAGGTGGTAATTGTAGAAGTAGGAGGAACGGTGGGAGATATCGAAGGGCTTCCCTTCCTCGAAGCTATCCGCCAGATACGCAGTGATGCAGGAAGCGATAATGTCTTCTATGTGCATGTTACCCTCTTACCCTATCTATCTTCTACTGGAGAATTGAAGACTAAGCCCACTCAGCATAGTGTTAACGAGTTGCGCCGTATTGGTATTCAGCCGAGTATTATCTTGCTCCGCAGTGATTACCCTGTAACTGATGGTATTAAGGAAAAGATTTCCCTTTTTTGTAATGTAGATAAGAGAGCGGTAATCCCTTCACTCACTGCCCACACTGTCTATGAGGTCCCCCTTGCTCTTGAGGATGAAGGGTTAGGAGACCTGATAATAGAGATGCTCAGGTTACCCCAGCGGCAGAGGAATCTAGAAGAATGGCGTGCCATGGTAGAAAGGATAAGATCCTCCAAAGAACCCTTGCCTATTGCCCTGGTAGGTAAATATGTAGAGCTGAAGGATGCCTACCTTTCAGTGAAGGAAGCACTCCATCATGCTGGAGTATACCATGAGCGTGAGGTAGATATTCACTGGATTCATTCCGAGTGGTTAGAAGGGGATGACTCTTCAGTAAATAAACTTCTGAAATCTGTTCAGGGTATTGTAGTACCAGGAGGATTTGGTGAGCGGGGAATTAGAGGTATGACCAGAGCGGTAAGGTATGCTCGAGAAAATGGCGTCCCTTATTTGGGCTTGTGTCTGGGGATGCAGGTTATGGTGGTCGAGTATGCTTGCCATATTTTCAACTCCGATAAACCCAATTCTACAGAGCTTGACCCTACTACTCCATATCCTGTTATTGACCTTATGCCTGACCAAAAAGGGATGAGAGATAAAGGTGGGACGATGCGGCTGGGAGCGCATCCATGTCACCTGGTAAAAGGAACCCTGGCAGAGGCAGCATATGGAGAGATGACGGTATACGAGCGTCATCGTCATAGATTTGAAATTAATAATGACTTCCGTCCTGCTTTAGAAGAGGCAGGGCTAATTGTCAGTGGAACATCCCCGGATGGCAAACTAGTAGAAATAATGGAACTGAAGGGACATCCCTGGATGGTAGGCAGTCAGTTCCACTCTGAGTTTAAATCCCGTCCTAATCACCCCCATCCTCTATTCCTCGATTTTATTGGGATGGCAAAGAAGACCTTGCGAGAGGGAGCTCAGCCAGCATTACTCTAAATTACTTCAATGGCTTTCCCTACCATAAGATGCCACAAGGAGCAAGCAGAACTTACACCTGCCTACCCCTTTTCACCCAGATTGCCAGGGACAAACTTCTATGAAGATCTGCTCTGTTGCTGGTATGTGGTGAAATAGTTTATCATCGATATAATGAATGGAGATTTGAGATAGAGGAGGAGACCCACCTTTTCATCTCTATCTTCTTTACAGGATAAAAGAGGATGCCAGCAAACCTGCCACCACAATACTTCGAAGCTGAAAAACTCTATCGTTCTGCCAAGGGCGCTGAGGAGAAGATAGAGGCACTGGAGAATATGCTTGCCATGATGCCCAAGCACAAGGGCACTGACAAGCTTCGGGCTGACCTGAGACGAAAGATCGCCCAGTTTTCTAAGGAAGCAGAGCGGAAATATGGTGGAGGCAGGAGAGCAAACCTCTATAACATTAGGAGGGAAGGAGCAGGACAAATAGTGCTGGTGGGACTTCCCAATTCAGGCAAATCAGCACTCCTATCTCTTCTCACTGATGCTACTCCTGATATTGCTGCCTATCCCTTTACTACAAAGATGCCCACCTCAGGTATGATGCCCTTCAGAGATATCCAAATACAACTCGTAGATACACCTGCCATAACCGGTCATGATGCCCGACTATGGATGTCCAACCTGCTGCGAAACACTGACCTTCTACTTCTAATGGTAGATTTGAGTGATAATCCTGTATTACAGGCTGATACCATTACACAGCAATTGTGCCAGCGAAGGATAAGACTTCCCTTTGATGAGGAGAGGGAGATTGAGCTTGGAGAGGTACACAAGAAAGCTTTCCTGCTGGGTAGTAAATGTGACCTTGATGTATCAGGGGTAAGCTACCAGGGGCTTACCCTACGCTATGGTTCCAGCATTCCTATATACCGTATCTCAACAAATATAAGTATTATGAAACAGGGAGAAACTATTCTAGAGGAACTGAAGCAGGCTATCTACGATTCCCTGGATATCATACGGGTCTACACTAAGATGCCAGGACAGGAGCCAGACATAAATGACCCCCTGGTGCTCAGCAAAGGCAACACTATCGAGGATGCTGCTGAATCAATTCACAAAGACCTTCGGAATAGATTTAAGTATGCTCTAGTCTGGGGCTCAGGAAAATATGAAGGGCAGAGGGTCAGGCGAGACCATATTCTCCAGGACGGGGATATTATTGAGGTGCATGCGTAGAAGTATCTTCATCAGCATCCACCTTACTTTCTGTGTAGGGGTGAGTAACATCGGTTACTCCTGCTTCAGCAGAAACACTCGGTGTCTTTGAAGGGGATGGCTGTGTTGGGACTTGTTTACTCCAGAAGCTGACCAACTTTCCAATCTCATCGTCAGAGATGTAGCACCCCTGGAGCCGCTTTGGCTTGGGAGCACCAGTAGGCAGGTAGAGCATATCACCACGTCCCAGAAGTTTCTCCGCTCCAGCACCATCCAGAATGGTACGTGAATCTACCTGTGAGGTTACGGCAAAGCTGATACGGGTAGGGAAATTGGCTTTGATTAGTCCTGTGACTACATCCACCGAGGGACGCTGGGTAGCAACCACCAGGTGGATGCCTGTAGCCCGACCCATCTGAGCTAAACGGCACAGCAAAGGCTCTACCTCTGTTCCCTTGGTCATCATCAAGTCAGCAAGCTCATCTATAATGAGCACCAGGTATGGCATAGGAACTGTGACACGTCTACTCCTATTATATGACTCGATGTTACGCGTTCTTGTCTGATTCATTTTACGGTATCGGTCATCCATCTCCTGATTGAGCCAGGTTAGTATATCAATCGCCCTATCATTCTCAACAACTACACTACTTCGGAGGTGAGGCAAACTGTTGTAATAGACTAACTCTACTCGCTTGGGGTCAATCATCAAAAACTTTAATTCTTCAGGAGAGGTATTCATTATTAACGAAGCGATAATAGTGTTGAGGCATACTGACTTACCACTACCAGTAGCACCAGCGATAAGTAGATGGGGCATCTTTGCCAGCTCCTCTACCACTATCTCACCACTAGTACCCTTACCCAAGACTATAGCCAACTTGGAGTAGGCACTCATCCTTTGATAAGCAGGGCTTTCTATTGCTTCTCGAAAACTGGTTATCCCCACAGACATATTGGGGGTTTCAATCCCTACCATTGAGGTCCCTGGTATTGGTGCTTCAATCCTGACACTAGGAGCAGACAGAGCAAGAGCCAGATTATTTGCCAGTGAAGAGATACGCTCTATTTTGACCCTTCTCCGAGATACTTCTTCCTGGCGCATTATAATATCACCGTTCTTAGTCCGCTCCTTTATCTGTCGGTACTTGCGCTCCCATCCAGGGTCTACCCCAAACTGAGTAACAGTAGGACCCACATTCGCCTGTACAACTTTAGCTTCTACTCCGTAACTTGCCAGAGCATCCTCAATCATTCTAGCACGCCGTTCTACCTCAGCCTCACTGTACGCTATTGCTAACGGCCTATCAAAGAGGCTAACAGGTGGCAACTGCCACCGTCCCTGGGAATGAGGGATAGCATAGGTATTAAATGATTCCTTCTGGGATTCCTCTTCCATTGATAGCTGATAGCCATTAGTCTTCAGTCCTGGTTGCCGACCACTAACTTTAGTCAGGCTCTCCGACTGGTTAAATCGCAGGTGTGAAGGCTTCTTGTTTTGTAGCCTGGACGCTTGCCGTTTCCTAAACCACTCTGGAATAGTGCGATGGGGGGAGTGTTCAGCACAGAACCGGTACACCCAGGATATACCGTGCCACAACCACTCTACCAGCGAGACCATAGCTCTCCAGCTATGCCGGGGGGTTATAAAGATTATGCCCACTATGACTAATGCGGCTATTCGGAGCGCCCCGGCAATATTCTGGTTTACGATAACCCAGAGGCCGAGCTGTCCTCCTAATGAGGTAGTACTGAATACTCCTTTTGAAGGAACAAAGAAAGCCAGAATTCCGAATATAGCAAGACCAAAGGTAATTGCACCCAGGTAATAATTGCAATGCCGTACCAGAGTGAAGATTCGACACCCTCTTACTACCCAGTCAAGAACGAATACTGCAACTACCAGTATGGCTACTCCTATACCAAAAGCATAGAAGACTCTGTCTCTGAAGACAAATATAAGCCCACCCATGATAAGGGCGAGAAGGATTCGCTGTATTATAGTTGATCTAACGATAAATAGAAGGGCCATCATATAGCTAATAACTAAATTTGTTGGATAAACATGATTCAGAAAAGGCTTAGTTGTTCCGGTTCTGGCTCTGGTTCACAGGTATTTTCAGTTTCTGATTCTGACAAAAGCAGTGGAATACGAAGCATATCAGCCTCAATAATCTGGCGCAACTTTTGTTGGTGCAGGGCGGCAGCAGGATGATACATGGGGTAGTAGATTACCCCTCCACGGCGGTACTCCTTACCATGAATCCTGCTGATAGACTCACCGGGGAAAAAACGTGCCATAGAATAACGCCCTAGGGTAACGACTATCCTGGGGTGAAGTAGGTCAAGCTGTTTGTCAAGCCACCCTTGACATGCCTCTATCTCCTGTGGTGAGGGGTCCCGATTCTCTGGTGGTCGGCACTTGATAACATTACATATGTAGACCCCTTCGCGGCACATATCGATAGAGGCAAGCAGAGTATCCAGGAACTTGCCTGCTGCGCCCACAAAAGGACGACCCTGCTGGTCTTCATGCCAACCTGGCGCCTCACCTATAAATACAACCTCGGCATCCTCTGCTCCTTCACCAGGCACAACCCTGGTACGATGCTTTGCCAACTCACACCGATGACACCTGCTAATCTCCTGATAGAGCTCTACTAAGGTTAACACCTACATCTCACCAGATTCAAATTTGGGAAAAGTGCTGTGTAATTCACTTCTCAGCGTAGCACATACCTCTGTTTCAGTCAATTCAGACGCTTGGGTTGCCAGACCTGATAAAAGAGCACCATTACCTTGCATCCAGCTTTTTACTCCCCAGCCTCTTTGAGCTCAGTCAAACCCCTTTCCTCTGCCCTCGGCCCCGGACCTTCAATTCATGAGTTCTGGGTGTGCTGCAATACGACTTCAGGTGTGCCTTCCTGGATAATTTCTTCATGCGGAACCAAGAGGGGGTACGATAACCTTTCATGACGAAAACCTAGCCTTTTCATATATGAGTTTAGCACAGGCTATATCTTGGATAGCCAGTCCTGTGGAGTCGAAAATCGTTATTTCTTCATCATTTTTGCGTCCTTCCTTTAGACCAGCTACTATCTCTCCAATAGTACCACGAATATCCTCAGCTTTTATCACGCCATCTGAGAGGGGAACATTAATCATACCCGAATGAGATGCCTGCTCAATGTCATCAACTACAATCCTTGCGCTTCTTAGTAAATCTGCCTCTAACTCCTGCTTTCCTTTTGCATCTGCGCCAATCGCATTTATGTGGGTTCCTGGCCTAATATGACACTTCCTGATAATTGGCTTCTCTGAAGGGATAGCTGTAACCACAATGTCAGCCTCTGTCACCTCTTCAATAGTCCTAACGGGACGGATATTCAGGTTTAATTTTGTTCCCATCTCCTCAGTATACCTCAGGCTAGCATCCTTGTATCGGTCGAATACCTTCACCTCTTCAATCCTCGGAAGTACTTCACTTATAGCTAGTAATTGTGTTTTGCCTTGTGTACCAGCCCCTATTATTCCAACAGTAGATGAGCCCTTCCGAGCCAAGTACTTAACAGCTATCCCTCCTGCTGCCCCTGTTCTCATACTGGTAATGTATGTGCCATCCATAATAGCGAGAGGATGGCCAGTAGAAGGGTCGCATAGAATAATAGTAGCAATCACAGCGGGTAGATTGTGATTAATATTGTCAGGATATACACTTACCCACTTGATTCCAGCACTTCCATCAATATAGGCTGGCATAGCTCTGAAGTCTCCTCGATATTCTGGTAAGCTCAAATACAATTTGGGTGGCATAATAACCTTTCCTTCAGCTTGCAGCCTAAAAGCCTCTTCAACTACCTTCAGTACATCACTCATTTTAAGGAACTTTTCAATCTCACTCCTACTTAGGAATAGTACTTCGGACATAATAGACCTCTCTTAGTAAGATAGAGGATGACAAGAGTATTGTTATGCTCAAAACCTTAGTTGCTAAGTAATCTCACCCTGTCACCTCAATCGCTATCTTTGTTCCCTTGCCCACCTGTGACTCCACCGAGAGTCTGCTATCAAGTAAACGGGCACGCTCCTGCATACCAATCAGGCCCAATTTACCCATACTAACGAAATTACCCGGCGATTTAGGTAATTCAAAACCTCTACCATTATCGGTAATCTCTAGCCTGACATTCTCCGGACCAAACTCAATTCTGACTACAGCCTCTGTCGACTGGGAGTGCTTCATGACATTACGCAGCGACTCCTGAGCAATACGGAACAGTACCAGTTCTGTATCAGGTGATAAACGCCGTTCAGAACCACTTACCTCAAGGTAAGCATTGACCTTCTCCTGCTCATTTAGCTTATCAACTAGCAATTCCATCACCGGTATCAATCCCATCTGGTCTAAAACCGGGGGGCGCAGCGCATGGCTGAAACTGCGTACCTCTTTCAGCAGGCTATCAATCTTCAGCCGATGTTGCTCCAGGTATTGGATAGTCTCATCCGATAATTGGTCTCTAGACTTATTTATTACCTCAACGTCCAGCAACAAGGAAGCTAGAGTTTGAGCCGTCTCATCATGCAGCTCACGAGCAATGCGTTTTCGCTCTCCCTCCTGAGCCTTAATAACCTCCGTAATGTAGAACTGCATGCTCTCCTGTAATTGCCGTTGTTCAGTTACATCCCTGATTATACCCAGGATACCCACTCGCTTACCCTCTTTCGTTATCAATCTGGTCACAGGCTCGACGATCGCCTTTGTCCCATCCTTTCTGATTAGCTCTACATCGTAACGCTCGGTGATGGCCTCACCCCGAATCTGCCGCCGCTGACTTTCTATGGCAGTTTTAAAGCTCTTGGCAGAGAAGAGCTGAGAGAAGGTCATCTTTATCAGTTCTTCAGTTGTGTAGCCAGTAAGTGCAGTTGCTGACTGGTTGGCATCAATAACATTACCCTTAAGGTCACTTATAAAGATAGCATCACTGGCATTATTGAACAGGTCCCGGTAGCGTGCCTCCGAAGTCTTGAGGAGCTTGGCATTATCCTGAAGCTCACGGCAAGCTGTATCTAGCTCACTAAGAGCCTTCTTCTCTTTCTGCCTTCGTTCCTCCTCCAGACCAAGCGTAATAGTAGCCAGGCTAGCAACTATAATGAATGTGACCACGCTGAACATAGGCTCAGGATGAGAAGCAAATAGGGTGTAGGGCAGAACTATACAGAGAAAGACGAATGAGGTTATCAATGCCCCTCTGAAGTGAAATGCAATAGCAGCATAGAACATGGGGATGAGAAATAGAGTGCGGAGCACCTCGTGAGTATACTTACTGGTGGGGACCCAACTTAAACCAGAGTAGTCAGCATAGTAGCTGGTGGTAAGGACGACCGTTAAAGCAACAATAATCCAAAGATGAGGATTACGCACAATAGCATTTGCTCTCTCAGGTAGAGACTGAGCATCCTCCGCGACAGCTCCCCTGTCATAGAAAGACAGGCCTTCAACCATTTCAATACCACCTGACCACAGGTGTAATAAAGAAGAATCTAAAAGACGCTAGATATTATCTACTACACCCGGAATGATACTAAAATAGCTCGTACAAATCTTCATGGTAGGTCACAGGTCATCAAGGGTGAACCAGCTCTCTTTTAAGGCATGAAGCACAGCTTCAGTACGGGAACAGACCCCTAGCTTCCTGTAGATATTAACTAGATGGGTCTGAACTGTACGCTCGCTGATACCTAACTCTACCGCAATCCTTTTGTTGCTCATACCTTTGGCTAGCAGCTTGAGTGCCTCTAGCTCGCGACACTGCAATTCCCCAATGTCTTCCCTCTCCTCACCCTTATTGTTGGCTATACGATGCAAAATCCTTTTGGCAGCTCTGAAGTCGAACACCACTTTACCACTGTACATCGCATGGATAGCACTAACTAGTTCACAGAGAGAAGTATCCTTCAGCAAGTACCCCGCTGCACCTGCCCGTAGTGAAGCAAGTATATACGGCTCATATCCATAAGCACTGACCATAAGGATAGCAATAGTTGGGCAGGTTGATTTAATCTGCCTGGCAGCCTCAATGCCACCAATTCCTGGCATGGCAACATCAATTATAGCTACATCTGGCGACAGCTCCTTTGCCAGCCTGATGGCTTCTTCACCATCCGCAACCCCAGCCACAACATCTAGGTCCCCTTCATCCCCCAGGAGACGGCACAATCCGTCCCGAAATGTCGGGTGGTCATCAGCAATCAGAACCTTAATCTTTTCCATGGATACCTTAATAGACACAAACTCTCACATTTGATTAATATTATGTAACCGCTCAGTCCCCTTTGTGTCACACTAAGCCCTTCACTATGTCATTTCGAGCGCAGCGAGAAATCTTAATCGGTCGCTCAAGGCAAACTCAGCGGAGGGTCTCCGAGATTCTTCGGTTACGGAGTTTATACTGAGTGCCTCTATATTTCTCCCTTCGGTGGAAATGACAGCGCCGAAGTACCCCCTCAGAATGACATTGGGGTGAATAATTACGGTATTTTAGCATAATTTAGGAAGCTTGTCAAGGAATATGCTTACTGATGAGTGACAGCCTTACGTAGCATATCTGCCAAAATCATGTAGTGCTCTTGCCCAGATGATGTAATCTGGCTAATGGTTTTCTGGGGGTAAAGTATATACTATGGCGGATTGAATCTTGACCCCACGGGGTCTACAATAATCCACATAGTTGTATAGTCCCCCGTAAAAATGAAAGGGTCAGAAATAGAAAGGGGGTGGGAAAGGGAGAATGATAGAAGAAAGGTTTGCGCTCGGTTACGAGCTAGCTATAGTAAGCCACCTCTTATCGTACACAGGCAGTAACAGAGGTGGCAAATGAATAGAGGGGGAGTTTGAGCTGGCTCAAATCAAGGAGTAGGAAAGGAGGTATTTGTAGTGGTTACGAAAGAAGAAGAAAAGGAAATGCAGGGATTCCTGGATAAGAAGCAGTACTGGTGGTGGGCAGACAAGGCGCGTACAACGCGTCTTAGTAAGCTACGTAGTGCTGTCTGGTTCAAGGGAGCAAGAGGCTCAGCTTACATACCGGGTGTAAAGATAGACCCCTGTGGATGCAAGATTTATACAGATGTATTTCAGAGTAAAGACCCTGTGGAGCCTGGAGCTTGGACCAGAGCTAAGGCGGATGCTGCAGTACTGGATAGAATCCCAATCTTTGTCATTGATGATGCCAGGATAGTCGGTTATTGCGGGGCAGCTCCAAATGTGATCTTCTGGATACCTTATTTTGCCCATGCCATCAACGAGGACTTGTATAACGACCGTAGTGGACTATTCGAGGAGAAGGATAGGGAGTGGATAAAAAAGGACCTTGACTGGTGGAGACCCAGGACATATCAGGCAGCGTGTGAGAGGATACTAACCCGTAAGGAGAAGATGGAATCTGCGCTGGCTATCATAACCCTGGGTCAGGCTCACTTGAATGGTTTTGAGACTGCAGTTTTCGACCATGAGTGGGCATTTAAGGGTTATGGCCATATCATCAATGCAATTGACGCAAAAGTGAAAGAGGCCCGCGACAGGCTGCAAGGGATAGGAGAGTTGGGACCAAACACCTTTCCCATGAATGCTCCAGAGGACCTGCCTTTAATAGAAAAACTAGATAACTTGCAGGCAATGAAGTGGACGATGGAAGCCTCTGTAAGATGGATAAAGCGCTACTCCAGGTTAGCAAAGATTCTTGCTGAGAACTTCGAGACTAATCCTGAGAGAAAGATTGAGTTGATGCGGATTCACGAAACCTGTGCCAAGATTGCTACTGAGCCACCGGAGCATATCTGGGAGTCGATTCAGCATCATCACTTTCTCGATATATTGAAGCGGTATGAGTGCTCAGAAACAGCCTGGCCCAGCCGTCCAGACTTCTATCACTGGCCATTTTATAAGAAGGATGTAATCGATGAAAAGAACATCGCCAGAGATGATGTGATTGATTACATTGGCGAGTGGCAGCTCAGAACCTTTGAAACAAACCGTCCCTGGTCTCGTCTTTATAGGGAGATCATGACAGGGGGAAGTGGACCGTTGGTCTGGACGATTGGGGGAGTTGACCCGGAAACTGGTGAAGATGCCTGCTCTGACCTAACCGATGACATCTTAACGGCCGCTCGACTAACCAGGACCTCTGAGCCTACCTATGGTTTCCGCTGGCACAGTAAGGCACGCCCCCAGACCCTGCGCCAGGTGTTCGAATGTATTCGTCATGGCTTGGGTTATCCCTCCATTAGACATGATGAGATTCTAATTCAGAATATGATGACTAACTATGGGTATAGTGTAGAGGAGGCGCGGACATGGGTGCATGCAGCCTGTATGTCACCAGCCTGCACCACCAAAGAAACAGCGCAACCAATAAGGTATGGGAATCCCACGATTGTTTCCTCTCCGGCAATGTCGTTCGCCATCTTCGATGGGTGGGACCCCGTAACTAAAATGCAGGCGGGCCACCATACAGGTGATGTCACTACATTCGATACGTGGGAGAAGTTCTATAACGCCTGGATTAAGCAGTTGCAGTATATCTACTGGACCCTCATGAGGGGACTCGAAAAGGACCGCTGGATCAGGATGAAGCAGTACCCTCGTGTGTGGATAAGTGCAATGTATGAAAGGTGTGTTGATGCAGGTCTCAGTTGTGATGAAGTTAAAGAGCATGGCAACCCATGGATGACAACTTCATGCCACATGGATCAGTTCGATGGGCTAGTTGCGGTTAAGAAGCTAATCTATGATGAGAAGAAATACACCTGGGCTCAACTGAGAGCGATGCTTCTCGCTAACTGGGAAGGATATGAGCGGGAGCGGATGGACTTTATCCGAGTACCTAAGTGGGGCAATGATGATAGCTATTGCGATGACATTATTGTCAAAGCCCACAAAGACATAAATCTGCAGACACAGAAGCCACAAACTGAATGGTGCGGTAACTCTCCTCTTTACCTGCCTGAGAATGTCTCTGTTTATGTAGTATGTAGCACAAAGATAGGTGCTCAGCCTAACGGTAGAAGGTGGGGGGATACCCTGTATGATGGCGGATGCTCACCGGGTGCAGGATTGGACAAGAAGGGACCCACCGCTGTTCTGCGTTCGGTAGGTAAGCTTGACCATGTGAGGGACTTTAAGGCTACCCTGCTTAACCAGCGGTTAAATCCCACTCAATTGGCTGGAGAAAAGGGGGTTCAGTTGTTCATGGGTTACATGAGGGCATGGCATGACCTGGGGATTGACCATGTCCAGTTTAACATGGTGGATAATGAGACCCTGAGGGCAGCCCAAAAGGAACCAGAGAAGTATCCTGAGTTGATGGTAAGAGTGGCAGGCTATAGCGCTCACTTTGTAGAACTGAGTAGGAAGTGCCAGGATACCATCATGGCCAGGACTGTTCAGGAGATCTAAATAAGGGAGCACGGGAAACGGAGGAGGAAGATTCTCTCCCTCCTCCGAGTTTTCCTTTCTAATAGGGGCAAGCAAGTGTGGATTTGAAAGGTGAAAAAGCAGATTTTGTTCATATAGAGCCAACCAGAGAAAGAAAAAAAGGAAAGGAGACTTCCAATGAAGTGTCAGCATTGTGGCTACGAAGGACTAAAGGGTACATTCAGGTATCTATACAGTACTACTCCAGATGCACCGATAGCATACAGAGAATGTCCGAAGTGTTTTGGATGGGTACAGATTGATGAGCTAGAAGAAGAAGAGAGGGAGAGAAAGAAGGTAACGGCACAGAAGTGAGCTAAACTAAACTGTGAGATTGAATATAAGGAAAGTGAGGTCCAGGAGGAAAATGGCTGAAGAGAAGAAAATAACATATGAGTCAGCGATGGAACATAAGATAGATGATGGCAGTGCTAGTCGTATGGGGCGTAGTGAACTGGGGACAGACCTATCTTCAGGACTTAAATCTCATAGGGATGAGAGGAAGAAGACAATGTGTGGACACTGCGTGCACTTTTTTACTTCATCAAACAACAGTGGGGCTGATGATGGTTATTGCAATGCAATCCTGGATGAGGATGAGGTGGGGAAGGAAGTGAGTATTTATACTGACGCAAGTAAGTGTCCCAAATTCGAAGAGCTGGGCAGGATTCGCACAAACATAAGAGAGTTCAGTTGGGATCAAACTGTGCGTGTGCAGAGGGAGTTTGATGAGGAATAGCGAAGGAGGATAGTCATGGCTAAAATGCCTAAAGAGGTGATTGATGCATTAGCCAATCCCCAGAACCTGAAAACACTGGCGACGGTTAGTCCTTCAGGTGTGCCAAATATAGTAGTAATAGGAACTTTGGGCACACTGGATGAGGAGACGATCGTTTTTGCTGACCTTCGGATAAAGAAAACAAAGGAAAACCTGCTAAAGAAGGGCAATTTTACCGTAAATGTAGTTGGAGCAGATTTAAGAAGCTACCAGATAAAAGGGGAATACAAGGATTACCAGGCAAGTGGTCCGCTAGCAGATCAGTTTAATGAAATGGTATATAAAATGCTACCTATACAGATTAACGGTGTAGTTTTAGGTCAGGTAGAAGAAGTGTATAGTGCTTGTTTGCAGGATGCGGGCAAAAAGCTAGCTTGAGAAATGGAGGAGTAGAATGGCGAAGCTACCAGAGGAAGTATACGAAGCCCTGACAAGTGAGAGTAGCATAAAGATAATGGCTACACTAGACAAAGAGAAGGTATTAAACGCAGTACCGATAGGTTCTCTCTGTCCCATAAGCGAGGATATGCTGGCTTTTGCTAATGTTTTTCCAAATAGCAAAACCAAGGTGAATCTGGATACGACGCGCCACGCCGCCATTGCAGTATTTATGCCACCACTAGATGGATACCAGATAAAAGGTCTCTTTACAAAATGGGAGACCTCAGGTCCAATATTCGACCAGCTTGCGTCTCGCGTCAATGGAATGATGCAGCAGCTTGGTGTAAACCAAAAGGTAGAAGCTGTGGGTACGATTAAAGTAAATGAGGTCTATGCCCTCTCCATCCCTGTGGCAGGAGAGAAACTGGCATAGTTTCTCGATAAAGGGTCCACATTTCTTGGTCATGGAGAGAGGGCTCTCTTGTGTAGCTCAAGAGGTGATAAACCTTCTCTCCATAGTAGATTTATAATGTTCAGCGTGAAGTAACAGCATTATGGGGGGTTAGAAGAGAGGGTGTAATTTTATCTTGCAGCTTGTAGTATAAGACATGGAAGGTTATGACAATTTACTTTATGCAGGACATTGAGGGGAGGTGTGAGTATGGCTATGGTTGCTACCGCTAAAAAAGTGCCTGTTACCAACATCCAGCGGTTTTCAACTAACGATGGACCAGGAATAAGAACAACAGTATTTCTAAAGGGTTGTCCGTTACACTGCGATTGGTGTCACAATCCGGAGTGTATAGGTCTAATACCTCAGATATGGTGGAAGAGGACTCTGTGCGTACAGTGTGGCATGTGTTTGTCAGTGTGTCCGGTTGATGCTATCTATCCACCAATACCTCCGGATGAAGCTCGGGCAGAAGGTAGTACATATTACAAGTTTGATACGCAAAAATGTAATGGATGTATGAAGTGCGTGGAAGCCTGTGCATATGATGCTTTATCCCCTACGGCAAAGGAAGAAACAGTTGAAGAGATTGTTGCAGAGGTGGAAAGGGATGCTATCTTCTATCTTAATTCAGGCGGCGGCATGACAATTAGTGGTGGAGAGCCCACATTACACCCGGAGTTTGTATTAGAGTTACTGCAAGAGGCAAAGCGAAGGGCAATTCCTCATATATGCCTTGATACATGCGGATATTGTAAGTGGGGGATTTTAGAGGAGCTGAGTCCTTATGTGGATATGTTTCTGTATGATTTGAAGAATATGGATTCAGAGAAGCATTATCTGATGACAGGTGTAAGGAATGAGCTTATCTTAGAAAATCTCCGCAAGCTATCTGCCCTGGGTAAGGAGATAAGGGTTAGGGTGCCGGTAATTCCAGGTTTTAATGATTCGGAGGGGAATATCCAAAATATGGTTGGTTTTCTAAAAGATCTACCTAGCCCGGTCCAGGGGGTAGATTTGTTACCTTTTCATAACTATTGCCAGGAAAAATACCGTTGGTTGGATATAAAGTGGGCACTGGAGGACATGGAAAGCCTTTACCCCGGTGATGTTGAGTTTTTGCGTGATATAGTTGCATCTGAGGGTATAAGTGTAACGATAGGTGGTTAACTATAGTTGTAGAATTGGTCTCCAGACCACGATTATCTTCATCATTAGCTGGGGAAATTTGAGATGAGTTTATAGAAAGGGAAGGATATAGGGAATATGGTACAAATTGCTGAGTTTACCAATGTTTTAGCACCAAAGGCTGACCCTTACTTCTTTCTGCATGGAGAGGTAATAGAGAATCTGGAAAGGTTTGAAACCTTATCAAAAGAGCACCCGGTAAACATATTAGTATCCGGGAAACAAGGGTGCGGGAAATCCTCATTGGTTAGGCAATTTGCCGCCCGTTATCACAGGCCACTGGCGTCATTTCAGGTAGGGATACTCTCGGAAGCAGGTCAGCTATTCGGAGAAATGAGGTTAAAGGAAGGGGAAACCTATTACCAGAAGTTTCTATTTCCCCAGGCGATATCAACACCAAGGTGTGTGATTCATCTGGAAGAAATAAACCGACCAGAGCATCCGAAGGCGCTGAACATGCTGTTTTCAGTATTGGCGGAGGACCGGCAGGTATGGACAGATGACCTAGGAGTGGTAAAGGTGGCTGATGGAGTAACATTCTTTGCCACTTTGAATGAAGGTGAGGAGTTTGCAGGCACAGAGATGCTAGATGCTGCTCTAAGGGATAGATTCTATGTAATAGCTATGGAATACCTACCACCTCCAGTAGAAGCGAAGGTTTTGCATTTAAAGACGAGAGTAGGGGAAGAAACTGCGTTAACAATAGTTAATATTGCAAACAGGCTGAGAAGCAATATACAGATGCCTATTTCAGTATCAACCCGGCATACCCTGATGGTAGCAGAATTAGTCGCTGCTGGCGCGCCAGTAAGGGATGCTATTATCTACAGCTTACAGATAAACAGGGATTTTTTGGAATCAATACTCCTGGCTATTCATGTACAAACTGGTGAAATAAAGGTGGCAAGTAGAAATGACTATCAAGTCTTTTGACAACCTCCAGATAGACCCTATGCACCACCCAAGTTGGCTTTTTGAGGGGTATTCTGATTTTTGGCGCAGTAACAAGTCGACCTTAGAGCCTGTCGAGCTGGCAAATGTCCTGCGTGCCCTGAGAAAAGTAGCTGGTCATATAGGGTCAGGTGTGGGGTCAGTTGAATGGGAAGGTATGAAAGAAAATAACTCTCACACGGGCACAATAAAGTTACCCTCAGCATTTGCTTTAGGTAACTACCCGATTTTACCAGGTAAAATGGATATGTTAGTTGGGATTGTTGTTCATGAAGCCATGCATCAACAGGAGTGGAGTGATTATGTATGGTTAAAATTGAACGAGGCAACGAAGAGAGTAGATTCCAAGGATAAAGATGTATTGTGGAGACTATATAACGCTGGAGAAGATATATATGTGAATGCATTAGCACAAAAATCCGTCCTGGGTTTGTATGTTAAGAGGCTACGGGAGACATTTGGGAGAGGAGAAATATCAAAGGTAATAACGCCAGGAGCGCTATTTGAGCTATGGAAACGCTATGTTCTGGATGAGCAAAAGGGGGTGTCTGAAGAATATTCGAAAACATTAGAGATTCTAGTCAAAGCTTCACAAAGGTTAATCAAAATTGCCGATGAGTCGAAATCTGTGTCAACGAGGTGTAATTTAAGAAGTATATTCTATAAAGAATTATGGGAACAGATTAAAGGTTATATTTCTGAATGGGAAAGAGACAAAATTATTTATTCTGACATGCATCAGGAAAAGCAAGAGGGAAGGGTGGAAAGTATGCCGGTTCAACAACAGGTGATGCCATTAGCTCTTTCTCATCAGATTGAGTGGAGCCTGGCAGATGGCTCTTGTAATTTAACACCGCTTATCAAAGGCATTTGTGGTACTGATGATAAGAGCGTGATACCGACTTCTCTGTGGGAATTTAACACTCGCGTTACGCCAGTGGTAGACCCTTACCTGGTAGCGAGGTTAAAGGCTATTTTTCAGACATATGCTGAGCGTGTTTCATTAATAGAGAGAGGTTTGGAAAGTGGTAAGGTTGATCGAAAGAGGCTTTACAGGGCAGCAACAACAAGCTGTTGCTTTATGAGTAAACAATCGGCAGTCGATATTGCATGGGATATTGTGCTCGTTGTTGATTGTTCAAAGTCCATGGAGGGACCCAAGGGTAAAATGGTTGAAGATACAAGCGCTGCTGTGGTCAAAGCACTGGAAGGGCAGCGAAATAGAGTGAAGGTTTTTGGTTATTTTGAACAGCGTGGAGTATGCATAGTATCACCTCTATTACGGGGGGGAGTTTTTTACACAGTGCCACCGCACGGTCAAACCCCATCAGGACAAGCCATAATCGCGGCAGCCCTCCAGATGCCAAAAGGGAGAAGGCGGAGGTTTCTCGTCCATATAACAGACGGTGAATCAAACTGTGGTTGTAGCGTAGAGAAAGCCTTGGATTTCTGCAAAAGGGAAGGGGTGGACACTATCACCCTGGGGTGTGCATATCGTGAAAGAGATATATTAGTGAAACAGTATGGTGATTCGCTACAACTTCTCGACTATATAGAGCAATTACCTAAGGCATTGGAAGTCTTGTTCAGTAGAAAGTTACTTTATGGTAGATAACCAGGCATGAGTGATTTTGTACGCAATAAGGCAATAGGAATCAAAAAGATTTCCTGATGAAAGGAGGTGAGGAAAGGGCTAGTTACAAAAAAGGCAGTTTTCAGGATTATTTAGCTAATAAAAAGAAAGGGGGAAGGAAAAATGCCTTCTGATCTAGAGTGGAAATTAGAGGATAAGGAGTTTGCTGGTACACAGAAGTACTGGTTTCCGACAGAGGAAGACCCTACAATGGGTGATTTGGTTTGGAGAGTAGTAGATGCGATGTGTGGATATTGGTCGGCAATGCCCGTGAGCCGTGAAGAGATAGAAACGACAAAGGAAAAATACGGAAATGTAGAGATAAAAGAGGCAGCATATTAAACAGAACTGATTACCAAGTGTTTTAGCATGCGCTTGGGGAATGGCATTATCTTGTTCCGTATTTGTAGATTATCATAATCCTGATTTCTATTAGTTGTGGGAGTATCATGTAATCTACTTTCATCTGTCCTGCTCTTCAAGAGAGATGATGTGTCCCTTTCCCCCCTCTCCTAATGGGGAGGGGGGGGTTATATAGAACGACATAATTAAATGCGCATACACTGGAATCAAACTCTAATCTCTAAAACAATACCCAAATTAGAATAAGCAAAACCTTCTAGTGTAGTGTAATTGTAATAACTATACAGTTTGTCATTCCGTGCTTGACACGGAATCCATCCCTGGACCTTCTGGATTCCTGCTGGAGTTTACCCCGTACTTGATACGGGGCGGGAATGACATGGGGTACTTCATTGTCAAGTCATAGTCTCTTCCAACACTTTTAGTGCTCCTGGAAACTTTAGAATAGGATAGTCTCTTCTTGCGATTAGCCATTGTAGCGCCGATAGCCATCGTAGCGCCGAGGTTTATCCTGTTATCGTAGCGCCGAGGTTTATCCTCGGCAGGGGTGGGGGACAAGCCCCCACGCTACTATGAAAATTCTAGCTGGCTCAAGGGGGGATGTTTTCATCCCCAGCAAAGAATGAGCAAGGTTAGGGATGACAATGTCCCCAACAAGCGTAGAAAAGCTGAAATTGTTGTCCGAAGCTGAGAACTGCCTGCGTCCCGGCATTACTTTTGAAAGTC
>JAUWOP010000067.1 GCA_030612045.1 Chloroflexota bacterium | reverse complement strand
TACTTTGGCTTTAAATGATGGGCTGTGCTTGCTGCGGTTCTGTTTCATGTCCTGCTCCTCCTATCTCTCTTTGTATTCTAGTATTCTAGGAGCAAAACCCGCTCTTAACAACCTGTCCGAAATTTGGGGACCACCTCACATCTATTAAGTGGACTATTAAGAATCAAGGAGAGCTTTATAAAGGGCTGAAGATTGCCTGGGCACCTTTAATACCAATTCCTTTGCTAAAGATACCCTTTTGGTATCTTCCTGAAGTCTATCATAGCTCTACAAGATGGCGTGGAAATTATAAAAATTCGCTTGATATTATCGGGAGCATAGAAAATACACTCCAAGAGTTAGGCATAAGTTTTGAAGTTTGGACAGTTCCTTTGGGTGGTGCAAAAACATACCTGGAAGATCATCATTATATTAGCGGTTGCGGGGCTCAAAATCTCAAGGAATGTTTAGAAGAAGAGTCTGGGAAACAGGGTGTTACTAGATTTGGATGGCTTTTATGTAGCACTGTAGTGATAATAGTTACCGGGGAGATTTACAAAGAACATTGTGTCATTGAGGTTCAGTCGATATTCAGCTTCATTCCAAACAACTATCCATTTATTTCAATAGATGATGCGGGTAGAGTTGTTCTGGAACCCTTACCTGCATATAAAAGGGATTGGTGGATAGAAGATCGTGCGAGGGAGTGGAAATCTCCGGAACTTCCGAATGAATTATCACTGCAAGACATTTCTGATGAGCTATTAGCTCCATTCCCATCAGCACGAATTAAAGGATATTTGGGTGACAAGCCACGACCGCGCAGCTGCGATTCTCCATTTAGGGCGAATGGTCCTACCCTTCTGAATGTCACCAGTCCACTTGGTAAACTTCTTGAAGATGCCCCTCCCTTAATTACTAATGTGGAACCCATTTTTTGTTACATAAATTCGGCTTCAATGGGTCTTGATGATCTAAATGAGGTAAAAATTGGGGGGATGGAATTGAGTGCACTTCCTATTCCATGGCAGCCTCTCTATGACTTAACTCTTGTTTTGTTTAGTGTAGAGTGCCACGTGAATCAATCAAAATCTTCTAGAATGATCTTATAGAATGGCGGAGGTTGAAGAATCCTTTATTGTCACCTCTCTTTGACTCTTTCTCTCCTCATCACTAATGAGTTTACCAAACAGGAGCTACTCCAATATTCGCCCTGAGGATGTCTCTTTAAGCAAAGTCCTCCCCGACCGCTGAGGGCTGGATAAGGTTGTATTTGAAGCCCTCGTGCTTACTGATGGGGAGCAGCCAGCGATTTACCGAGCGGTTGTTGAAGTTGGTGAGGAACCGGCTGGCTAAGGTGAGGAGCGTGTAAGGACAATGGTTGCGATAAAAGATGGGTTTTGGGTATGATAAGTTATCGGGGATTAAATAGGAGGCAGTCAAAATGCATAGGATAACCGGATATATTGAAAAAGACCTGGAAACCGGGCTGTATGTAGCAGTTGTGCCAGGAATTCCTGGTGCCCATACTCAAGCAGAAACCCTGGACGAGCTTCAAAAAAATCTTAAAGAAGTGGTTGAATTATGCCTGGAGGAAATGGATCCAGAAACTAAAAAACAATTGCCTGAATTTGTGGGAATTCAGCAAGTTGAGGTAGCAGGTTGAGCAAGCTTCAGGTGATTGATGCTAAAAGGATGGAGAGGTTGCTACTTTTATTAGGTTTTGAGAAAATTCGCAAGAGAGGAAGTCATGTGTTTTATAGACATCCTGATGGAAGAACTACCACTGTGCCATATCATAAAGGGAGGGTTTTGGCACATCCTTTGATAAGAGAAATCTTACGGGAAATAGAAGTTACTGTTGATGACTACAGTGAACTCTTGAAAAGATTGTGAATGCAAGTTCTTCAATGAGCTTGGGCTTCCCAAGCCAAACAGGGGCTACTCTAATATTCGCCTTGAGGATGTCTCTTTAAGCAAAATCCTCCCCGACCGCCGAGAGACGGGCAGGATTGGTCTTCGAAGCTATCAGGCTTACTGAGGAAGAGCAGCCAGCGATTTAACGGGTGGTTGTTGGAACTGGGGAAGAATAAACTGATAAAGGCAAGTAACAAGTAAATAGGCTATAATGGATATGGTTATGAGAGTGATTTATGACCCCGATACCGATACCCCCATCCTGAACACAGTTCCCCTTCCCCAGGTCTCTACTGAGTTTGCCACGGCTTACTTCAATATCGCCGGCTTCTCACTGATAAAAGATAGCCTAATCTATGTCGAGGAGTTTAAACTCCTGCTGGGTCGGGAACCTACTTCTGAAGATTTCAAGGGAAACCTCGTTGAACTCCTCTCCGATTTTACTGCAAAGTATAGCCCATTTGATATTTATGTGTTGGCTAGCTCTTGCCTAGGGTATCCTCCTTACTTGAGTAGTTACACCAGGGATATAAGCTATGAGAATTGGCGTTTATGTGTGCCACTGTGGGAATAACATCGCCTCTACTGTTGATGTAGAAGAGGTGACAAGATTTGCCCAGGGCTTACCCTATGTCGTGGTAGCCAAGGACTACCTATATATGTGCTCCGAGCCAGGGCAAAGGTTAGTAAGAGATGATATTGAGGAGTTTAGGCTCGATAGAATAGTAATAGCATCCTGCTCACCCACAATGCATGGTGCTGCCTTCAGGCATAATGTGCAAAGGGCTGGAGTCAACCCCTATCGTCTGGAAAGGGCTGATATAAGAGAGCAATGTTCGTGGGTTCACAATGATAAGGAGAAAGCAACAGAGAAGGCAAAGCGGTTAGTTGCCGCTGCAGTGGCTCGGGTAGCATATTCAGAGCCCTTGGAGACGAAAGAGACCAGCGTAGTGCCTGCAGTATTGGTAATAGGTGCTGGTATCGCTGGAATTCGAGTGGCATTAGATTTGGCAAACGCCGGAATCAAATCCTATGTTATCGAAAAGGAACCAGATGTTGGTGGGCATGTAGTTCAACTAGGCAGAACCTTTCCCACCTTAGAGGATGTTGGTGATGCCCTGTTGCCAACTCTCACTGAGTTCAGTAATCATCCCAACATAGAGTGTATAACCTGTGCCGAGGTGGCAGAGGTGGAAGGATATATAGGTAACTTTAGAGTTAAAGTAAAGGTTACCAGGGATTCTGAGCAAAAGGAAGAGGAGCTAAGGGTAGGCGCTATAATCCTGGCAACAGGGTATGACACATTTGATGCCAGGTTAAAACCAGAGTATGGATATGGCAGGTATAGTAATGTAATAACTGCTATGGAAATGGAGAGGTTATGCTCAGTATCCGGTCCTACCGGAGGGAAGATACAGCTAAATGGCAAGAAGCCACAGAATGTAGTCTTCATCCAATGTGTTGGTTCTCGGGACAAGACGGTAGGTAATGAGTATTGCTCCCGAGTCTGCTGCATGTATACCGCTAAGCAGGCACACCTGGTAAAGGAGATGATTCCCGATGCAAAGGTTACGGTATGCTACATTGATATCAGGTCATTTGGTAAGGGTCACGAGCAATTTATTGAGCAGGTTCAGAAAGAAGGGGTAATCTACCGTAGAGGAAATGTCTCCGAGGTATACAGGAAGGGTGATAAAGTAGTGGTAAGAGCAGAGGACACACTGCTGGGAGAGCCATACGAGGAGGAAGCTGACATGGTGGTGCTGGCTACTGGTCTGGTACCAAGAAGGGATACCAAGGAGCTAGTAGACAAACTGAGAATCTCCCAGAGTTCTGACGGCTTCTTTCTGGAAGACCATCCCAAGCTAGGCCCGGTAAACAGCAGGGTTGAAGGCATATTCCTGGCAGGGTGCTGCCAGGGACCCAAGGATATTACCGACACCATAGCACAGGCGCATGCAGCGGCTGGTAAGGCAGGCAGTATATTCTTTGTGGGGAAGGTTGAGAAAGATCCTCTTGTGTGCCAGATTGATGAAGAGATTTGTGCTGGATGCCGGATGTGTGAGGAGATTTGTGAATATGAGGCATTGAGATTTGATGAGCGCAGGGGCATCATGACAGTAAATGAACTCCTCTGCCGTGGATGTGGTGCATGCTGCGTTACCTGTCCTTCTGGAGCGGCTGAATGTCGGAATACTACAAACAAGCAGATGCTCGAAGCGATAACAGCTTTAGTTTGAGGACTCCTCCAAGATACAAAGGAGAGCGCCAGGATGAGTAGACTTGGGAGGAAAGGATTCTCCTTGCCTTCAGAAATAGCTGACTTAATTAATTCGTAACTGCTCAGCCCAGTAATTGATTTTGAGGTGTGAAGGAATTCTTTCCTTCACAAATTCTGCAGAGGGGAAGGATTCCCTCTGCCCTCAATACGAAAAGTGTTATAAGGATCCCTCGGTGACCTCTGTGGCTGTGTAGTTACATCAATTCTTTCCAGAGACTCTAATCCTTTGACCACATCGTAAAAGTCAACAAAACAGGTGCAACTAAGGTTCTTCTTTGTGCACTGGTTTAATAGTTCACCTGTAGCAAAGATATGATGGCACTGCCTCGCTGGCGAGACATCAGAAAATCCATCTCCTATATATACCATCTGATAACCGTTCTCCAAAAATAAACTTACATAGGCGTCCTTGAAGCCATCCTCCAGAGGGTAACCATCTGGTCCTATATACTGCGTCTGGATACCTTCAGGCAGGAACTGTGTTTGTGCAGCGAATACCTCGATGCTTTCCATACCTATATCTCTCAAGATTGCCTCTATATAGAAATCCAGACCATTACTTACGATGACAAAACGACAATCCCTTTCATGACAGTAGTCCATCATCTCACGAAACCCGGGTCGTATTCTCACCCTACGCCTCACGAACTCCAACAATACCTGCCTCTCTGCTTTAATCATGGCGAAGGCTTTCATATTAAACCACCCGACAGATATCCTCCCCTCTTTATATTCTTCTAATAATTGTCTCCAGTCTTCATCAGCGAAGGTATCCAATAGCATGAAACTTATATCCTTCTCGGTGATCGTCCCATCGAAATCACATTGAATTAGTGTCTTCATCTACTGCATCCTAACAAGGGGGTGGGCGTTACTCCAGAGCTCATCTAGTTGGTAGTAGTCCCGCTGTGAGGGAGAGAAGATATTCACTATAACCGCTCCAAAATCTAGCAATACCCAGCCGGAGGCAGCACTCCCCTCAGCATGAAGCAAGGCCGAACCCTCCTTTTTCAGAGCTGCAGTGACAGCATTATGAATTGCTTCTATCTGATGGTCACTCTCACCACTGCAAATAACAAAGTAGTCAGTGAAAGAGCAAACCTCCCTGGCATCAAGCAGGATAATATCAGAAGCCTGCTTATCCGAAGCAGCTTCTACTACTCTTCGGGCTACCTCTATAAATACAACTTCCTTTTTCTCCACAAGCGGCAATCACCTTCAAGGAGGTTACAACTGACCCCACAGTTAAGATACCTTACCAAGGTTACCCTGTCAACTGAGGTGAGAGCTTCCTTTTGCACCAAATTGCGTTATAGTTTATAATTCTGAGTATTACGAAGGATAAAGGGTTAACACCTGATAGATAGTGGCTGAACGCTCACATAAACTGTTATTTTTACAGCAATGAGGCTAATCGTAGGTTTGGGTAATCCCGGAGAAGACTACATCCACAGCCGGCATAATGTTGGTTTCCACTGTATCACCTACCTTGCCCAAAAGCAAGGTATCTCTCTGAAACAGTGGCGCTGCCATTCCCGAATTGGGACAGGCAGGATTAGTAATGATGAAGTGATACTTGCCAAGCCTCATACCTTTATGAACCGTAGCGGCGAAGCAGTAAAACCCCTCGTGTGGAAATATAATATTTTACAGGATGACCTGCTGGTTATCTATGATGATATGGACCTTCCCCTGGGCAAGATACGGCTTGGGGTAAAGGGTAGTGCTGGGGGACATAAAGGACTGGAATCTATCATTACCTACCTTGAAACTCAGCAATTCCCCCGTCTCCGTATAGGTATCGGTCATCCCCCCGAAGATGCCCCCGACGCAATCAGCCATGTGTTGGGAAGATTCACTACAGATGAGGAAATAGTAATCAAGGATATCTATGCCCTTGCAACTGAAGCTGTACTGTGCCTCATAGAAGAGGGCATAGTTTCAGCAATGAACAAGTTTAACCACTGAGGGGATAAAACTCAGCGTAAGTATCACGAGAAGGCAGAGGAGCTCAGCATGATACTCTCCGACAGGGACATCAAGAAATACCTTGAGGATGGTAAGATTAGGGTGTTGCCCCCTATTGACCTCAATACCCAACTGGGTCCCTGTTCTATTGACCTGCGTCTCGGGTATGTATTCAAGGTTTTTGAGACCGAGAGGACTACTTTCATCGATACCCAGAGTGATACTTCAAGCGACAGCATTATGAGGGAAATCTCCGTTGCCGATGGTGAGCCATTCATTATGCGGCCTGGCGAGCTGGCACTGGCTACGACATATGAAAGCCTTGAACTACCTGATGACCTGCTGGCACGCCTGGAGGGCCGCAGCAGTCTGGCTCGTTTGGGCATTATCGTTCATGGCACAGCAGGAGTTTTTGAACCCGGCTGGCGGGGAAGGGCTACATTGGAACTGGACAACCTTGGTCCTTTACCAATTGCCATCTACCCTTTAATGCGGATATGTTCTTTCACCTTCGAGACACTCTCATCACCATCAGAAGTGCCATACTGGAAAAGGGCTTCAAGTAAATATGTGGGGCAACAAGGTGCTGATGCAAGCAGACTGGGTGCGGAGAAAGATATAGAGATTTGGTGGAGAGCCTTCCGTGGTCCAGGCGCAATCCCAAGCAAGACTGAGACTGCGGTCAGCTTGAAAAGGGGAATGAGAGTATATATCTCTGGCCACCTGGTTTCAGAGGAAGATTCAGAGCAAAAAGCTCTTTATGAGCAGATTGCAGAGGTCTGTCAGGAATATGGCTTGAATGTCTATTTACCCCATCAGCACACCAGCCTGCTTCTTCATCCAGAGTATACACCCAGAGAGATATATGAAATGAATCGAAGGGCTCTCCTGGAATCCCAGATGGTGATTGCCTATACAGGGGCATCTTCCCTGAATGTGGGAGGTGAGCTAGAACTGGCTCATCAAAATAATATCCCTGCAGTGCTGCTGTATAATACTGCAGAAGGGGTACCTGGATACGTCAGAGGCATCCCCTCGGTAGTAAAAGAGATTGAGTTCAACACTCCTCAGGACTGCCTTGTAAAGCTATCTGAATACCTCCAGGAAGTAGTCCTGATTCCTCCTCAGCCCCAAAGATAGTAACTACACAGCCACAGAGGACACCAAGTAGCAGAAATTCCAATGACCAAATCTCAATTTCCAAATAATAACCAAACTCCAATAATCAAACCTTGGTGGTTCTCTGTGAACTCTGTGGCTATCAATTACTAGACTATGTAGTTACAAATGATAAAGGTGCAGGCTCTCTCGAAACAGAGCTGCTCCGCAGGAGTTTATCTGAACTAGTCTATTCTAATCGAATACTGAGCCTGAAGGATAGTGGTAGCAGTAATAATCCTTTCTTTCTTTGTGGACAGTGGTGGATATGTGGATAAAAGAAAGGAAGCAGCTTCAGGCAACTCGGTTAGCGAACCTGGTGATTTGTTGAAAGAGATTGGAACGAGCTTTCACCATCCTTTCTGCAAATTCATTATCACTCATTTGACTGGCGACTGCTTCCAGACTTTCAAAAGTAATGCCGGGACGCAGGCAGTTCTCAGCTTCGGACAACAATCTCAGCTTTTCTACGCTTGTTGGGGACATTGTCATCCCTAGCCTTGCTCATTCTTTGCTGGGGATGAAAACATCCCCCCTTGAGCCAGTTAGAATTTTCATAGTAGCGTGGGAGCTTGTCCCCCACCCCTGCCGAGGATAAACCTCGGCGCTACGATAACCGGATAAACCTCGGCGCTACG
>JAUWOP010000032.1 GCA_030612045.1 Chloroflexota bacterium | reverse complement strand
TAGGATCACTTTGCCCGATTTTCGTCCCTGCTCGACTTGTAGGTCTCACAGTCAAGCTCCCTTATGCCAATGCACTCCATAGGTGATTTCCATCCACCTTGAGGGAACCTTTGGGCGCCTCCGTTACCTTTTGGGAGGCGCCCGCCCCAGTCAAACTACCCACCAGACACTGTTCCTTAGCTTGCTCTAAGGTTAGAACCAAAACTCAACAAGGGTGGTATTTCACAGATGGCTCCACCCCGGCTAGCGCCAGAGTTTCACAGCCTCCCACCTATCCTACACATGTCAAGCCCTAATCCAATGCCAAGCTATAGTAAAGCTCCACGGGGTCTTTTTGTCCCGTCGCGGGTAACCCGCATCTTTACAGGTACTTCAATTTCACCGAGCTCCTCGTTGAGACAGTGCCCAAGTCGTTACACCATTCGTGCAGGTCGGAATTTACCCGACAAGGAATTTCGCTACCTTAGGACCGTTATAGTTACGGCCGCCGCTAACCGGGGCTTCAGTTCAAAGCTTCTCCTAACGAATTAGAATAACCTTTCCCCTTAACCTTCCGGCGCTGGGCAGGTGTCAGCCTCTATACTTCAGCTTTCACTTTAGCAGAGACCTGTGTTTTAGTTAAACAGTCGCCTGGGCCTTTTCTCTGCGCCCTGCTCGAAGCAGGGACCCCTTCTCCCGAAGTTACGGGGTCAATTTGCCGAGTTCCTTAACGAGGATTATCTCGAACACCTTCTCCCTTTCAGGAGTACCCACCTGTGTCGGTTTGCGGTACGGACACTCTAACCAATCCAGCAGGCTTTTCTCGACAGTTTGGGCCCAACTGAGTCGCTTCGGGTTGCCCCTCAACTTCCTCCCGACCACTTCCGCAGTCAAGAACGCAAATCCAATCATGCGCTCAGTCTACCTACCTGTGTCCCCTGCAGTCTTAACGGTTACAAGTGGTGCCGGAATATTAACCGGCTGTCCATCACCTACGGCTTTCGCCCTCGGCTTAGGCCCGACTAACCCTACGTCGATTAACGTTGCATAGGAAACCTTGGGTTTTCGGTGGATATGTTTCTCGCACATCTTAACGCTACTCATACCGGCATTCTCACTTCCCTTCGCTCCACCGTACCTCACGATACGACTTCTCTGCCAAGGGAACGCTCCCCTACCGCTCCAGAAACAAGACCTAAGACAGCAACAGAGATAAATCTCTGCTCCCATCTTCACCTCTATCTAGAGCCCATAGCTTCGGTGGTGAACTTAAGCCCCGTTACATTTTCGGCGCAAAATCACTTGACCAGTGAGCTATTACGCACTCTTTAAATGATGGCTGCCTCTAAGCCAACATCCTGGCTGTCTAAGTAATTTCACATCCTTACCCACTTAGCTCACGCTTAGGGACCTTAGCTGATGGTCTGGGCTGTTTCCCTCTCGACTATGAAGCTTATCCCCCACAGTCTCACTCCCAGGTTATTACCCCCTTTCGAGAGTAGCTATGGCATTCGGAGTTTGGTTGAATTCGGTAAGATTTACTCTCCCTTACCCATCCAGTGCTCTACCTCCATAGCTTATCACCTGAGGCTGTACCTCAATACATTTCGGGGAGAACCAGCTATCTCCGAGTTCGGTTGGCATTTTACCCCTACCCACAGCTCATCCCACAATTTTGCCACATTGACGGGTTCGGACCTCCACTCAGATATTATCCGAGCTTCATCCTGGCCATAGGTAGCTCACTCGGTTTCGGGTCTGATCCACGCCACACTGCCAAGTAGAACCTGGCATACGCCCTATTCAGACTTGCTTTCGCTTCGGCTCCACAACTCCAATTGCTTAACCTAGCGACATAGATCAACTCGCCGGCTCATTCTTCAATAGGCACGCCATCATGCCCGAAGACCAATATACCAGAGCCTAACACCCACTATAGCTAACTCGAAGGTCAGCCTAGCAAGTATTCTGCTTCCGATACTCAATCTCCAGATCACTCTGACCGCTTGTAAGCACACGGTTTCAGGTACTATTTCACTCCCCTCCCGGGGTGCTTTTCACCTTTCCCTCACGGTACTTGTTCACTATCGGTTATCAAAGGTATTTAGCCTTGGAGGGTGGTCCCCCCTGCTTCCCACAGGATTCCCCGTGTCCCGTGGTACTCAAGGTCAATAGCCAGAGTCCTCACCCCTTTCACCTACAGGGCTCTCACCTTCTATGGCTGTCCCTTCCAGGAACATTTGGTTAGAGGGAGGATTTGTAACTCTGTATCCTGACTTGGGTCAGAACTGCTATGCCTTACAACCCCCTGGAGGTATAAGTCCCAAGACCACACTCCCTCCAGAGTTTGGGCTCTTCCCCGTTCGCTCGCCGCTACTTAGGGAATCTCTGTTGATTTCTTTTCCTTGGGATACTAAGATGTTTCAGTTCTCCCAGTTCCCCCCTTCTGGTCTATGTGTTCGACCAGAGGTACCCCTGACTTTCCTCAGGGTGGGTTGCCCCATTCGGGTATCCCCGGTTAAGCTTGCTAGACAGCTCGCCGAGGCTTTTCGCAGTCTCACTACGCCCTTCTTCGGCCTTTGATACCAAGGCATCCACCGTGCGCCCTTAATATCTTGATCCGTCTTACCCAGAGACAATACTACTTATTCACTTATTAATGTACTCACACCACCATCTACACTAAGACACTTATTCTTAGTGTACCCCAACCCTTCTTGTAATACAATACTACATCTTCAGTTCTCCTACTGTCAAGGGCATATGTCGCAGATGTTCACAGAAAGTAATCAGCTTACTTTGGTGGGTAACGGGGGTAATAGAATACTAGCAAAACTGATAGAAATACGATACAATCTTTGTCAGTAGTAATTTTGGAGTTTGTCGTGATGCGCTATCTACGACTGGGTATGGTGCAAATAAACTGTACTGTAGGTGACCTGGAAGGCAACACTACCAGGATAAAGCAATTTATTGATGAAGCAAGGAACCTCCAGGTAGATGTTGTTGCTTTTCCTGAGCTTGCTATTACTGGTTATCCCCCCGAAGATTTACTGCTCAAACCCCAATTCATCAAGGATTGCCACACCTATCTGGAGGAAATCGTTAGCTATTCCCATGATATTGCTGTAGTAGTTGGTCTTATTGATGCTGGGAAGAATCTCTACAATGCTGCGGCGGTAATATGTAATGGTAAACTCGCCGGTATATACCATAAGATGTATCTTCCTAATTATGGGGTATTTGATGAATACCGTTATTTCCAAGTGGGAACGGAATGCCCCGTTTTCTGTATCAACGGAATTATCATGGGGATAAACATCTGTGAAGACATCTGGTACCCTGATGGGCCTGCTGCATTTCAGGCACAGGCAGGAGCGGGGATAATTATAAATATAAATGCCTCTCCCTATCATGCTGGCAAACAAGATTTCAGAAAGAGGATGTTGGCAACCAGAGCTTTGGATAATGAGGTAATAGTATGCTATGTCAATATGGTGGGTGGACAAGATGAGCTAATATTTGATGGCGGTAGTTTAGCATTTGACGAGAGGGGAGAACTTATCGCTGAAGGTAAGCAGTTTGAGGAAGACTTAGTGGTAGTTGATGTTGATATGGAGAAGGTTCTCCACTCACGACTTCACAGTCCCATGCATCGCAGGGGAATGCCAGTTCCTCAGCGGGTGTCACCCCCAGTCTCATATATCATGGTCTCTGAGGCTGTCTCCACTACTCCCAAGAGGCCACTACCTCTCCGAAAGGCTCAGAGCTATGATTCAATAGGAGAGGTATATGCCGCCTTGGTTCTGGGGACTCATGACTACGTGCATAAGAATAGATTTGAGAAGGTGGTCATTGGCCTCTCCGGTGGTATTGATTCTAGTCTGGTAGCTGCTATTGCAGTAGACGCTCTGGGAGCTGAAAATGTTATTGGCGTGGCGATGCCCTCCCAATATTCCTCTCCTGGTAGTAAGGCCGACGCTGATGTGCTGGCACACAATCTAGGGATAAGACTTCTCATTCTTCCCATTCAAGGGGTTTTCAAGAGTTACCTCAATACTCTTGCCGATGCCTTCCAAGATACCCAGACCGGTGTGGCAGAGGAGAATATTCAGGCTCGCATTCGAGGTAACTTGCTGATGGCATTGTCCAATAAATTTGGCTGGTTGGTGCTTACTACTGGTAATAAGAGTGAAATCGCTGTGGGTTATGCTACTCTCTATGGTGATATGGCAGGTGGGTTTGCAGTAATCAAGGATGTGCCCAAAACCTTGGTGTACCAGCTATCCCGACACAAGAACTCCTCGGTAGGGAAAGAGATTATCCCCCGGGTTGTCATTGATAAGGAGCCTTCTGCCGAGCTTCGCCCCGACCAGAGGGATACGGATTCTCTGCCTCCCTATGATATACTTGACCCTATTCTGGAGGCATATGTGGAGAGGGACAATAGTATGCAGTATATTGCAGATATGGGATTTGAGCGGGTGATAGTAGAGAAGATGATAGAAATGGTGGATAGGAATGAGTATAAACGCCGTCAGTCAGCACCTGGTATCAAGATTACACCTCGGGCTTTTGGTAAAGACCGTCGCCTTCCCATTACTAACCGCTACAAGAGTCTCTGAAACCTGCCTGAATATGACCCTCTCATTCCCTTACCCCTTTTCTGTATGCTATACTATTAAAGTGATCTGAGGAGGATGGGTGAATTCGTGCTTTTAAGCATTGGTAGGGTGGGTTAGGTATGGAAGGGAATTGGCGAAAGAACATCAGAATTAGGCGCGACATCAAAGTGCTAAATCCTGTACTTATAGCTAGTTGGCCTGGTGTGGCTGATGTATCACTGGATGCAGTAACATACTTGAGGGAGAAAATAGGTGCGGAGGAGTTCGCAGAGGTTGAATTATCAGAGTTCTTCGACTTTGATGGTGTGTTTGTTAAACACGGAATAGTCCAGAGTCTGCGATTGCCACAGAATAAATTCTATCATTGGAGAGACAAAGACACCAACAAAGACCTGATAATCTTTGAAGGTAAGCCTCAACCTGCTACCAAAAGCTATGAGTTTGCCCGACAGATCCTGGGTTTTGCACATGAATATGGGGTTGAGCAGGTCTATACTCTGGCTGCTGTTTTTGTCGACCGATTTGAGCAAAATCCCAGGGTATGGGTAACAGCTACAGACACACATCTTCTTGAGGGAATGGAAGAGATGGGATTGGTATTGAAGAGTGATTTTCATGTCAATGGGATGAATGGATTACTGCTTTCTGTAGCAAAGGAGATGGGGCTCAAGGGAATTTGCCTCCTAGGTGAGACACCTCACTACCTTGCCGATATAGGAGATCCTTCTGCTTCTAAGGCAGTACTAGAAGCTCTGACTAAGGTACTGGGATTAGAAGTAGAAATGGATGAATTCACCGAGAGAACAAAGTATGCTCGCCAGACAATAGCCAAACTAAGTAGAGAATTACAGCAAGCGTTTATTGATTCCTTCATCATCCCTCTTTGGGAGCAGTCTGAGGAAGATAGCTAAGCCTATCCTGGGGCTTATTTGTAATGATTGAATCCGACGAGTATCTTTATAGCCTCTAGAAGAAATTTATTTATGCATTTGACGGAAGAGCGGAATGTCTGCATGTTTGCAGGGAAAGGGGGTGTGGGCAAAAGTACCTGTGCTGCTGTTACTGGCTTGCATCTTGCCTCACAGGGGAGAAGAACTCTCCTTATTTCTACGGATCCTGCTCCTTCTCTGTCAGATATCTTCGAGAGGCAATATGTTGTTGGGGTAACAGAGATAGTAGAGAACCTCTATCTGGAGGAGATTAGTCTCGAGGATGTCCGCAAAAGATGGAAGAGGAAATTTGGTTCTGAGGTGTATGAGGTAATTTCCTCTTATATTCCTATAGACCCTGACTTTATTGACTATTTTGCTGAGGCTCCAGGAATAGGTGATGAGTTTATGCTGGACTATATTCGGGGATTGGTCAACAGTAAAGAATACGAATGTGTAGTCTGGGATACTGCCCCCGGTGGGCATACCTTACGGTTGCTCGCCTTACCTGGCCAGTTTATCAAGCATATGAATGCTGCAGTAAAGGTCTATTCTCGTCTCAAGAGAACCGCTGGAACAAAGCGCTCGATTCTTGGTATTCTGAGTAGCTGGAAGGAGCTGTCTCAGCAAGTACTGGAATTCCTCCAACAACATACTGAATTTGTTATAGTTACTATACCTGAAGCATTGAGTCTTTACCAGACAGAGAGAATTCTAAAGGAGGTGCAAGGCTACGGTATTACACCCTCCAGGATAATTGTGAATAATGTAATTAAGGAAAGTGACTCGGAGTTTCTTTATAGTAGGCAGGCGATGCAACGGGAGCATATTACTGCAATAGAGAATATGTATGGTGAAGAGATGGAGATAAATGAGGTGCCGTTGCTTCCTTTAGAAGTAAAGGGTATGGATAGTCTGCGATTGCTGGAAAGGGAACTATACCCTAATGTATGAAGCATGATTGAGGATAATCTGCCATCTTCCAAAGCCAAGAGTAATATTGTGGGTATCGCTGGCAGCCCGCGGCGTGATGGCAATACAGACCTATTACTCCAGGAGACTATGCGGGGTGCTGAGAGTAAGGGAGCAAAGGCAAAATTCATCATACTCAGTGAGTTGAATATTGTTCCTTGTCATAGCTGCGACCAGTGTCTTAAGGACGGAAGATGTGTTATCACTGATGATATGAGTTGGATTTATACCGAGTTACAAGAGGTTGAGCTCCTGGTTCTGGCATCACCGATATTTTTTATGGGTGTAACCGCCCAGACCAAGACAATGATTGACCGCTGTCAGTGCCTATGGGTACTAAAATATATACTTCATCCATGTAGGTTAAGCGATGTCGGTCAACCTACTACTATTAAGAGAAAGCGGCTTGGTGCATTTCTTTCTACAGGTGGCTCCGATAACCCCGATGTCTTCGATGGAGCTCTCAAAACAGTGAAGAGCTGGTTTGTCACCCTGGATATCTCATACTTTGGGAGCTTACTTTTCCCAGGTATCTCCAAGAAGGGAAGTATAATTAAACACCCCACAGCTCTTCAAGAAGCCTTTGCATTGGGACAAAGATTAGCTGAATATTCACCGGAGGCTTAAATCTGTTCAAGCTATTCAAGAAGAAAACCGAAGGGAAGACTGAGCAGGCAGTAGCTCCCACCAAAAAGAGTTGGTTTAGTAAGGTAACCAACCTCTTTAATCGCCCATCCATGGGTGAAGAGGTTTGGGAGGAACTGGAGGAACTTTTCATTGCTGCTGATGTAGGGGTAGAGACCACTACCAGACTTATCGAGAAAGTAAAGAGGGGGAGGTTTTCTGAAAGCCAAGAGGTACGCCGTGCTCTACAAGATGAGATGGTAGAGATATTGACGGTTAACTCTCCATCAGGAGATTCCCATCCTGAAGTCTCTCCCCAAGTTATCCTGGTAGTAGGAGTGAATGGCTCAGGTAAGACAACTACTATTGCCAAGCTTGCTTATAACTTTACACTGGAGGACAAAAAGGTGATTCTAGCTGCCGCTGATACCTTCAGAGCGGCCGCCATTGACCAGCTTAAGCTCTGGGGTGAACGAGTAGGGGCGAAAGTCATTGCCCATCAGTCCGGCGCTGACCCCGGTTCAGTAGCCTTCGATGCCCTCCAGGCGGCGCGGAAGAGGGGTGCAGATGTAGTTATCATAGATACTGCAGGGCGGCTCCACACCAAGTTTAATCTCATGGAAGAGCTTAAGAAAATCAACCGGGTAATTCAAAAGGTTGACCCCACGGCACCTCATGATGTGCTCCTGGTTCTGGATGCCACCACAGGACAGAATGGGTTGATGCAAGCTAGATATTTCACCGAAGCAATAGGGGTTAGCGGTATTGTTCTTACCAAGTTGGATAGCACCGCTAAAGGTGGTATTGTACTTGCTATCTGCGACCAATTGAAGATCCCCATCCAGTTTATTGGCACAGGAGAGACCCTGGATGACCTTGTCCCCTTTGACCCCGAAACATTCATAGAAGCGCTAATGTCTTGATGTTACAAGGTAGGGCATGAATACTCCATATATGATTGATTGGGCAATTACGAATAGGTGTAATCTCAACTGTTTGCATTGCAGGGGAATGGCTAAGGAGGAGCTTAATCGGGGAGTCGTTCTGAAAGTAGCTGAGGAGATACCATTGCTCAAACCGAGGTGGGTCATCATCGAAGGGGGAGAGCCACTGTTATGCAAGGAACTATTTGAAATCATCGAGCTGATTCACAGGGGTGGTATCAAGGTTTATCTTATCAGTAATGGTATGTTGCTTGATGAAAATGTAGCCAGAAGGCTCGCAGGGTTAAGTGTGAATCTCATGATAAGTATAGATGGAGCAAATAAAGAGGATTATGAGAAGATAAGAAAAGGAGCGAATTTCCAAAGATTGAGGGAATCTGTAGCAATTGCAGATGAGTATAACATCCTTGATTCGTGCCCCGTGACTGTAGGAAAGCACAACTATGAGGAAATTGGCAGCTTATTCAGATTTGCTGACGAGATAGGATATAAGAAGATTACATTCCTGGGATTGAAACCCTGTGAGAATTATGAAGAATATGTTCTGAATGCAGAAGAGTACGAGAAATTTTTTCTCTCTGTTATCAGATATCAAAAGGTTTATGAGATGGATGTGTATGTTGATGAGCCATTCTTTAAACCATTCTTGAAGGAGTATGATATTAAGTATTCAGCAAATCCTGAGAATGGCATCATAGTTCCAGATGTTTCTCATTGTGTCTTCGGTGACTATATGTTTATTGAAACAAACGGAGATGTAAAACCATGCACATTCGCCCCCGTTGTAATGGGTAATGTAAATGAAAAAGGTATTGATGAAATATGGAATGACATGCAGAACTCGGAATTGATTAAAGAGATAAAGGATTTCTCAACAAGAGGAAGTCCCTGCAGGGAATGTAAGTATCTATATGAATGTGGAGGTTGTAGGTCGAGAACATTCGGCTTAACAGGAAGCTGGACAGAATCAGACCCCTCCTGTCCACTAAAGAGAACACAGAATTTGTCGAGTTAAAAGACACAGGATGTAGCTCTACAAACTCCTAACTTTCTCTATAGTGAAGTAGCCACAGGGAGGAGATGGTAAGCCTTATGAGAGTTGTGGGAATAGACCCCGGGACATATAGCTTTGACCTCTTCGGGATGGAAGAGGTCATGAACAAGGGATTACAACCCCTTGTTATTATGGATGAATCAATAAAATCAGAGGATGTTTTCAATAACCCTCATATACTCATCAGGAAACTTGAGGAGTTAATACCTTTAGATGCTGTCATCGGTCCCTCAGGATATGGGATACCCTTTAAAAACATAAAGAATATGACAGAAGATGATATTGGGAGAATGATTCCTCTAGATACGCACGCTGCCGTAAATGAGGGGATAAAGATGGTGCTTCTGGAGATGAAACAAAGGGGAATGCCTGTTTACTTTACCCCCGGTGTTATCCATCTCGAAACTGTTCCTTCTTACAGGAAGTGGAATAGGTTCGATATGGGTACAGCAGATAAAGTATGTTGTGTAGCGCTGGGTATAAAGGAGCAATCGGAGCGGTTAGGTATTCCCTTTGATAAGACCTCCTTTGTCTATGTAGAAGCAGGATATGGATTCACGGCTGTGATAGCTGTCAAAGAGGGGAAAATTGTTGATGGAATAGGCGGAACAAATGGGAGCGTAGGATTCCTTGCCTGCGGCGGACTGGATGCTGAGATTGCAATCAGATTAAAACCGCCCTTAACCCAGGATATCGTCTTTAGAGGGGGACTAAAGGATTTTGTAGGGGAAGATATTGAACCCAAAGATTTAGTAAACTTTGAAGAAGCTATGCTCCTTTTTGGAGAGAATGTAGAAAAGGATGTTGCCTCAATGCTTGTTTCTATGCACCATCCAAAATCTCCCCTTTCACAAAAGGGGGAGGGGGGAATTTGTCTTCCCCAAGAAATTATCTTATCCGGCAGACTAATGGCTCACGACTTTATAAGAGATGAACTTACATGCAGGCTAAATAAATATGCTCCCGTAGTGAAGGTGAGGAAACTATCAAAGATTGCCAAGGAGGCTGCTTGTGGCGCCTGTATTATGGGGGAGGGACTACTTGGTGGAAAGTACCGATGGCTTGTGGAAAACCTGGGCATATTATAACTGCAGGAGTAAAGGCAGATGCTTGATACTCTAGAGTATATTGAGGTAAGTGTGCCACTCATAGTCCTTTATCTGCAACATAGGCAGTGAGGTCAGCAAGGCGGCAGCAATAGCCCCATTCATTATCGTACCATGCTACCACCTTTACCATATTATTCCCGATAACCATAGTACTGAGAGTATCAACTATGGAACTAGCTGGATTACCTTTGAAATCCACACTTACCAGTGGCTCATCACAGCACTCCAGGATGCCCTTCATTGGTCCTGCGGCAGCATCCCGTAAAGCACTATTAACCTCATCAGCACTTGCCTTCTTCTCTAGTTCAGCTACGAAGTCCACCACAGATACTGTAGGAACTGGTACCCTGAAAGCCATTCCTTCTATCTTTCCCTTGAGTTCAGGTATTACCTGAGTTACTGCTCTGGCAGCCCCGGTGGTAGTGGGTATTATACTCTCTGCCGCTGCCCGCCCGCGACGCAGGTCATTATGAAAACGGTCAAGGATAACCTGGTCATTAGTATAGGCATGAATAGTAGACATGAAGCCTCTCACAATGCCGAAATTATCACTCAGCACCTTAGCTACAGGGGCAAGGCAATTAGTAGTGCAGGAAGCATTCGAAATAACATAGTGTTTCGCAGGGTCATATTGAGCCTCGTTAACACCGAGGACAATAGTAATATCCTCGTTACGGGCTGGAGCTGAAATGATAACCCGTTTAGCTCCTCCCTTAAGGTGATCCGCTGCTCTAGCAGCATTAGTGAAATGTCCTGTAGATTCTATTACTATCTCTACCTCATGATCCCCCCATGCAATCGCTGCAGGGTCACGCTCTGCTAATATCTTTATCTCCCTGCCATCGACTGCCATTGAGTTGTTGGTTGCCTCCACCTCACCAGGATAAATTCCATAGCTACTATCGTACTTAAAGAGGTGAGCATTTGTCCTGGCATCGGTAAGATCATTAAGCACAGATACTTCTAGCTTCCCACGGTAATATTGATTGATTACCCTTAAGGTAAGTCTACCAATACGCCCAAAACCATTAATGCCAACTTTGACTGACATCCATGAGCCTCCTCTCCCGAATTATATGAAAAGCATCAAAAAACCATCATCATCAAGGGGGAGTCTTCCCCATAATAGAATCATCTCTATCTGAGGTTTACTTATGCGTTCTTTGCCATCGGGTCTTCTTCAGTAACTTTTTGTGCTTGTGTTTTGCCATTTTTTTCTTCCGCCACTTCTGAACACTACCCATACAGCCTGCCTTTCATCTTATCACCCACCTTATCTAGCAAATGGCACTTACGCCACCGTAACATGTCTAAAAAAGCCTCTATTTTAGTACTCAGTTGCTGCCCTAAAATGTAATCGGTATTTCCTTCCAAAGTCAAGATGGGAATACCACTAAGGGCATGGCGAAAGATAATATCACCAATCCCCCGGTAGCAAAAAGTCTGAACATAGTGAATTATACCATCTATGCGCCTATAATGTAACTCAGTAGAAATATCATGAAGTCGGTCAAAGATAGAGTAGGGATAAGTATACATGGCATACTGCTCGGATAATGAATCTACCTCGTAGGGCATACTAAACTGACGCTGTATCTCATTAAATACTACTCTTGCTCCCTGCTCTTCCAAGTAATGGTACAGATTTGCGGCAAAGATGGGTGGCACACCGATGTAGGCGAGACGAAGCATATCCTGGGGGTAGGGCTGACGCTGACGGCATTCAGCTAAGAAGAGCTCTAATCGAGTCTTATATTCAAGAGGATTAACGCCAAAATCCGAGCTTGAAACCAGCCACAGGTGATTCTCCCAGCCGCTTACTACTCCCTCCTTCCAGGTAAGGTAGTCCACCTCAGAGAGAAGGTGTCGCAGGGGTAAAAGGGCATTTCTTACCTCCTCGGCTGCCTCCAGTGTAGTCCCTAAGGTCTCCGCCAGAGCTTCCAGGGAGTGATGCATCCGAGATACGCGAGAGGTAGAGATAGGAGACAGGGGCATGAGTGTGGAGGGGTCTCTATCTTCACTCCCTATCTCCTCCAGAATGTCAGGGTAGGCAAAGGGGAGGGCAGCAATACCCTTGAGCTTGAGAACCTCCATTAGTATTACTGTATTGGAACAATCCCCCGTGGTAACACAAAGCACAGTATTAATTCCTCTATCCAGACACACACCATAGATGCCCTTGATCCAGGCGCAGCAATTCTGAGGAAAACCATCCCTCTCCGCAATATCTACCAATCGTTCAGGTAGAGGGTCACTGACAAAGAGGTTATTAAGGTCAACCGGCTTATACCCTGCTGCCAGGAGTATTTCAATGGGGACAGTAGTGGTAATGCCAATGGGTAGCATCAATTATCGATAACCATTCATCCGCTTGATTGCTAATGTTGCCTCAAGTGAAGGGAGGTGCCCAAAGAGGAAATCCATGACAGTTTCTTTGCATCGTGACTTTGCCATCACTTGGCCCCCTAGCTTTCCCTTTAAGTATACTATATAGAGCGACATAATTAAATGCACATACCTGGAATTAAACTCTAATCTCTAAGTTCTAAATCCTAAATAATAGCCAAATCCAAATAACCAAAACTCAGTAAGACTCCATGGCAAGGAGACAAAAACAACCCATTGCAATTACATAAAGTGGACTTTTGCTACCTCTGCAATTGTACCACATCTATTGAGATATACTTGATTAAGTCAGAGCAAGAACAATTGGCTTTCTTCGGCTGAGCTTCAGGTTGAAAGACAATATACGCCAGTCATTCTTTGAACCAGAGATTTTTCGGCAACCTGTGGGTCGGGGATTCTCAGCCAATGCTTTGATATGAGGGATAACCCTCCGAAAACCCCTCGCTGATAACCGTTTGAGGTCTTGCTCAGCTGTTCGCTCTAAGTAAACCTTATACGCTTGGGGTGTATTCATTGAGGAAATCTTTCAGTCTCTTGAACTCAAGTGGCTGCATCCTCGTTTCTTCAAGCATTCTGAGGTCTTCGGCATCATCCAAGCGTTCCAGCATTTCCCGATACTCATCTATATCAAGGATAACCGCCCTCGGCTTTCCGTCTCTCAGGATAATCTCGGGATTTTCCCTTCTCTTAGCTCTCATATTATTGCCCCCTCATTATTTAGTCACTCCTGGGTTTACAATTTGCGCTTATATAAATCTTGGACATCTTTTCGAAACTGTGACAAAGTGGCATTGTTTGCCTCCCAGTTAAACTTGAGGCATATGCTCTGAAAGATTTGGACACTTTTGTCAACCAAGCTAGCCTTCCATGTAGCTAATGAGAGTGCAGCCTGCTCCTTAACCTCATCGATTTGACAAATATATCTTTCAAAAGGAGCAAAAGGTAACCGGCGACTAGGAGTGTCAACAACAAGTTGTGTTCCCTTAGTCCCCAACAGTCTGATAGTTGCAACGATTGTTTCGTCACCATCCACACCGAGGTTTTCATACAATCTCACCATGCAGTCTAAAGCCTCAGCTATATAATAGAGAGTGGATAGGACACCAACGACAGGTTGACTAGTCTCACACCTCTGGATGCTTTCCTTTTCCCTCAATGCCCGTTGGTAGAAAAAACCCGAAGTCTGCAACCGCCAGAAATCACATGCATCTCTGGATGGGATTATAATTAAAGACTCAATACCATCTTGGATAGAGACAATCTCATCACCAGAGCCGACATATACAAATGGCCATCCTCGAAAAGAGATTTCAGACGCTCTTATTGCGGGTCGAAGCTGGTTGAGTGTAAAGCGAGTTTGGTCAAAGGTCGCAAGTGAGAAACTGGCTTCCCGAAACTGGACATAACCTTTTTGTTTGAATGGATTTGACTCGCGGATTTGCTCAACGGCACTATCAAATTGCTTTTGGTATTGTTTCTCAGTAGAAGGAGTGGGACGAGTAACGGTTCCTGAGAGAATTGCTTGCACAGAGGAGAGAATTAAATCTGCTCGATTCCTAACTGCTTGCTCGATAAGTTGCTGAAAATCATCACTACTCCGCAGTGGTGCACTTTCGTTGTTGTTTGTTCGCACATATAGTGTAGGGGCAGAAAGCACACAGGGATAGTCTTTTACACAGATATGTGGCACGGTGGTAAATCTCGGTATCTGAATTACCACAAAGACCTTATCGTCTATTAGAATCTTCCTTAAAGTGACATTTATCGGTGGGTCAGCATATCGATTTACAAAGCGGTTGATTCTCGAAGTTTCAAATGTCCCTGCCTGCTCCTCTGTTAAGCCCTCTGGAATATAGCCTGTGGGGGATTCAGCAACACCTATAATCAGGTTCCCTCCAAGGGTATTAGCCATCGCCAAAATATCCTTGACGATTCCGCAACACAATGCTTTATCGCCCTCATCCCATTTAATAGGTCCCTTATAGTCGACATCCTTAGATTCAAATGCGTGGTAGATTCTCTGGATTAAGTCATCCTCTTGGTTCATTCTTCCCTCTCTCTAAACTAAGGAGCCTCTGGAATAGGAACGGTGGCAATAGGCTGATAAATTATCCTCCCCAAACTGGCGTCATCATTCCAGTCATAGATATGCTCTTGGATAGTTGCATCATCAATGGTTCCCCACCAGTTGTTAGTGGCATCAATATCTGGTGTCCCCTGTTGCTTAAGACTATAAACATCATAGGGTGTGTTGCCATAGATGTCGTTATAGTTAATGCCCATTATTGATTGCTCACCAATAACAATCCCACCGCTAGCAGCATTTGAAGATAAATTGCTCGTTATTCTATTGTGAATAATGGTGATTGTGCCACTATGACCATAGATTCCAGCACCCTGCCCCGCTGAATTATCAGAGACAACGTTTCTGCTAATGGTAGCTGTGCCCCCCTCGGCATAGATTGCTCCTCCACAATCTTCCGCACTATTAGTGGCAATGTCATTGCCACTAATAGTGGCTTCGCTGGAGAGTTTCCAGAAAAAGATTCCACCACCACTGGAAGCAGAATTGTGGTTGATGCTATTGCCGCTAATTGCAATGTCGCCATTGCATTGAATTCCACCGCCATTAGCCCATGCAGAATTGTAACTAATAGTATTGTCGCTAATATTGACGGTAGCATTATCGCAATTAATTCCGGCACCATTTGAAGCAGAGTTACCAGAGATTGTGTTGCCACTAATAGTAACGGTGCTTTCCCAAACACGGAACCCACCTCCTGAGTTGTTGGAGACGGTGTTATTGCTAATAGTCACTGAGCTACTCTCGGCGCAATAGATTCCACCACCAAGATAGGCCGAGTTGGTAGTAATAGTATTACCGCTAACAACGACATCACTACTTCCACGGCAGTAGATCCCTCCTCCGCTGCCCGACGTAGAGTTGTCAGAGATAATATTATCACTAATGCTCACTGTGCTGCCATTAATGCAATGAACCCCTCCTCCACCATACTCACTACTGCTAGGATAGGAAGAGTTGTTGCTGATGGTGTTTTCAGTAATGGTAATGGTGCTCAATTCAGCCAAGATTCCACCACCATTGTCTGCTGAGTTACCAGTGATTGCGTTGCCACTAATGGTAACGGTGCTCTTACCAACATAGATTCCACTACCCGAGTTATTTGAGATGGTGTTTCCGCTAATGGTGACTGCACTACTCTCAACATATATCCCCCCGGAAGCATTGTTGTGGATATCGCAGTGATCAATAAAAGGCGACGAAGAAATGACTTTTATCGCTGGGCTATCACCTCCACCCCCATATTCCACAATGCAATACTGCAAAACACAGCCGCTCAGGTAGCTGTCTTCCCCATCATAGATGGTATCGATACTGCTGTCAGTGAAGATGATATTGACCCAATCTCCAGGTGCAGGGGGGACTTGGTTTGAGGTGAAAACTATTGGCTCCGCTTCAGTGCCTCGGGCAATGAGTTCGCCATCAACTTGCATTGCCTTGCTTGATTCAAACTTCACTGTCACGCTAGGCTCAATGGTCAGGGTTACTCCTTGCTCAATTACTATATTTCCTGTGACAACATAGATATAATCTGATGCCCAGGTTGTATCGGTAGAGATTAAGCCGCTTACCTGCTTTGTTGGCTTGGTCGTTGCAAAGGTGCAATCTTCAGGTATAGCCTCATTACTGCCGGCATCTTTCGACTTTACCTTGAAATGATAAGTGGTATTTGGCTCAAGGTCACTCAGGCTAACACTATGGCTGGTAACCAGGCTCTCATCTAAAGGAGTGCTAAAGCCATAATCAGTGGTCTTGCCATATTCTACCTGGCTGGTGGCTGGCTCATCGGTTGTCCACGTGATACTAGTGCTTGATTCGGTAATGTTAGAAGCGTTGACCCCCGAAATTACTGGGGGCGTTGTATCAGGTAAAAGCAATGTGGTAAAAGTCTTATCTTCAGATACTGTTTTATTACTAGCCTCATCCTTTGACTTCACCTTAAAATGATAGGTGGTATTTGGCTCAAGCCCACTCAGGCTGACGCTATGGCTAGTAACCAATTCCTCAACCAAGGGAGTGGTTGAGCCATAATCAGTGGTCTTGCCATACTCTACTTGGCTGGTGGCTAGCTCATCAGTAGCCCAAGTGATGATAGCAGTGGTCTCAGTAATATTTGATGGTGAGACATTTGTAATCAGAGGTGGTGTAGTATCGAGGGTTGTGGTTCCATTCTCACTGGAGTTTTGTGGAGGAGTAGTCCCAGACTCACTCTTACCACAACTTGTCCCTCCCAAGAGTAAGATAAGAACAATAATGATTACAGATAGCCGCTTCATCCGATTGCCTCCAAACTTTTCCAGCTACAAGTATAAGTTAAAGGGTATTCCCTGACAAGGGGAACCCGTTTTTGGTCCTCACTTCATTGCACAATTCGCCCTAATGTTTAGAAAGCTCTTTGCTCCATTGGACTAACTCCGCCGGCCACCACTTATCAACTTGCTCTTTTGGTAGCTTGTCTCCAAGGATATCGAGGAATTTTGTCAGGAATTGCCTAACTTCCTCAAATACGGCATTTGCGTGTTGGAGTGTGAAGTGGGAGTAAACGAGTGGGAAACCTCCGAATTTCTTGTAAGTAACCTGTCTGTCTGTGCGAACCCACCCATCCCTACTGGTCTGCAGTTGAGCACAGCCAGCTGGATGAGCAATAATTTTGTTTCGGATAGTAAAAATGTCTTGGAGCCCATCAGTATTCAAAGCCAATTCTTTACCAGAGAGCATATGGTAAACTGCCCTAAATCTCCGTATGGGCTTAGGCAAGTCTGTCTGATAGCAAACTTCTTCTAGGTTTCTGTTTACCAGCTCTTCAAAAATGAGATTTGATAAGGATTCTAAGTAGAGCGACATCAACAATATAGCTATCCTCGCGTAGCGTTTTTTGTACTTGTCATCAGTCTTGTCTTCTTTTGCCCGGCTGTACAAAAAAACCGCATCCTCGACGATCATTTTAAATGTGGCTTCACTATAAACTGCCTCGGCTTCTACCCTGAGTCCTAGCAGCGCTTTCCCTGCTTCCTTGTCTTCTATCTTTGATCTCTCACTGCAGAATTTTCTGTATTGTAGTTAATTGCACAACTCATTGCAAATGTCGTAACTCTATGATAATGTCCTTTCCCCGAGAAAAGGACTAAAAAGGGGCAACTCAGCAGGAGGTGTCTTGATGGAAGGAGGACTTCTGGTAATAAACCAGAGAGAGCGCTCCCGCCTGGTTATGATGTCAATGACCCTCGTTTTCTCAAATGTGTCTTTTCCGCACACAAGAGTCTAATATCTGGTAGCGGTGTGGGGCTTGAAGAGATTGGGGAATTTCAACTCTCATAGAGTACCATTTCCTTACTTGTCTTCTTCTCCACTCTACCTTCACTCTCTAGTAGTGCAAGGTGAGCCAGGGTTTCAAGCAGAGCTAACCGTTTATCGAAATAGGAAAGACTACTAAAATTAATCTCCCTCTCATCTACTACCCAAGGTAAATCTGAGGCTACAGCATGAGCGGTTCTTGATTTCCTGTTTAGTGCTTCTAGAATAGTAGCCTTTCGCAGCTCATGATGGTAGCACAACTCATCAATTCTATCTCGTAATCCAAGGACTCCACTGAAAGGCTGCTCATGCCCTGGCAGAACAATTTCTACCTCCAGATGACGGAACTCCTTTAGCGAGGCAATATACCTTCCCAGGGGATTATCAACCTGGTCATCAGGATATAACCCAATATTGGGAGTAATACCAGGTAATATATGGTCTCCTGCAATTAGGATTTTTTCTCTGGGTTCGTAGAGAGCTATGTGCCCTGCAGAGTGTCCTGGTGTCCAGATGACATCAAATTCGAACACACCAGTGGAGATTCTCTCTCCACCCTCAAGTACCCTGTCAGGCATAGCTACCGGGATGGTCATCCCTAAGCTTGGTATTGCTCCTTGTAAGGAAATCAACTCTTCCTGTGGTGCACCGTTAATCTTCATCCAGTGCAAAGATAGCTCCAGGAATCCTTCTATATCAATATATCGGGATTTGATATACCCTCTCTCCAGCAGGTGCAAGCTCAGGTTTGCTCCTGAACACTGTATCAGCCTATGTGCCAGACCATAGTGGTCAATGTGAGCATGAGTAACAATGATTTCTATAATATCAGTAAAGCTGATTCCAACCTCATGAATCTGTGACTCTAGTGAATCGAAGACCTCATCGAGATTGGGTCCGGTATCTATTAGAAACCACCCCTCATTCCCCCGCACCAGGTAGGCATTGATATGCTCTACAGGGAGTTCACCCATAGGCAGCATTAATTGATATAGGCCGGGAACAATTTC
>JAUWOP010000046.1 GCA_030612045.1 Chloroflexota bacterium | reverse complement strand
GTCCGGTTCCACCCCTTGCTTGTCGGTTCGGCCAAAAAAGTCAGCAAATACCTCTTCTATCTGATGTGCCTGCGCTGCCCAGAACACGGTGCTGGCGTCACCAACCTGAATGCGCTGTCGTGACCCCCTGGCAAGTAGAGTATTCAGCGCCGTAGTATAGGCGAATTCGGCCTTTTTGCCCACAGGGGCATTATAGCCTTGCTCTTTTCCATATGAACCAAACGCAGGGCTTACAAGGGTATTTATGGCGACAATATTGGCGCCAGACGGTTGAGCTCCCCATACTCCCTTGATAGCGGTATGGAGTCGGGCTATTTCATCAAGTTCACCAGATACAAGACAGATTTGACGATCTCCTTTCCCTTCGGATTTGACGTTGGTAATGGCATCGATCACCGCCTCTCGCTGGCAGACCAGGACAGTATCCCCTTCAAGCTGAAAGCTGATGTTCCCGCCTTTCTTCTCAATCTCGGGCCAAAGAGAATGTGAAAACACCGGAGAAAAATCACCCCGTTCCAAAGACCGCACTACAGCGGCGATCCCTTCATCAACTGAAGGATCAGAGAATACCTCTTTAATTCTCGAAATGAAACTTTGATTCTGATTCTTCCCCTTTTCCGTGTCTTTTTTAGAGTAACCGAGGACATACCCTTCGTTGTCCCACAAAAGGTTCGCACTCATCCAAGCATTTTTGCCAGAGCGTTTTATCTCGTGAGGCACAGCGAACAAGCGCGCTCTTTTGCTTTTCCCCTCTCCTTCCCTTGTGTCCTGCAAACCTCTGAAATGACCTTCCTTATCAAGGACAATGATGAAAGGTATCTCTTTCTTCTGGAAACCTTCCTGTGCTACTTGTGTCTTCCCCTCCTGAGCAATGCGCTGGTAATATGCTGCCAGAGCCTGAAGAATCATGACCTCACCTCCCTGTCGTCAAATGGCGGTATCACCATACAGCCATTCTCCAGACTGGCACGAAAGAAGCGTGGCATAGGTGTTTCACCGTCATAATCCAGGTCGTGTAGCATCCAGCCGAGGTCATGTGTCTCTGGAATTGGCTCCGGAAGAGTCTGGTCAGGGGCAATAGGTTCAAAGTGGGCGCTGAACTCTCGACAGCCTAAATATGGCTGGTTAAAGCACTGCCCCTTCTCGGCGCGGCGCAGAAACATCTCCTGGAATTTAATAGTGGTGTCTTCGGGGCCGGCCTTACCCGTCAGCTCAAAATAGGCATGGATGGTGTAGGCCACATCGCGAAGGAAAAGGCCGGCCCGCTGCTGGCGCACGCGGGGATCATCTACATACATACCCAGTTTCCCGCTCCCCTTCTTCATAGCAGTGATTGCCAGGTCGGTGGACATGACCGTGCCGACTTCGTTGCGCCGCACCGATTCCCATCGAATTGGCTTCAGCACATCAATTTGCGTGACCCGCCAGCGAAGGGACGGTTTCCAGAGGATGGCTTCCAGGATGCCACACGCCACTGAAGGCGTCATGACATCGTAGGAGACACGCTCCCCCTTCATCTCTGGACGGGTGAAACAGGCATTCTCCCCCCAGACCTTGAGCCGTAAGGTGCGGCTTTTGACTATTGTTTCATGCATGATTCCTCCTTTCACAAAGTTTAACCTACCAGTTCATCAGGTTCATAGATTATTGACCTGTCCGGGCAAAATCCTAAATCCGCATGGTAAAGTGCACCGTGCCCCTGAACAAATATCCCAGGGCTGACCTCCCGGATACCGCCATCAGCAAGAAGCTTCTGGTGAAGATAACGCGGCAGGTTGACCACATATCGTTGCAACTTACGCAAAAGCCACCGCTCCGGGCCATTTCTGATCAAAAGCTTGATCAACTCCTCCCCTTTATTGTACCGTACCAATACAGGAGCTTGCTGTGATTCGTCGATCAGATGAAAGTTCCTTGCTGCGGTGCGAAAATTGATCTGCAACGCGCCTTTTGCGTCAAGGTCCTTCAAGATTCCATGCTTGTCCAACCCATCACCTTTCAGCCAATACAGCTCTCGAAAAAACTGCTCAAAGCGTTCTGGCGCCAATGGGTCATCCATCTTGTCAGCCAAGAGTCTACGTCCGATTTCAGCAGCTTGGCGCAGGTGTCCTGGTGGGGACTGGCTTGGGGGAACAAATACTACCACACGGCCACTTTCGAGATTTCCCTCCCTATTGCAACGCCCGGCAGCTTGGGCAATGGAATCCAGCCCGGCGAGGGCACGATACACAACTGGGAAATCAACATCGACTCCTGCTTCTACTAATTGAGTGCTAATCACGCGGGTGGGGATACCCTTTTCAAGCCGATCTTTGATCTCTGCGATCACCTTTGAGCGATGAGCGCCACACATAAGGGCGGAGAGGTGAATCGTTCCCTCTGGCATCAACTGGTGAAGCTGGCGGCAGTCGTCACGGCGATTGACGATGCACAAAACCGAATGGTGTTGCTGGAGTTCTGAGGCCAGACCCTCCCATGTTTTTGGCGTTTGCAGATTTTCAGGGACCTGCACCTCTACACGTTGGAACAATTTATGGAGAGATAGCGGGTCGTCTATGATTTCGACCATGTCAGGCAAACCGGGGAAATCGAAATCAAAGGATTTGTGCGGCCCCAGGGCAGGCTGGGTAGCAGTACTCAAAAGCAGTGCCACACTATAATTTCTTTGCAACTCTCGTAACACTGCCAGAATGGGGTTAAGGAATTCCGGCGGCAGGAGTTGTGCCTCATCAAGCACTACTACACTGTTGATGATATTGTGAAGTTTGCGGCAGCGACTGGTGCGGCTGGCAAAAAGCGATTCAAAGAACTGCACAGAAGTGGTGACAATGATCGGCGCATCCCAATTCTCACAGGCCAGACGGCTCCTGCTTGTCTCTTGTTTTTCATCAGTTACATCGAGATTGCTATGGTGCTCGGTCACGGCATCCGAGAATATTTTTCTGAATTCATCGGCAGTCTGCTCAATAATACTGGTGTATGGGATGACGTAAATGATGCGCCGTTTGCCATATTTCAAGGCATGGTGCAGGGCAAAAGCCATTGAAGAAAGAGTCTTGCCCCCACCAGTGGGAACTGTCAGAGTGAAAATTGCCGGCTGGTGAGACGCCTTTGAAATGCACCGCTGCAAGATTGCAGCACGCAGGCAGTTGACCTGCGTATCATTTACCTCTTTCTGCTTGCCAGCCATATAAGTCGTAAACAGAGGCAAGAGTTCGGAAAGTTGAGGATATCCCTCCCGATCCGATGCCTTTTCTGGTTCAAAGAAGGACTCGGTATCGAGAAAATCAGCGTCAACAAGGCAGGAAAAGAGCATTCGTATCCAGAGAGCATGGTCTGAGCCAGGTTTCGGTTTTTCTTGCGGGATGCGCTGTTTGAGGATTTCATCGGGAGGTTCTGAAGTGAGCGTCTTCTGGAGAAGTTCCGTCTTTTGAATTCGCTGGGCCAAAGCGCGCCGCCCTTCCGTTTCGCTTTGCCAGTCAGGAAGTCCGGCATGGTGCCCTGAAATCAGATAAGCCGGAATGTGACCGATCTTGCCAAATTGTTCGACAGCGTAAATCCCCCCAGCCGTGGAATGGTCAACCCTCGCCTTGGTCTCAATGTGCGCCTCCATCCAGGAAGTGGCACGTATCATCCTCTGGAAATCCTCCGAATACTTACCCAGATCATGCCAAAGCCCTGCCAGCCGTCCCCAATCGGAGCAGCCAAATTCCCCCGCCATCTCGGCAGCTCTTTCGGCTGTTCCCGTTAGATGGTCATAAAGAGTATGGCACCGACCATCTTCGGCAAGGTGCGCAATAGGTTCATCATAGTCCACTTTATGTCTCCATTTCAATCCTTATCTGACTCAACGGACAAGCGTCGCTGACCAATTAGATGAGCTATGAAGCACTACAGCCTTTGCTGGCTCAAGTAGAAGGTTGCCGAGAACAGATATTCCGGATAGATGATAGCTAGCGAATAGATTCGAACCCTTGACCTGCGGTTTACGAAACCGCTGCTCTACCACTGAGCTACGCTGGCTCTTCAGTAAGTAATTATAAACGAAGCACTGGAATAAGTAAAGAGTGAGAATCGTAGTAGAACAAGCTTGAAGCAGTAGCACAGATGTCATTGCTCAATAGCCTGGTGGAGGCTTCGAGGAATTTCGGGTCGGGCAAGAGAATATCTATATAGAACAACATAATTAAATGCGCATACACTGGAATTAAACTCTAATCTCTAAGTTCTAAATCCTAAACAACACCCAAATTAGAATAAGCAAAACCTTCTAGCTGCAGAGCTTTGTGTCTTTAACTTGCGGCTCTAACGCACCCTAAAAGATACGGCTATGGCTGGTTCTGAGGGGGTTTGTTTAGAGTTTGGAGATTAGTATTTAGAAATTCCTCACATATCCTATACGCAAATACTTGTGTCGTCACATATAATAACCACCACCTTTTGCTCTGCACCTTTTACCTGGTAAACAATTGCGATTATATAGCAAGTCCGAAATTAAAGAAGGGGGATTATTTCTAACGAGTCTTGACATCATCCTTATTTGAACTCTGTAATCGTTGGGGGTAGAATATAGATTGAGGATTGTTGCAGATGTCCACCGTAGTACTAGAATCTCTGGGATGTAAACTGAATCAAGCAGAGATGGAGGACTTATCCAGGCAGTTCTTAAAAATGGGATATGAGGTGGTGGAGTCACCCCAGGGAGTAGATGTATATGTGCTCAATACCTGTACAGTCACTCACATCGCTGACCGTAAGGCGCGTCATCGCCTTAGATGGGTGCGGCGCAACAATCCCGATGCACTGATAGTAGCTTTGGGTTGTGGTGTGGGGGAAGATTCTGAGGAGTGGTTACGACTGGGGGTTAACCTTGCTCTGGGTAATGGGAATAAAGAGCAATTATTAGAACTTCTGGGGAGTGCGGAAGAGAATGCCTCTCAGGAAAACTATTCGTTGCACAGGACACGCAGCTTCATCAAGATACAAGAGGGGTGTTCTTCGTATTGCGCCTTTTGTATTGTGCCGCAGGTGCGGGGTAGGGAGCGTAGTGTATCTGAGGATGAAGTAGTAGCTGGAGTTGCCGCCAGGGTTGCCCAGGGTTATAAGGAGGTAGTGCTCACAGGGACAAAGATAGGCACATATCAGGCAAGTGGAGGGCTATATTATCTTATAAAGCGTATTTTGACAGAGACAGCTATAGAACGGCTACGTTTGTCCTCTCTTCAACCCCAGGAGATAACTCCACAGCTATTGGAGCTATGGCGTGACCAACGACTCTGCAATCACCTTCATATCCCGCTGCAGAGTGGCGATGATACTATACTACGACGGATGGGACGGCAGTATTCAACTACTGAATTTGAGCAAGCAGTACAATTGGTGCGGGAAATGATTCCGGATGTGGCTATTTCCACTGATGTTATGGTAGGATTTCCCGGAGAAGGAGAGAGGGAATTTGCCCAGAGTTATCACTTCTGTAAGCATATGGATTTTGCCGGGATGCATGTGTTCCCCTATTCATTGCGCCCTGGAACAAGAGCAGCAGAGATGAGGGGCCAGGTTAATAGCAGAGTGAAAAAGCAGCATGCCGAGCAGATGTTGTCACTAGCCAAAGAAAATGCTACGCAGTTCAGGAGAGGGTTTCTGGGATGTAATACCCGAGTATTATGGGAACAGGGAACAGAAGAGGGAATCTGGAATGGGCTAACCTCTAACTACATGCGAGTATGGACTTCAAGTAGAGATGACTTGAGTAATACTATCCGAACAGTGAGATTGGTTTCTGAGTATAGTGCAGGTATTACGAAAAAAGAAGGCCTATGGGGAAATTTGTTAGAGGAGGAGACAGATGAGTGATATTTTGGATGAGGTATCCGATGTAATAGAATGTCAGCAGTGCCCCTGGTATAAAACCTGTGTGGTTCCACTTAAATTCAATGTTGAAGACCTCAGACGGGAGATGCAGCGTAGTATGCCTGGGGTTCCCCTGGAGCAAATGGGAGGAGAGGAGTTTTATAACCTGCTGTCAGGTACAGCATCACTAGCGCAGAGTATGATACTTGAGGCATGCTCAATATTCGTCAGACGGCTGAAGTCAAATCCTAAGCTAGCAGAGCAAATCAAGAAAATAATGCAATCTGGGGGAACAGAAGAATAAACTGAGTGATTTTGGAGAAGGTTATCTGGTTTTCCTCTTAGAATTTAGCAGAGAGTTCTTATGAAGAAGGTTGCTCAGTGAGTAAGAGACCTGATGATGAGTTTTTCATGGGGAAGGCTTTGCAACTGGCACGGAAGGGTTTGGGGTGTGTTGGAGCCAATCCTTTAGTTGGAGCTGTGATTGTTAAGGGAGATGAGATTACCGGCAGGGGTTACCAGAGGGCACCTGAAGGGATTCATGCAGAGGTAGATGCAATACGAAAAAATAGGGGTGAAACCTTAGATTCTACTCTCTATGTTAACCTTGAGCCCTGTTGTTACTCCACAACACCCTGTACAACATCACTAATTCAGCATAGGTTTAAGAGAATTGTGATTGGGGCTATAGACCCCGACCCCCGAGTTAATGGTCGGGGCTTGAGTCTTCTTAAGGAGCATGGGATAGATGTGGAGGTGGGGGTTTTAACCAGGGAATGTGAGCGTTTGAATGAGGTCTACTTCAAGTATATCCGAGAGGGTCTACCTTTTGTGACTGTCAAGTTTGCACAAACTCTCGATGGTCGTATCGCTTCAAAGACAAGACATTCTCAATGGATTAGCTCTGATGCCTCTCTTAGATTTGTTCATAAATTAAGGAGCATCAACCAGGCTGTGATGATAGGTATTGGGACGGTGCTTCAGGATGACCCGAGACTTACAGTAAGACTGACACGGGGTAAAAATCCCTGCCGAATTGTTGTAGACAGCAGCCTGCGAATTCCGCTCTCTTCAAAAGTAATTACTCAAGAGGAGAATAGCATAAGTGTTATGAAGAGGCGTAAGTGTTGTGAGGAGGGGGTTATTCTTGCCACTACACCAAGGGCTGATAAGGAAAAGATTACTGCTCTGGAGGAAATGGGTGCCCAGGTTTTAGTAATTAAGGAGAACTCCGAAGGTCAAGTAGACTTAAAGGAGCTTTTATATGAACTGGGGAGAAGAGGAATATCATCTGTAATGGTTGAAGGAGGGGCAAAAATTATAACCTCTTTGCTTCGTTTGAACCTGCTAGATAAACTTGTGGTGGTAGTTGCCCCAAAAATTCTGGGGAAGGGTATTGAGGCGGTAGGTGACCTGGGAATAAGAGATGTAAATCAGGCGCTCAGGTTCTCTGAAGTTAAGATGAGGAGGTTGGGGATAGATTTTATCTTCGAAGGAAGATTTGCTGCCAGTTAGCACAAGCATTACGAAAATGAGTATCATGGCAAAGAGTCTCTGGTTTGTGGGACCACGCAAGGTAGCTTTTAGGGTAAAAAGGCCAGGTTCTCCGCAAGAGAAGGATGGTCTCAAAAGAGTACTGGCGACCCTTCGCTATAGTTATCTAAATGAGCTAGACCAGTTCGGGGGAAAGAATCCCACTATCGAGAATGTGTCGAAGTATATCTTTGGCTGTATCGCTCCCGAGGTCAAGAAGGACAGGCTCTCCGGAATGAAGGTTACTACATGGGAATCCTCCTCTGCCTTTGCTTCCTACCAGGAAAGATGGTGAATCAGAATTAATTACTTCATTGAGTATATCCCTTCTTTGTAATACTTACTGTGAAAGAAAAGGATTCCCTCTATTTTTACTGAAGCATGAGGGAATCCTTTTCATCTTTCAAAGAGACTATACTAACCCTCTCTTTGTATATTTGGTATGAAGAAGATGATGGGATTTTTCACCCAAAGGTTTACCCAGGAATTCATCATAGAGTGCCTTTATAGCCGGATTTTCATGTGACTTGCGTACTGGCATCCCCTCATCTTCACGATACACACTGGCTGCCCGCATTGCCCTTATTTCAAAGGTAGTGGGAGGGGGCTGACCTCCGCCACCCAGGCACCCTCCGGGACAAGCCATTATTTCAACAAAGTGGTAAGGCAAGGTGCCTTTTTGTAGTTCTTCCAGTAGTATATGAGCATTAGATAGACGGTGGGCTACTGCTACCTTCAGTTCTATTCCATCAATAGGAATGGTGGCACTCTTTATTCCTGTAAAGCCGCGCACCTGCCCAAAATCCACATTCTCCAGTGTCTTTCCTGTAATCACCTCATAGGCAGTCCGCAGGGCTGCCTCCATTACTCCCCCTGTGGCAGCAAAGATGGCGGCTGCTCCCGTAGAGATACCCAGAGGCAGGTCAAAATCCTCGTCGGGTAATCTAGCAAAATCTATCCCCGACTCTTTAATCATCCGGGCAGCCTCTCTGGTAGTAAGAACTGCGTCTACATCCTGCACTCCAGAGCTTCTCATTTCCGGACGCAGTGCCTCAAACTTCTTTGCTGTGCAGGGCATAATCGAGACTACATATATGTCTTTGGGCTTCAGGTTCATTTTCTGAGCATAGTATGTCTTGGCGATAGGTCCGAACATCTGCTGCGGAGACTTACAGGTAGAAATATGCGGCAGAAGCTCAGGGTAGAAATGCTCAGCATATTTTATCCAGCCGGGACAACATGAGGTAAACATGGGTAACACACCATTATTCTGTATCCTGTCTATTAGCTCATGCGCCTCTTCCATGATAGTTAAGTCCGCAGCGAATTGGGTATCGAAGACCCGGTTGAATCCTATCCTTCGCAAGGCAGCGGCCATTTGACCGGTGACCAAACTGCCCCGCTTCATACCAAATTCCTCTCCAATAGCCTCCCTTATAGCAGGAGCGGTTTGAACTATCACGAACTTCTTGGGATCAGAGATGGCTCCCCACACTTCATCCACTGCACTTCTTTCCGAGAGAGCTCCTGTAGGACAAGCCAGAATACATTGACCACAGTTGATGCATTCTACATCGCCCAATCCTTTACCGAAAGCGGGGAGCACCTGTACCTCTTCCCCTCTATTGACAAAATCGATGGCGCCCACTGATTGAACCTCCATGCATACTCTGACACAACGGCCACACAGTATGCACTTGTTGGGGTCCCTTATTATTGAGGGGCTGGAGTCATCGATAGTGTAGTGATACTTCCTTCCTTTTTCAAATCTGATACTCCTTACACCTAGCTCATAGGCAAGTTTCCTTAATTCGCAAGTCTCGCTTTTATCACAGGTTAAGCACTCTTCGGGATGATTAGCCAGAAGCATTTCAACAATCATTCTGCGGGATTCCCTGACCCTGCTCGTGTTTGTCCTTACATGCATTCCAGACTCTACGGGGGTAACACAGGAAGCTTCCAGCCGGGATCTTCCCTCCACTTCAACTACGCAAACTCTACAGGCACCATAAAGAGACAACCTTTCGTGGTAGCAAAGATGGGGTATATTGATATTAACTTTCCTTGCTGCCTCAAAAATACTGGTTCCTTCCGGTACCCGTACCTGCTGTTCATCAATAGTAAGAGTAACTTCAGCCATCTCTTAAGACTCCTTTCTCATCTTAACCAGAGCAAATACCCAGATTACACTTTTTAGCCGCGATGTGCTCTTCAAATTCATCGCGGAATTTTTCAATAGCAGACACTACAGCATTGAGAGCGGATTGTCCCAACCCGCATCGAGAGGTATCGTACATGACCTTTCGCATATCTCTCAATAATTCCAGGCTGGACAATTCACCACTACCCTGAGTTATACCAGTGAGCATCTCTTTCGCTCGTTTGGTACCCTCTCTACACGGAGTGCACATTCCACAGGATTCGTGAGCGAAGAATTCCGTACATCTCTTGGCTATATCCACCATACAATGGGTGTCATTTATTACAATTACCGCACCCGATCCTAAGGCACTTCCTGCCTTTGCCACACTGGGGTAGTCCATATTCACACTTAGCTCACGGTCAGTCAAGAAGCTGCTAGAAACACCGCCAGGTAGAACCGCCTTAAGCTTTCCTTCTACCCCTCCACCATATTTCCCCAGTAATTCGCTCAAAGGAGTACCTGTGGGAAGCTCGTATACTCCAGGCTTATGGATATTTCCGGAGAGGCAGTATAACTTGGTTCCGGGAGAAAGAGGAGAGCCGATTTTGGAAAACCACTCTCCCCCCTTTAGCACAATTTCAGGAATATTGGACAGCGTCTCCACATTATTCAGTGCCGTAGGTTTATCCTCATATCCGGTAAATGTAGGGAAAGGCGGCTTTACGCGGGATTGTCCCTTCTTGCCTTCGAGGGAATCCAGGAGGGCGGTCTCTTCTCCACATACATAGGCACCAGCTCCTCGATAGAGTCGTATATTAAAGGAGAAATCGCTCCCCAAGATATTCCTGCCCAAGAATTTTCTCTTCTCGGCATCGAGGATTGCCTTTTTTAGAATCTCGTAGGCATCGAAATATTCTCCTCTGATATAGATAATCCCTTGCGTGGACCCTATTATTCTGCCACAGATTGCCATTGCTTCAAGTAATAGATGGGGATCTCTCTCCATAATAATACGGTCCTTGAAAGTCCCCGGTTCACCCTCATCAGCATTACATACTACATATTTGGGATACTCCTCAGCGTTGTGAGCAAGTTCCCACTTTAGTCCGGTAGGAAATGCTGCTCCCCCTCTACCAACCAACTTGGACAGTTTAATCTCAGATAATAGGTGTCCCGGTTTAACTTCCAGGGACTGTTCCAGAGCCTTATATCCTCCCTCAGTGATATAACTGCTTATATCCGGGGAATAGCCCTGCTTGTGGATATTCCTTAAAATTATCTCCATTCCTTTTCTCCTTCCCTATATTGGCTAATGATCTCCGTTACCTTTTGAGGGGTTAAGTTTCCATAGACTTTCTCATTGATCATCATTGCTGGAGATACATCACATAATCCCAAGCAGGAAACAGGCTGCAAAGTAAACAGCTTGTCCTGTGTGGTTTCACCCTCATGGATATTCAATTCCTCCCTCAGGCTGTTTAGAATTTCCTGGGAGCCATTAAGATAGCAAGGTAACGATACACAAACTCGAATGATATACTTACCTTGCTCCTGGAGATTATACATAGAATAGAAACTCGCCACACTATAGACATTTGCCTTGGGTTGTTCCAGCTTTTCAGCCAGGAATGAAATAACATCTTCTGGTAAATATCTGCATTTCTCTTGAGCGACATGAAGGCAAGGCAATAATGCTTCAGCCCTATTATTGCTATACTCTTGTAAAATCTCCTCGATTTCAGCTTTGCATTTCTCCAAAGACATTCCTTCCTCCTCTAATTGAGCATACCGTAAAAAGTTATCACACCGTAGATATCCACTGCAGGAATACTCATGTTTTCCCGCAGGCAGGTAATTGCCTCCTGCGGAATATACCCGGCTGCCTCCTGGATAGCCTCCAGGCAAGGCAGGAGATTCTCCCGTAGTTTCCCCTACTCCTCCATCACCCTGTCCACCTTTTCTTTCCATGAAGTCACATTCATTTCTCTCCCTTCTATTAGTATTGTAATATTAAGCAGATTTCACCAGGATGGCTCTACCCTTCCTTTGACCTGTAGCCGCTACATAACCCCTCTCTAATGTTGGCAAGTAGTAAGTCAAAGGCCAGTACCAAATAGGGACAGAGGGTATTAGAAAAAAGGGGTTGCTTGTTCTCAACCCCCTGATAATAATACTTCCCCTCTTTTGCCATATAGCCAGAATCGACAATCTTAGATGCTGCTTGTCTCTGCAGGAGCTTCTTTACCAATTCCGCCACTTTATGCTTACTTACTGATTCGACTTCCATCCCTTCACTAGTGAGAAGTGATTCACATCACCTCAGGTATGAACCAAGAGTGATTATATCACCTGGTCTTAGTGATTGCAATGAAATGTACTCGTTCAGATGATGTATCACTAATGTACTGAACGAGTACACCAGAAGTCTATTCTAATTGAATAATGAGCCTGAAGGATAGTGGCAGCAGTAATAATCCTTTCTTTGTGGGCAGTGGTGGATATGGGGATAAAAGAAAGAAAGCAGCTTCAGGCAACCCACTTATCAAATCTTGAGATCTGTTGAAAGAAATTGGAACGAGCCTTCACCATCCTTTCTGCGAATTCATTATCACTCATTTGACTGGCGACTGCTTCCAGACTTTCAAAAGTAATGCCGGGATGCAAGTAGTTCTCAGCTTCGGACAACAATCTCAGCTTTTCTACGCTTGTTGGGGACATTGTCATCCCTAACCTTGCTCATTCTTTGCTGGGGATGAAAACATTCCCCCTTGAGCCAGCTAGAATTTTCATAGTAGCGTGGGGGCTTGTCCCCCACCCCTGCCGAGGATAAACCTCGGCGCTACAATAGCTAATCATAAGCAGAGACTATACTATTCTAAAGTTTCCAGAAGCACTAAAAGTATTGGAAGCGACTTAACCTTGATGAGCTGAGCCAGATGTTGTTACAATGCTGGTGTGTATATGTGTATCTATGCCCAAAGGGGATGGTGATATAGTAAGCCAATGGCAAGTGATCAAGAGAGACCAAAGGCTGAAGACCAAAGGCTACTAGACCCCTTCAGCCTTCAGTCTAAAAACCTAAAAACTGAGGCAAAAGTACATGATATCCTGAGTAATCTACAGAGCCTGGATAAGGCGCGGGAACTGTTTGCCGAGCTTGGCTATGACCCTGCTCACGATGTGCTAAGTCGCAGTGGTTGGGCTAGAGCGGCTGCTGATGCCCTGGCTGAAGACCCCCAGGTTATAGCTTATCATGACTACTTCAAGATTATTTATGCTCGCCTCAATGCAGACCGCCTGCTGCTTAGTGATGAAAGACTGGTAGTTAATCGCTTGCTTCAGGAACACCCCTATTTGCTATGCCTCTTCTCAGACAGGCAACAGCAGCAATGGCATTTCCTCAACATCAAGTATGATGAAGATCCCAAAAGGCGCCGCCTCTTTCGGCGTATCACGGTTGGACCTGATGAGCGTCTTCGCACAGCAACGGAGCGCCTTTCAAAACTTGATTTGGAGAGGATACGTCCCGATCTCGTTGGCATATACCCCTTTGACATCCAACAACGCCATGATGAAGCCTTTGATGTTGAGGCAGTAACACGGGAGTTTTTCCAAGCATATCGCGAAATATTTGAGGGCGTTGAAAAGCGCATCGAAGAGTTTGATGACCCTGACAGCAAGAGGCTTTTTACCCAGCGGCTATTCAACCGCCTG
>JAUWOP010000074.1 GCA_030612045.1 Chloroflexota bacterium | reverse complement strand
CTACTTTGGCTTTAAATGATGGGCTGTGCTTGCTGCGGTTCTGTTTCATGTCCTGCTCCTCCTATCTCTCTTTGTATTCTAGTATTCTAGGAGCAAAACCCGCTCTTAACAACCTGTCCGAAATTTGGGGACCACCTCACTTTGTTAAATTTTCTCCATACAGAGTCTCTAAGGCGAGTGGAGTTAATGATCCATCTTCAGCTAATGAAATTCCAAGTTGTTTTAACGCATCAGATAGGTTTTTTACCGCATCACTGCCAACATAATTTGGTGAATTTTCGCGGAATCCGCCACAGGCCTTAATTGAAGAAAGTATGCCTGCAGCAAAATCTTCAGCGGATTCTGGTTTATTTTCTATACTCCAAGATAAAACGGCCCTGACTCTTTTTGCTTTTCCAACAGGTGGACCTTCTTCGTTGGGATCTGCACACTCAAGTCCAGCTTTTTCTATTTGAAATTCAATATCTGAATGACTCGGATCCCTTCTTTCTGTTTGGGCATCATCAACTAATCGTGCTAGAGCATATATCACTGTATCATTGACAGGCACTTTATGCATAAATGTCACATTCCTTTTGACACAAGACACTCCCTTAGCCAGGCATTCTATGGTCATAGTGCCTTCCTGGTCAAATTTGGTTCTGGCATGGGTGTCTCCTTCAATAAATCCTCCATCAGCCTATCTTGTATATCGATTATCGTCCTCATATAACGACTCCCAGCTATATCAGTTAACACAAAAAACAGCATATCATAACCGAGTCACACCCTCGCCCTATCCCCCCCGTATACAGGTCGGCTCCACCTTCCCTTCTGCTACCCTAAAACAAGCTGATGGGGACAAAAGAGAAGGGGAGGGAATGCCAGGGTCGGTAGTAGTAAGTAGTGCCTGCTCCGAAGAGGAGACAAACTCCAGCAGGTGTTCCTGTCGCTTTTGGTCAAGCTCTGAGAAGATGTCATCCAGGAGCAGCACCGGCTGTTCCCCTGTTTGGGAGTGGAGGTATTCAGCCTCCGCTAAACGCAGGGAAAGGGCAGCAGTGCGCTGCTGCCCCCGGGAGCCATAGATGCCTGCATCCATGCCATTGACCATAGCTCGAAGGTCATCCCGATGAGGTCCCCTGAGACTCATCCCACGAGCAATCTCCACGCCTTGCACAGCATGAAGAGCCGAGGTAAATTCAGCCTTTATCTCTTGTAGCGAATCACTCTCACCTGTCGCGACGCTGGGCATGTATAGTATCTCCAGTTCCTCAACAGCACCACTGAGCTTAAGGTGTATTCCCTTCACTATTTCATTGAGGTTTTGCACTAACCTGTGGCGTTTTTCGATGAGGTAGGAACCGTTTTCTATCAGTTCCCTGTCCCAGAACTCCATCTGCTCTATCCGGGCACGGTGCTCTCGCAGCAGTCTTAGCAGACGATTGCGCTGCCACATCACCCTGTAGTATTGCTGGAGACAGTGAAGGTAGTGGGGGTCAACCTGAGAACAGATTATGTCCAGGAAACGGCGGCGCAGGGTAGGGGCTTTACTTACCAGGTCAATATCCTGGGCACTGAATATCACCGCATTCACCTGCCCAACTAATGCTGCGGCACGGCGGATAACACCATTTAAACGAATTCGCTTGCGTACCATGGCTGAATCCGAGGCAGAGCCCTTCTCCAGCTTCAGCACTACCTCTACACTAAAATTACTATCTCTCCGCTGCACCTGAGCAAACAGACGGGATACCGGGAGTATCTCGGTGAGGGCAGCATGATTTATGAGCTCCCTGTCAGTAGTGGCACGGTGAGATTTGGTTGTCGTCAGCACCCAGATAGCCTCCAGGAGGTTAGTCTTTCCCTGGGCATTATCCCCCTGAAATACTATCAATCCCGAGGGAATATCCAGCTCCAGACGGCGGTAGTTACGGAAGCTAGTCAAACTCAGATGAGTAACCTGCAAACTGCTCCTTAGCTAGAAAAGGGGTCTTTCGGTTTAATCTATCACACCTATGATAAGCATGGGCCACCTGTGAGGTCAAATCATAACTGATTTGCTCCATCGGTAGGGATTAATTTATACTCTGCTTATGATGAAGGATTTGAGTTTATTCTGCACTTCTCATGGGGAGATTCAATGAGATACTGGAGAGGGTACTGGGAGAAACAGGGTTCCCTGGATAAGGTGCTGAGTATCATTTTGGTTGTGGCAATTGTGGGGGCTCTGGTAACACTGGGCTATGTTATCGCTGTTCCCAAGGTGGGAGAAAGGTTCACCGAGCTCTACATCCTGGGTCCCGACGGAAAGGCAGAGGACTACCCGACGAGTCTGCATGTGGGAGATGAGGGGAAGATTATCCTGGGAGTGGTAAATCATGAGCAGATGCTACAAAGCTATGAGGTAAGGGTGCGGGGAGAGTCCATAAAGGTCTATTTTGAGGGGGAGGAGGTGGATACTATACCCACCGGAATCCTGGAGAACGATGAGAAGTGGGAAGAGCCGATAATCTTTATCCCTCTGTCTGCCAGTAGCTCAACTATATTAGCCTCGCCTGCTCTGAAGGAGCAGAGGACTCTGGAGGTTGCAGCAGCCGATGGCTTCGAGGTTGGCGATTATGTTCAGATTGGTATTAGTGAGGATAAGGATACTGAGTTTGCCCAGATTGATGCTATTGCAGGTAATACCATCACACTCAAAGCAGATTTGAGATATGACCATGATGTGGGTGCTATAGTGGTTGAAAGCCAGAAGGTGGAGTTCCTGCTATACAAGGCAGGTGGGGGTGAGCCCTACCTTGAGTGCCATCTGTGGATTACAGTGACCTGATTCGATAATAAGGGAGAAATGGCTCGCAGATATAGGTATGGTGGCGCATGAATGGTGAAGTGGAAATACTCCCCAGGCTACTTCCTTAGTGTGGCAACTAACCTGTTAGGCTTGAGCAGCAGCTCCAGGGCAGAATTGATGTCAGGGACTACCACATCAGAGCTTAGCATTGCTTCAGTGGATGCCCCTTCCTCTCCTATTATGCAGACACTGAGAGCAGCTTCACGCAGCATGGAGACATCGTTATTCCCATTTCCGATACAGATGGTATTACTTTCTCCCAGTTGCTGCACCAGGGCAAGCTTCTGAGCACCCTCCTTGCCCTGTTCTATTTTGTGTATCATGGTCTTGATACCCTCTTCTAATCTCTGGATGCTGCCATGTGTGTCTGCGGTAACAATGGAAACGCTCAATAGCTCACTGAGCCTCTGAATCCTTTCCTTCACCCCTTCAACAATCTCTCCATCCAGGGCAATAGTGCCATTCAGGTCCAGAACCAGATGTTTAAGCTCATAGTTTCCCCTGCCGGGAATGGCTATCTGTATCAATTCTATCTCTCTATCTTACTATTATCTTTCCTCTCGGTTCTTCTACTATCTCACCCACAATGGCTGCCTCTTCAATACCCTCTTCATGCATTTTGTGGAGCAGTGTGTCTGCCTCTGAACTGGGCACAGCAATGAGCAGCCCTCCTGAAGTCTGCGGGTCAAAGAGGATATCAGCCAGATATTCAGGAACGTCCTGTCCTATTTCGACCATGCTTATACGAAATTCCCTATTGCGGTGCAACCCACCGGGGAGCAGTCCCATCTGGGCAAACCCCTTCGCCTCCGAGAGAAATGGGATTGTGGAAGAATAGACTACCATGCTCACATCGCTTCCCTCAATCATCTCACAGGCATGTCCCAGGAAGCCGAAGCCGGTCACATCGGTGCAAGCATGAACCTCCACCTCCATCATCAGCTCTGAGGCTTTCCTGTTCAGGGCAATCATGCACCTTATAGACTTAGCAATAGCCTCTTCATCTGCCATCCCTGCCTTTATGGCGGTGTTGATTATCCCCGTGCCCAATGGCTTGGTAAGTATGAGCTTATCACCCACTCTAGCACCAATATTGGTTAATACCCTGTCAGGGTGAATTACACCATTAACAGAGAGTCCATATTTAAGCTCTGAGTCCTCTACACTATGCCCACCCACCAGGGTCACCTCAGCCTCACGCATTTTGTCCAGGCCACCGACCAGGATGTCATGTAATATCGATATATCCATTGTCTTTACGGGGAAACAGACAATATTCATGGCGGTAAGGGGCTTTCCCCCCATAGCGTAGACATCGCTCAGGGCATTAGCTACGGCAACTTGCCCGAAGGTATAGGGGTCATCAACAATAGGGGTGAAGAAATCAAGGGTCTGAACAATGGCTAAGTCATCCCTCAGCTTGTAAACCCCGGCGTCTTCAGCCCTCTCTATACCCACAATTAGATTGGGATGAGATATTAGGGGCAAGCCAGATAGCGCTTTATTTAGGTCCCCCGGACCTATCTTACAAGCTCAGCCTGAGCCATGGACGGTCTCGGTAAGACGCAACCTCGCAACATCACTCACTTGCAGATACTCCTGTTCATCGTCCTGTTTCGCTATTAGTTATCCAGAACCATCACAACTCTACACCCTCTCTTTAGCAGAGACGCTCCATGATAACTACATACATTATACTATAAGCACTTTCTTAATGTAAAATAAATAATCTTTATAGGATTGCTTAGCAACGAACATTTTAGCAATCAGTCTCTTCCAACACAAGATGAGCCTGAAGAGTTTGGGCAGCTCGTTTCCCCGATCGGAGTCGGGGACAAGTATGATTGGGACATGCTACTGATTATGAATGATCAACGAATGCAGACGATAGAACAAGCCAGGCAATTTCTAGACGGGAGTGAGACAGTAGAGTTCAGGGGTTTATCTAAGGTGGATAGGCTGAAGGCTGTTAGATTGCCTTCAGCCTTTAGTCTAACTACCTAAGAGCGGTATATACAGAAGGTTACGGGGTATTCCAGGGCACAGGTATCCAGACTATAATAAGAGAGTACAAACAGACGGGGCAATTGAAGAAAACAGGTAACCGTTCACCCGCTCTCATGTCATTGCGAGGAGCGTAGCGACGAAGACGCAAGCTAATCTCTTTAATCCCCCTAAATCCCCCTTTACTAAAGGGGGACTAAGGGGGATTGCTTCGCTCGCAATGACACAGGTGAACGATCACCCCGAATTGGAGAGCGGGCGAAACCGGATCCGAAGGGGCAGCCTGGTTATATACGGATAGACACGGTTCATCAGGGGGATCTTAACGGTCACAAAGGGATATACCATATCACCAAATCAAGACCCCGGCACACCGGTGATAATGGGACTGGTGGAGACCAAGAATGGCTCAGTGGTGCGCAAAAACCTGGGATATGCCTATAATCCCGCAAGCGTGCACCGGATTGCTCAACGGGTATCACAATGACTGCCTAAATCCGTATATCAATTTCCACCGCCCCTGCTTCTTCCCTGTGTCTGTTACTGACCACAGAGGCAAGATCAAGAAAACTTATCCCTATGAGGAGGTGAGTCTTAGTTTGGCATCCCAAGACACTTGTAGAGGGTCATGAAGAGCTTGAGAAAGGGTTTAGTAAATT
>JAUWOP010000009.1 GCA_030612045.1 Chloroflexota bacterium | reverse complement strand
GCAGTCCTTCTTTCGTTACCAGCAAGGCGAGTAATACCTGATACAAGGCAGAAGGCGGAAGCAACCTAACAGTCTTCAGTCTATGAACCTACTACTAACTTATGTTTTTCAGCCTTTCTATTGCTTCGTTATCCAGCTTGTCCATCATTCGATAGACGTTCTCCAAATTCAAGCTCACCACCCTTTGCTCCTCCTCTAAATTCTTGATGTTAACCTTGTAATCCTCTTCTGTTATCTCCTGGTGTTCAGCTTCAAGGTTCTTCCAGGCTAATTCTTCAGGAGAGATGAGGAACATCCAAACATGATAACCAGGTAGATAGGCTGAAGACTGAAGACTGTTAGATTACTACATTGAGGTTTTAGCGATTTCCATACCTGAAGCTTGCCCCAAATCTCCTCTTTTGTAGGAAGTTGGGAGCATTTCTGCTCTATAAGGTGAATTTCGCGCCTTTGTAGGTTTTGGGCCAATATGCATAATAGCGGGACTCGTTACTCAAATAGAACAACTTTTTGGGAGTCGAGTCTTTTCCAAGTGTCACCCATCTATCTGAACGAGAGCAGATGAATTGTACGGGTATTTAAGTGGGCCAGCCACCAAAAAGGATTATTACTCCTACTACTATCACTCAGGCTCATTTTTGGATTAGAATAGACTGTATTGAGCACTAGAGGACAAGCGGGTATAATCTTATAGCAATGAAGGTTTCTGAGATAGGCGAGTTTGGGTTGATTAAGTTACTCTCCGAGGTAATACTGCGGCGAAGGAGCGCAAGTGTTGCGAAAAACGAATATGGGATGGTAGTAGATATTGGTGATGATGCCTCAGCCTGGAGAAGTAATAAGTCCCTGACTATCGCTACTATTGATACTCTCGTTCAGGGGGTACACTTTACCTCTGAGATTTCCTGGAGGGAGCTGGGCTGGAAGACTCTGGCGGTGAATCTTAGTGATATTGCTGCCATGGGAGGCTTACCACGGAATGCTCTGGTCTCTTTATCACTTCCCGCTGATACTGAGGTAGACGATGTAATACAGTTATATGAAGGAATGGAAGATATTGCGACTGAATTTGGTGTGAATATAGTAGGGGGGAACGTCACCAGTGCCCCAGTTGTAGTTATTACCCTTACTCTGGTAGGTGAGGGTACCAATGGTGTTCTCCTCACTCGCTCGAGGGCAGCACCTCAGGAGCTGATAGTAGTAACAGGCTATCTTGGAACTTCGGCAGCAGGGCAGAAGATGCTAAGTCAACATCTGCAAATTGAGCCACAGAAGGCAGAGCTCCTCAGAAAAGCTCACTTCCTTCCTCAGCCACGAGTTGCTGAAGGGCAAGTGCTGCTTGATTGTGGAGTGCGTTGCGCCATAGATGTTAGCGATGGACTACTTGCCGATGTCGGTCATATCTGTGAATCAAGTAGGGTTTCAGCCAGGATAAGAGCAGACCTTATTCCCATTCATCCTGTAGTAAAAGAGTTCTTTGGTGCAGAAGCCTTGGAGCTTGCCTTGGGGGGGGGGGAGGATTACGAGTTGGTGTTTGCCGCCACGGAGGATATTGTCACTGCTGTGAAAGAAAGAGTAGGATGTATGGTAACTGTGATAGGTAGATTTAGTAGTATAGGTGCTACAAAAGAAGAACAGTCAGGGATGGTATTTCTTGTCAATGAGGATGGTGAAAATCTAGAGTGGAAGATGAGAGGATGGGAGCACTTCTGACTGACGGAGAGGAGGAAGAATATGCTGCCGAATGCAGACCGATTACCTGAGATAACCCGTGAGGGTGCTAATTTGTGCTTTGCCTGTGGTCAGGAGAACCCCATAGGCTTAAAGCTTAAATTTAAGTGTAGTGAAGGCAAAGCAGAGGCAGAATTTACCCCTATAGAGCTCTATCAAGGCTGGCCGGGTGTTCTCCATGGGGGAATCATCTGCACCATCTTGGATGAGGCTATGGGATACACCGTATACCCGCAGGGACTAAATTGCATTACTGCCAAGGCTGAGGTCAGGTTTAAACGCCCTGTTCCCATAGGACAGCCCTTAATCATTAAGGCACAAATAACCAATATGACCAAGAGACTGGTAGAGACTAAGGCATCCATAGCCCTAAAAGACGGCACAGAACTGGCTGAAGGAATTTCACTAATGTATGTGGTCAGTGAGGAGCCATCCTCACCAAAAGTGTAGACCATGGGGGAGGTATTATAATATGCAACGGACACTGGTCCTTATTAAGCCAGATGCTCTACAGCGGGGACTGAGTGGGGAGATAATCTCTCGTCTTGAGAGACGGGGATTGAAGATTGTAGCCCTGAAGATGATGCAGGTAGACGAAGTGCTGGCAAGACGTCACTACGCAGTGCACAATGGTAAGTCCTTCTTCGATGAATTAGTTGGATTCATCACATCCAGTCCTCTTATTGCTATGGTGTTTGAAGGAGAGGGAGCTGTGAGTGCGGTGCGTAGCACTATGGGCAGCACCAATTGCCTTGAGTCCATCCCAGGGACCATAAGAGGAGACCTTGGGCTGGATATAGAACATAATTTGGTACATGGCTCTGATTCTGAGGAAAGTGCTGCAAAAGAGGTTAGTCTATTCTTTACAGAAAAGGAGCTGTTCTCCTATCCGCGCGATATTGATGCATGGATTACTTCTCATAGAAGATGAGGAGAGCAATAGTGGCAATTGCTGCCATCCCGGCACCAAAGAAGAAAGGTGATGAAGGGGCTATGGCATCCCACATCCAGCCAGCAAGAAGACTCGCTGCTAGAAGAGTAAAACCGACGGTGCCATGGTAAATGCCGTAGGCAGTCCCACGTTTCTCTGCAGATACAGTATCAGCAATAAGAGCACGGGCTACTCCATCCACAGTACCATGATAACTTCCATAGATAGCAAAGAGTATCCATATCTGCCAGCTCTCAGATGCCAGAGCGAACCCCAGATATACCAGAGCATAGACTAACCATCCCATAGCAATAACCTTTTTTCTTCCTATATGGTCAGATACTATACCTGCAAAGGGGGAAGAGGTAGCATAGACTACATTGAACAGGATGAACATCATTACGATGTGTAGAGTATCGATACCCAAGTTTTGGGCGCGGAGACACAGGAAGACATCGCTGCTGTTACCCAGCGTGAAGATTACCATGATGATGAGAAAGGTCTTGAATTGAGGGCTGAAGCCCTTCCTTTGCTCTGTTAGTCCTGTAGGGATGTTCTGCTGTACCCCATTTGAGGCACCTTCTTTTCTCCCCTCACGGACAAAGAAGAAAAGTATCAGGATACCTATTACTGCAGGAATTATCCCGATAAGGATAAGGCGCTGATAGGTGGTCTCCAGGAGTTCCATGGATTCCCTCTGTAGTAGGAAGATAGCAGCAGCAGCTATGAGCAGCCCCACTACAGCTCCGGCAGTGTCCATAGCACGGTGGAATCCAAAGCTCCTGCCTCGTTTCATCGCGGGAGCAGAATCAGCTAGCAGGGCATCACGGGGAGAGGTACGAATTCCTTTTCCAATACGGTCAACAAGGCGTACCGCTAATGCCTGCTCCCATATGAAGGAGAAGTACAAAAATGGTTTGGCAAGGGTAGAGAGCCCATATCCTACTAAAGCCAGTATTTTTCGTTTGCCCAGGCGGTCACTAACCCAGCCACTTACAATCTTGAGCCCGCTCTCGCAACCTTCGGTAATTCCAGCAATGAAGCCAATGAGAGGCATCGGTGCATGGAGGATGTTCGACAGAAAAAGAGGAAAGAGAGGTCCAAAAATTATGTCGCTACTAATATCAGTGAAGAAGCTTACCAGTCCCAGAAAAAAGACATTGGGGTGCAGCCCCCAAATTTTACTCCTCTTATCATCTTCACCTACAATCATTCTCTAATATCTTTGCTTCGAAAATAGACTGACCCCACATCTGTCATTGCTTCGTCGCTACGCTCCTCGCAATGACAATAAGAGAGAATCATTTTCATCATTCGTTGGTGGGCAGCCGCCCATGAGTGTTTACTCTGAAAACTGGTCTCAAAACCGATTTATAATTACCGCGGCAGGAATAGCATTAGCGTCCGCTCCCGCAACTCTTAATGCAGGAGCGGTCTCCAGACCGCAATTATCTTCATCATTAGCTGGAGAATTTTGAGATGAGTTCTGAATCTACCGCATCAACTAGCTCTTCATAGTATAATACAGGTTTTCGTAGAAGTCTTCATACAGGCTCTATTTCGCTAAAGAGGAATAGGTGGGTGAGAATAAATTCCCCCTCCATCCAATTCCTTTCCACCAGGGGAAGCAGGAATATGGGTGTATCTGAGTTTATTTGACAGTTCACTTTTTGGGTGCTACCCTAGCTCCTAATCCTCCATGACAAGTATCCTCCCTTCAGCTTGAAGTAATTTGTGAAGGGGTAGATAATTTATACTGAGACTAAACTATGCCACAGTTCGAGATTGTTTCCGACTTCAGGATGACAGGAGACCAGCCCCAGGCAGTGGAGAAGCTGGTTGAAGGATTGAAAAGGCAGGACAAGTGTCAGACCCTCCTCGGTGTTACCGGCAGTGGCAAGACCTTTACTATGGCAAATCTCATCGAGAGGGTGCAGAAGCCCACGCTAGTCATATGCCATAATAAGACCCTCGCTGCCCAACTCTGTGCTGAGTTCAGGGAGTTCTTCCCCCATAACATGGTAGAATACTTTGTCAGCTACTACGACTACTACCAGCCAGAAGCCTATATCCCCCAGACTGACCTCTATATTGAGAAAGAGACTGATGTTAATGAGGAAATTGACAAACTGCGTCATGCTGCTACCCATGCCTTGCTGACCCGAAAGGATGTGGTCATTGTGGCGTCGGTCTCCTGTATTTATGGATTGGGTGACCCTGAGGAGTATTATAGTTTTGTGGTTGACCTGAAGAAAGGAGAGGTGCGCAACCGTGAGAAGATAGTGCGGCAGCTCATAAACATGCAATATGTGCGTAATGATTTTGACCTTACCCGCGGTAAGTTCCGCATCCGTGGTGACACCCTGGAGATTCAGCCTGCCTACGAGGAGATTGCTTTACGCATTGAGTTTTGGGGTGACGAGATTGAACGTATTATGGAGATTGACCCTCTGACAGGGGAGCTACTCACTGAGCGGGAGGAAGTAGCTATCTATCCTGCCAAGCACTTCCTTACCTCCCAGGAGAAGTTGATGGCAGCTATTAAGGATATTCAGATAGAGCTAGCAGCACGCCTGGAGGAGTTGAGGGGTAAGGGGAAGATTCTGGAGGCAGAGCGACTAGCATCGCGTACCAATTATGATATTGAGATGCTCCGTGAGGTAGGTTATTGCACTGGTGTGGAGAACTACTCCCGCCACCTTACCCGTCGTCCACCAGGGAGTTCTCCCTTCACACTACTGGACTATTTCCCCGATGACCTCCTTGTTTTCATTGATGAGTCCCACATGACCCTACCTCAGATTCGGGGAATGTATCACGGTGACCGCTCCCGCAAGGAGACACTCGTAGAGTACGGTTTCCGTCTTCCATCTGCACTGGACAATCGCCCTCTTATTTTTGAAGAGTTTGAGCGCTGTATTCATCAGGTAATCTTTACCTCTGCCACGCCGGGTCCCTATGAATATGAGCACAGTGCCCAGATAGTAGAGCAACTTGTTCGCCCTACAGGACTGCTTGAACCAACCATCGAGGTTAAGCCGACAAAGGGACAAATCGATGACCTTATAGAGCAAATCAGGATGTGTGTCGAGCGGGGGGAACGCTGTCTGGTAACTACCCTGACCAAGAGGATGGCAGAGGAACTCTCGGAGTTCCTGCATGAGATAAATATCAAGACTCATTATCTCCATTCTGAGGTCAATACACTGGAGAGGATAGAAATTCTGCGTGATTTGCGTCTGGGGGTGTATGATGTAGTAGTAGGAATCAACCTGCTGCGGGAAGGTCTGGACCTCCCGGAGGTAAGTCTGGTAGCTATCCTGGATGCTGATAAAGAGGGTTTCCTCCGCTCTGCCGGGGCACTTATCCAGACTATGGGCAGGGCATCACGCCACATAGATGGACATGTGATTATGTATGCTGATGTTATTACTCAGTCTATGCACCATGCTATGGAAGAGGTGTTACGACGACGGCGCATTCAAGAGGAGTATAATCAGGAGCATAACATCACCCCTCAGGGGATAAGAAAGGCAATCAGGGATATTACTGAACGAGTAAAGGTGGTAGCAGAGGCTCGCACCCCCTATACTGTTGATACTACCATCCCCAGGGAGGAAGTAGTCAGGCTTGTCAAACAACTGGAGGCGGAGATGAGAAAAGCAGCGAAGAACCTGGAATTCGAGAGAGCTGCTTTACTACGAGACCGAATTACCGACCTGAGGAAAGGACTGGATTATAGCGCATTGTCTGATACTTCTCAGGTGCCTGAATGATTTACCCTTCGTAACTACTCAGCCGACGATTGATAGCCACAGAGTTCACAGAGAACACCGAGGAAATGAAAAGGGATGAAGAGTTAGCTCGTGCATCACTTGTCAACTTTAGTGGGAGGACATTTCTAAAGAGTCTTGACACTATGTGTACTCCTAACTACTTGACGGCAGGAGGTCATATTACTATCATGCTAGTTAAAGGAAGGTGCATCTCAAAGTATCAGGAATGATGAATACGGTTGATCATATACCCGTTATGCTACAGGAGGTCATCAGGTTCCTTCAGGTGCAACCTGGAGGCCATTATGTTGATTGTACTGTGGGAACAGGAGGACATGCGAACGCTATCCTAGCAGTGAGCTCACCAGGTGGGCAGCTTTTAGGGCTAGATACTGATCCTGACGCAGTCAAGGTAGCAATGGTAAGGCTGCAGAAATATGAAAACTCAGTCTTATTGGTCAACGGAAGCTTCGAATATATAGAAGGTATCTGTGCTGAGCATAATTTCCAGTCTGTAAATGGTGTTTTATTTGACCTTGGTATATCATCTGCGCAGCTTGGGAGCCATCGTGGGTTCAGCTTCCAAAAGGACGCCCCTCTGGATATGCGATTTGACCACACACAAGAGTTGACCGCCGCTGATATTGTAAACACCCTCCCCGAGGATGAGCTTGCCTCCACCATCTTCAATTATAGTGGGGAACGAGGAAGTCGGGAGATAGCTAAAAGGATTATAAAAAATCGCCCTGTAGTCTCTACCCTTGAGCTTACTAAGATAATAGAGAGCGTAGTAAGGCGGCATAAAGGAGGCATTCACCCTGCAACAAGAACATTCCAGGCCCTCCGTATTGCTGTGAATCGGGAGCTAGAATGTCTGAAGGAAGCTCTACCACAAGCTATGAACATCCTCAGTCCAAGAGGACGCCTAGTGGTTATCAGCTACCACTCACTAGAGGATCGCATAGTAAAGAATTTCTTTACTCGTGAGTCAAAGGATTGCATATGCCCTCCCATGATACCAGAGTGTGTCTGCGGGCATACACATCGGCTTCACCTTGTTACAAAGAAGGTAGTTACCCCCTCAACTTCCGAAGTGAAGTTCAACCCTCGCAGCCGGAGTGCCAAACTACGCGCCGCAGAGCGTCTCTAAGGCTGATATAGCCCATTCTTCTGAATGTATCGCTGTACTTCCTCAGGAACAAGATATCGTATGGACATTCCCTGTGCTACCCTGTAGCGTACCTGCGTGGAGCTAATGTCTATCTCGGGGACATTGACTAATAGAAGCCTATCAACTATTCCAGGAATAGACTCCTCCAGTGTGGGTACCCACCAGCCTTCCTCGCCAGGTCGGGTTACCACAACGAGCCGACATGACCGCACCAGCCTGTCAGGATTCTTCCACTCTGGCACTCCCCGCAATGTATCCATACCTAAAATGAAGAACATCTCTACCTCTTCTCCATAGACTCCGCGTAATTCCATCATTGTATCCACAGTGTATGAATACCCCTCCCTATCCACTTCAAGAGTCGAGAGATGGAAGCATGAGTTTGAGGCTATAGCAAGCTCTATCATTCGCACCCGGTGATTTGCTGGAGTAATCTGCCTCTCTACCTTAAACCACGGTTGCCCCGCTGGGACAAACAGTATTTCTCTCAGGGCAAGGTAAATCCGTACCTCCTCTGCCACTATAAGGTGCCCCAGATGAATAGGGTCAAAGGTTCCCCCAAAGACACCCACTTCTAATCCATTAACACCCATTAACACTCCCTTAACATCACGCTAGTAACAGATCCACAGTTCTTCTCCATACACATCCCTATTTGAACAAGTATACGTTCTCCAAGTGATTGTTAATTATAACACTGTTGAGAATATTTTAAGATAACTTCCTTAGTATAACTAGCTCTGATAATCTTTATAATAATAAGACTGTTTATGGAGCGTTCCTGCTCTTCCTGATGTGTGTAGCTATTTTCATGTGGATGGATTAGTAGAGTAGGAGGTGTTTCTTGTGAATAGAGGATGGGTAGGGTGTTAGTAGTAGTGGTTCTGAATATTCAGAACCTGCTGTAAGAGAAGAGGGTCGCTATTTAGCTTAGAGGTAAGCTGCTTACAGTTGTGGATGACAGTAGAATGGTCCCTCCCACTAAAGAGCTTTCCGATGAGGCTTAGGGGTTGCTTAGTTTCCTCGCGGATTAGATACATGGCGACTTGGCGTGCTAGGACAAAGGCTTTGCCTTTGTCTCTTCCAGTCAGTTGTTGCGGGGAGATACCGAAGTAGTTACTCACCTCTTCTATAATCAGGTTAGCGGATGGTGGCTGTGGAGGAGGAGGAGTAATACCCTCCAGGGCTGCTTGGGATAGTTCAAGAGAGAGAGGTAGCTGCGTTAGCTTAGCATAGGTAATGACTCTGTTGAGGGCGCCCTCAAGCTCGCGGATATTATGAGTGTACCGCGCAGCAATGAAGTCTAGGGTATCCAGGGGGACAGTGCTCCGGAGTTTCCTCGCCTTGGACTGGAGGATAGCAAGACGGGTTTCTATATCAGGGAGCTGGAGGTCGACAATCAATCCTCCCTCAAACCGAGACCGTAATCTACCTTCGAGAGAGGGGAGTGTACTTGGGGGACAGTCACAACTGATTACAATCTGGCGGCCGGTATTGTAGAGATCATTGAAGGTGTGGAAAAATCCTTCCTGAGTTTGCTTCTTGCCACTCAGGAAATGAATATCATCTATGAGGAGTAAGTCTACCTCTCTGAACTTGTGACGGAACTCGCCGGTGTTTTTTTCTCTGATAGCACTGATGTATTCATTGGTAAATTGCTCTGCACTTGTATAGATAACTCTGTAGCCATTGGTTGCATTACCAATAGCATTTAACAGGTGAGTCTTACCAAGTCCTACCCCTCCGTAGATAAAGAGCGGGTTGTAGATACACCCCAGTTTGTCGACTATACTTGTCGCAACAGCACAGGCAAGACGATTACATTCTCCAACGATGAAGGAATCGAAGGTATAGTTCGGGTTAAGCTGGGAAGCAAATGCTCCTTGTATTGAAGCTTCCCTCCTGGTAACGACAGCAGGAGAGGTATCCTTAGATACAGACTCTGCCACAGCGGGGGAGGTCTCAAACTGTATCTCGATATCTCTCCCGGTAACGCCAATCAGAATCTTCCTGATGAGAGAGTGGAGACGCTGCTCGAGCCATGCTACAGCAAAGGCACGAGGTGTCCCTACTACAAATATATTTCCTTCATCTCTTAAACCAACTGTATCCTTTAGCCAAGTATCGTAGTTGGCTTTACTAACCTGAACTTGGAGCTCGCCTAGTGCTGCTTCCCATATCTCCCTGGCAGAATTAAGGCTCAATAAAATACCTCGCTACCTAAAGGATGTGTGAAGCTAACTCCCCTTTGATAGTTACTCTTATAGCACTACCATGAAGCTTTGATGTTAGACTGCGGTGGGAACCCCTTCCTTCGTCTCTCAGACAAACCCCCTATCGAATCTACTTCCCACTACAGAAGCAAAAGATAGGGAAATTTAACATGACTTCCCCACTATTGGCTTCGAGTTTATGCTATTTCCCAATCAGAGCACCACTGTAGCATTTTTAGGGTGGAGATGTCAAGAGGAATATCTTTATGTAGTGTTAACTCTCTCAGCCTATCCTGGTTGGTAATCCCTTCCAGTATGGCTCTCGGAGCTCCCGCTTGAGCACCTTACCTACAGGGTTCTTGGGGAGTGCCTCTATTATATCGACACTTTTTGGCCGCTTAAACCCTGCTATCTTACCCTTGCAGAATTCCTCGATCTCTTTGGGCGTTGCTTTCATACCTGGTTTCAGGGTTACTACTGCGTGAACCTTCTCTTGCCATTTCTCATCAGGGATGCCGATTACCGCTGCCTCGAAGACAGCAGGGTGTTGCAGAACTACTTGCTCTACTTCCACACTGGAGACTACCTCCCCGCCAGTATTAATTACATCTTTCGATCTATCGAATAAAAAGAGTAGCTTAGTTTCGGGGTCGATGTAGCCTGTGTCCTCCGAAGTCTGCCACCCGTCAGGTGTGAATGTCCTCTTGTTCTCCTCATCATTTTTATAGTAGCCTAGGTGTGTACCTGGCCCTCTCCCATATATCACTCCTACCTCACCGTCAGGGAGTTCTTTTATTCTATCATCATAGTCTCGTATCGATATTTCATGGTTAAACCAGGGCACACCAACATTTCTCTCATACTTCAGCATCAAATCCTTGTATGTTGTGGTGAAGGTCTGCTCTGTTGAGGTATAGCAATCATGTAGCTCAGCATCGGGGAAAGCCTCCACAATCGTTTTCAGAGTTGTACTGGGCATAGGAGCAGCGGCAGTTGCTAGCGATTTGAGAGAGAAGAGATTATATCTCTTCTTGAACTCAGGGACAGCCAGCGACATTATCCACATTGAGGGTGCCATCAGCAGAGAGTTTATTTTATATTTCTCCACCGCTTCCCATACTCTCTCAGGTTCGTAGGTAGAGATAATTACTGTTCCTCCCATGCTGATAGTTCCCATAGCGGGACAGTAGCCACCCCAATGGTATAATGGCATAAGCCAGAGAAGGCGGGTCTCGAAAGCATAGCGGAAGCTGTTAATAAAGAACAGTTGGTCGGCTATTAGAGTCCCATGAGAATGCATTATCCCTTTGGGATACCCTGTAGTGCCTGCAGTATATATTATTATGAATAAATCCTCTGGGGTAATTTCATCAACTCTCTCCCTCGGGTCTTCATCTGAAGCTTTTTCTTTTAGTGCCCAGTAATTCAAGGTATCCGGGGGTGCCTCGGTTCTTTTATCAGTAGTAATTATGATGTAATGCTGGCATGAAGGTACTCTGTCACGGATTGCATTTATAACCTCGGCATAATCCTCCTGAAAAAGTATCACTTTGGGTTCGGAATGGCTCATCTGTGTTACTATTTCATCAGCGGTAAACCGATAGTTAATAGGAGTTTGAGTTATCCCGGCGAGCATGGGACCGCCGTAAAGCTCGAATGTCCAGATACGTTCTCCTGATTCCCAGGCTATGTGGTCGGTTTTCTTGAGCCCGAGGTCGAGAAGCATGTTACCAACCTTACAACACTCACGATAATATTGTGAGTGAGTCATTACTTCGCCTGTAAGAGCATCAATGATAGCTTCCTTGTTGGGGACTTTACGTGCGTTTGTATGTAGGATTCGTGGAATGGTGTGAGCTGTTCCATATCCATGGTATCCTGGCGCTGCGGGTATCTTTTCTCCCCCTTTTATTACATACCTTTGAGTTGTAAAGTACTCCTTCTCATTCTCAGCCATTTTCCTCCCCTTTACAGCCTATTTCTGAGATGTCTCAACTTAAAGTTAGCTGCAAGTATGAGGGAAATTTACCACAGGGGGTGGGGGGTGTCAACAAGAGTGAGTTCTCGAGTGTTGATGCTCAGGGAGAGATATAATACCTCACTTGCTTCCCTGCCAATCACCCAGAATTAGATGGTGACAAAATCATAGGATGTAAACAAGACAAGCTCCAGAAAGTTGACTGCAGAAAAGTGGTAGACTATAATACGCCTTAGATTCATAGATAGTCTATCTGTAACAAACCAGAAAGAGAAAGAAGGGAGGTTTTAAAAAAAGAGAATATGCCAGCATTTGGTTTTACTGAAGTCCATGAGATGTTCCGACGTGAAGTAAGGAATTTTGCACAGAAGGAGCTTGCACCAGGAGCTAAGGAGCGAGCAAAACAGGAGAGTATGTCCATAGAGATAGTCAAGTCTATAGGAGACATGGGCTTACTAGGGATAGGTCTCCCTGAGGAGTATGGGGGGCAGCCCGGCGATTGGGTTTCTCTAGGGGTTGCAGTAGAGGAGATGGCGCGTGCTAGTTTCTGTGAGGCTCTTTTACCGCTCTTTCCTCATCTATTTCAGATTGCTCTTGGGCTAACCTTAAAAGAGATACAGCAAGAATGGGTACCGCCACTAATCAGAGGGGAGACAATCGGGGCGTTTGCCAATACTGAACCTGAGTGTGGTTCAGAGGCTGCAGCTATAAGGACACGAGCAGTTAAAGATGGTAACAGCTACCTCATTAGCGGAGAGAAGACTGCTGCTACGCTGTGCATGCAGGCGAAAGCGGTATTGCTTACTGCTAACACTAATCCTGCAATAGGTGCAAAGGGAGTGAGCTTCTTCCTTGTTCCCTTGAACCTACCTGGTATTGAAAAGTCTGCCTATATCCATACGGGGTGTAAGCCCCTTGGGTCTGCTTCGATTGCTCTGGATAATGTGCGAGTTCCTGCTGAGTATCTAATTGGTGAAGAAGGCAAGGGTTTCCGCCTTGTGGTAGCACAATTCGATTTTTGGCGGGTGATACTGTGTTTGATGGCTGTGGGTGCAGCCGGTACCACGCTGGATGAGACTATAGAGTATTCTAAACAGCGTGTCGCTTTTGGACAGCCTATTGCTAAATGGGAGGGGGTATCCTTCGAGATAGCAGAGTGTGCCACACTTCTTGATGCAGCCCGAATGCTCTGCTACAGGACTTTATGGATGAGGGACCAGGGACTACCTCATGCCAAGGAAGCCTCTATGGCTAAGTGGTGGGTTCCTGAAACATGTGTCCGCATTATACAACGCTGCATGATTATTTTTGGGCATGTGGGCTATAGTGAGGAATACCCAATAGAGCAGCGTCTCCGTGATGTTCTGGGTATGCAAATAGCAGATGGCACCCCTCAAATCCAGAAGATTGTCATTGCCAGGGAGATATTGGGTAGAGAGTTCCTACCTTATTAAAGACTAAGGAGGGTAATTAGAATGGCAGCAGGGATAACTTCGTATGGGGCGTATGTTCCCTATTATCGGATGGAACGCAAGGAGATAGCTAAGGCATGGCAAACAGGTGGAGGAGCAGGGGAAAAGGCAGTTGCTGACTATGACCAGGATAGTATAACCCTGGCAGTAGAGGCAGCGGTTAACTGCTTGGCTGATACGGACCGGAGTAAGATAGACCGCTTCTACATGGCTACTACTACTTCGAGTTACAGAGAGAAGCAGGATGCTGCTATAGTGGCGCTTGCCCTTGATTTGCCTCGACAGACAGGCACCGCTGACTTCACTGGCTCTCTGAGATGTGGAACTGCTGCGCTGAGAGCGGCTCTGGATGCTGTTGATGCAGGAGCAGCCAAAAATGTTCTCATCAGTGCTGCGGATTGCCGTGTAGGGGTACCTAAGAGTGATATAGAACTTAATACAGGAGATAGCTCTGCCAGCTTGCTTATAGGAAATGAGAATGTGGCTGTGGCTGTAGAGGGCTACTACTCGCATCACGATGAAATTGTTGACTGGTGGAGAAAGGAAAGTGACACCTTCGTTCATAACTGGGAAAGTCGCTACATTATCGAAAGCGGCTACACCAGAAATGTAGTAGAGGCAGTCTCTGCAACACTGAAGAAGTATAACCTGACCCCGCAGGACTTTAGTAAGCTGATACTATATGCTCCTGACCTCAGGACATTTAATACTACCGCAGCTGCTTTGAAGTTTGACCCCAAGACCCAGGTGCAGGACCCGCTCTTTACTGTTATTGGTAATAGTGGTAGTGCCTTCACCCTTACAATGCTAGTTGCCGCCCTGGAGCAGGCAAAGCCAGGGGATAGGCTTCTGATGGTAAATTACAGTAGTGGCTGTGATGTGTTTATCCTGCGAGTAACTGAGGAAATTGAAAAGCTCCGAAATAGACGAGGGGTAAGCTATCATCTGGACATAAAGAAACCAATATCCAGCTATGAGAAGTATCTTCAAATTCGTGGTATTGTGCCAGTTGAGATGGCACGTCGCCCTGATGATGTATGCTATTCACCGGCAGCATGGAGGGATAGTGAACAGCTCATTGCATTCAAGGCACAGAGGTGCCGTAAGTGTGGGACGATGCACCTTCCCAGAAGTAGGGTATGTTATACCTGTAAGACTAAAGATGAGTTTGATATGGTGCGGCTCTCTGATAAGAAGGGTACAGTCGTTACCTATGTTATTGATAACCTGGCACCTAGTCCTAATCCCCCTATGGTAGTCGCAGTAGTAGAGATAGATGAGTGCCGGACATATGTAGAGATTACAGAATGTGCTCCAGAGATAGCTAAGATAGATATGGTTGTTGAGCCCACTTTCAGAAGGCTATTTGAAGCAGGCACCAGTGCTGCAGGTACATTCATTGCTTATTACTGGAAATGTAGACCGGTAAGGGAGGTATAGATAAAATGGCAGGAACAATCAAAGATAAAGTTGCTATAGTTGGTATGGGTGCTACTAAATTCGGAGAGCGATGGGATGTGGGTTGGGAGGACTTGGTAGTAGAGGCTGCCTTCGAAGCCTATGAGGATGCAGGTATGAGTTCGCAAGAGGCATGCGAGCGAATTGAAGCTGGCTGGGTAGGCACTGTTTTCTCAGGTATTTCGGGAGCAGTGATGGCTGACCCCCTCAAGTTCGATGGTAAGCCTATTTCTCATGTGGAGAATCAGTGTGCTACTCCATTGGATGCCTTCCGCAATGCCTGTTTCGCCGTTGCTGCTGGTGTATACGATATAGTGCTGGCTCTGGGAGTGGAAAAACTGAAGGATACGGGACTCAGTGGTGTGCCAAGTCCTGAATTTTTCACCAATTTTGGTATCTATAATGGTAAAATCTTCAGTGCGCCAGGCTCCTTCGGGCTTCCTTTTGTCAGGTATGCTGCTAAATATGGGGCTAAGAAAGAGGATTTGGCAAGGATTGCGGTGAAGAATCATTATAATGGCTCCCTTAATCCTAAAGCACACTACCAGAGAGTAGTAACTCTAGAGCAGGTAATGAAGGCACCGATAGTTGCCTGGCCGCATGGAATATTTGATTGTTGTGGTAATAGTGATGGTGCCGCAGCAGCCATTATTTGCCGTGCAGATATGGCTAAGGAATTCAGAGATGACTACCTCCTGGTTAAGGGGGTGGGTGTAAGTGTAGATGCGGTACTAATGCATGCGTACCGCCCTCACTTTGACTATATGGGGTGGCCCGCAACTCAGAGGGCTGCTCAGCAGGCCTATGCAATGGCAGGGATTACCAACCCTTATAAAGAGATAGATATGTTTGAAGTCCACGATTGCTTCACCACCACGGAGATGCTTACCTACGAAGACCTTGGACTTGTCCCCAAAGGGCATGCTGTGGAAGCTATACATGATGGTCGCTTTGAGCTACATGGTGAGAGGCCTGTCAATCCCAGTGGTGGACTCAAGTCCTTCGGTCATCCCATAGGTGCTAGTGGGTTGAGGATGCTGTATGAATGTTACAAACAGATACAGCATAAGGTTGATAACCCTGCCCGCCAGATAGGTGGTAATCCCCGTATGGGATTAGCCCATCAAATAGGTGGGGCTCCAAATGTGTCAGGTGTTGGCATCATAGGACTGCCTGAGTAACAAAATAAAAGAAAGAAGGGAGGAGCAGATGCTCCTCCCTTCTTATTTCTCTCTCTGTGGGTCACCCGACTTTGATGACCTGCCTCATCCAGCTAAAATTCCCTTTCCTGTGCGATTAACTCCTCACAGAATCCAGTATCACCAAAAGCAAGTTCGGCTGCCTTAGACCTGCGGTAATAGAGCCCCATGTCATGGTCCCTCGTAGTTCCAATAGCTCCATGAACCTGGATTCCCCTCTCTGTAACCCGATTGTAGGCATCATTTACCCATCCCTTGGCTATCGCCACATCCTGAATACAGGGCAAATTCTCACTCACTCTCCATGCTGCCTCGTAGGTAATAGACCTGGAAGTATTAACATCTATCCACATATTTGCCAGATAATGCTGGATAACCTGAAAACTACCAATGGGTTTCCCATACTGTACCCTTTCCTTAGCATAATCATTAGCCATATCCAGAGTTGCCTGGGCACCGCCTACCATCTCAGCGCATTTGCCAACCATTCCCCGCATGAGAATCCGCTTTGCCAAACTCCAACCTTTATCCAGTTCACCCAGCATATTCTTTTTGGGGATTCTTACATCGTTAAATACTACCTCACACTGCTTATCCAGTCCAATAGTAGGCACAATAGCACACTTTACCCCAGGGCTCTTGGCATCAACCAAGAAGAGAGTAATGCCTTCTTCAGGAGAACTACTATTCTTAGTTCTGGTTATAGCAACCAGGTAATCGGCTACACTAGCATCTGCAACGAATAGCTTAGTGCCATTAATAACATAATCATCACCACTAGCAACAGCATGAGTTGTTATAGATTTGGGCTCATAGCTACCATCAGGTTCAAGCCATGCTAATGCCATGATTATCTCCCCATTAGCCAACTTGGGAAGTATCTCTGTTTTCTGCTCTTCGGTTCCCCCATCCATAACAGCGAAAGCTCCTAACACTACAGTAGAGAAGAATGGGCTGGGAAGAATATTCCGCCCCATCTCCTCCAGAAGAAGCGCCAAATCCATGAAGGTGCTCCCAAGCCCGTCATACTCATCAGGTAAGTTGAGTCCCATCCATCCCAACTCTGCCATCTTATGCCACAGCTCCTCAGAGTACCCCTGGTCACTCTCTTCTAATTCTCTGACCAAACTCTTCGGACACTCCTTCTGCAAGAAGTCACGAGCCATTGTCTTGAGCATTTCTTGTTCTTCGGTGAGATCAAGATCCATAACTTATCCCTCCACTCAATAATTATTAGTTGTAGTTGACTAAACTGCTATCCCCGAGGTAATTTCAAACCCTCCCATGCGATGACATTTCTCTGTATCTCAGAAGTCCCGCCACCAAAATTCAGCCCGACGCACCGCTGGTACTCGGTCTCGAGGCTTCCGTGCAGAGGTGCCCAATGAGAACCTCGCTTCAACTGTGCATGGGTACCTAACAACTGACACCCCATATAGGTAAGCTGCTGGCCGGACTCTGACCCGAAGACCTTTGCTGCTGATGCCTCCGCCACAGCCAATCCTCCCTTATGCTGAATCCAGGCAACCTGACGCGCCCATGTAAGTCCCACTGTAGCTTTTGTCACCATCGCAGCCAGTTTATGCCTTACCACTGGATTCTTAGAGAGTGGTTCACCGTCCCTCTTGGTTTCTTTACAGAACTCTACCACTTCCTCAACAAGCCTCTTGCTTCCAGCAAAGAACTCAGCCGATGACCTCTCAAAATTCATAGCCGCTCTAGTAACTGCCCAGCCTTGATTCTCCGGTCCAATCCTGTTCTTTACAGGAACCCGAACATTGTCAAAGTAGACCTCATTAAACATATGTTCTCCCACCATATTGGGAAGAGGACGTATCGTAATACCTGGGGATTTCATATCTATCAAAAGGAAGGAAAGCCCACGGCTGCGTTTTGATGCAGTGTCAGTTCTCACTACAGCAAAACACCAATCGGCATAATGTGCACCGGTAGTCCATGTCTTCTGCCCATTAAGTACATACTCATCTCCCTCCTTTATTGCTCGGGTAGAAAGATTGGCAAGGTCAGAGCCTGCATCAGGTTCACTCCACCCCTGGCACCACGCCCTTTCTCCTCTGGCAATATATGGCAGGTGTTCCTTCTTCTGCTCTTCAGTTCCCGCTGCCAGAAGAGTAGGTGCTAGCATTGATACACCAAAAACATCAATCCCCGGAGACCTATAGTACCCCCTTACCTCGTTAAACATAAACTGGTCCATGATAGGACGCTCTTGCCCACCGTATTCCTTGGGCCAGGCAAGTGCTATCCATCCTCGCTCCCCCAACTTACGAGCCATCTCCTTATGGAATGCCCAGCCTTCATCAGTAGCAATTACTTCCTCTTCACCACCTATCCACCCCTCAGGGGCATGCTTCATCTCTGCTTCAAAGAAATCTACAAACTCCTTCCTCAATACTACTTGTTCCGGCGTCAATTGGAAATCCATTTACTCGACCCTCCTTATTCAGCCTATAGATTGACAAGCTGCAGCAAACCTAAAAACCTCTCTTCAGCTACTATCAGAATACGCTTATATCATTACGAATTATACTTTGCCTCTCTTCTTCTTGTCAAAGGCAGCCAGCCTTGCTTGCTCATTGACCAACTTCCTAAAATAGGATAAACGAGGGACTGGCGATTATTAGCACTGAGGGTATCATCACATTTATGAATTCTAGTCTACTGATGATACCAGGATATAAGCCTGATGAAGTTGCAGGTAAATGCCATACTATCCTCCTTAATAAAGAGAATCGTCGTATCCTCAAAGGAGAGCTAGCCAAGCGGGTACGAGGTGTAGCTATTTTACAAGGTACTACAGGTGGGCACGATGCCTGCCCTGTTTGTATTACACTCCTTTACCATGAGTCGTTTTACCGCCTCCTCCAAACCTTCCAGGGTGAGAGGGAATATTGGGACAAGCCTTCCAATCATAGCTACAGTAGGGTGATTCCAGTAGCGCAGTTCCTCGGGGTTCAACCACACACAGTGACTAAAATGGTCAGTAATCTGCTTGAGCCAGATTATTCCCGGTACATCATTTCGGTCATAATAATAGATGGCTCCGAATCTATCGGTGAGTTCCGGTGTAGCCATTCTAGCATCTCCTACCAGGACAACCTTATAATCTGACTCCAGATTACGCAGGATGTAGTTGGTGCTTACTGCATCACTCCGTTCGATGTCTTTATACAAACTATCATAGATACAATTATGAAAGTAGTAATACTGGAAATCCTTAAAGTGTGAGGATGAATGAGCTGCTGAGAAGAGCTGACTGCAAAGTAAGACGAAGGGGTCCATCGAACCACCCACATCCATCAGGAGCAAGAGCTTAACTGCATTCTTCCTGCTCCGTCTCCATATCATCTCAATCTCGCCAGCATTTCGGGAAGTAGCATCAATAGTCTCATCCATGTCCAGTTCATCAAGGAGCCCAATGCGATTAAGCTGACGTAACCTCCGCAATGCCAGTTTAATCTGCCTAATATCAAGAACTATATCACTACGGTAGTTACGGAACTTCCTTTGCTGTGCTATCTGGATGGCATGCCTACCTCTGGATTCTCCCCCTATCCGTATGCCACTAGGATGGTACCCGGAGTGCCCAAAGGGGGAAGTTCCCCCTCTACCAATCCAATAGTTGCCACCATCATGCTGACTGGTTTGCTCCTGCAGCCTCTTCTCCAGTTCTTCAATCAACTTATCAAGGTCCAGTTTCTCGAATAAAGCCATCTCTTCTTCCGAGAGTACCATACGATTAGCAACGGTTTCTCTGAGCCATTCCATAATTTGTTGAGTAATCTCCTGTGGTGCCTCGACACCATTGAAATATTCCTGGAAAGCAACATCATAGTTGTCATAATATGCCTCACTTTTGACCAGAATTGCTCTTGCCAGGTAATAAAACTCCTCCAGGGTAGAGATACACCCCTTTGAGAGCGCTTCCATAAGAGTCATCCATTCAGTAATGGAGACTGGTACCTTTCTCTCTCGTAATAGATAAAAGAAGTCAGTAAACATACTAGAAAACCTTACCCATGCGCAACTTTGTTTCGTGTCTCCACTATCTCCAGCGTGTGCCAGAATAGACCCCCTGGCGACCAGTTCGCTGCTTAGTAAAGTATTCCATGTCACTCTCCTTCTTCAGCAGAGTACCAAGGAAGGGAATGTCCTTGGATAATTGCTCAGGAGGGAACCCACATGCAATAATTACACGAATCCAATCCAGGAGCTCACTAGTAGAGGGCTTTTTGCGGAAGTCATCGATACTCCGCAGCATATAGAATGTCTTCAAAGCTTCACCAAGTAGCTTTTGCTGAATATCAGGAAAATGGACTCGAACAATCTCCTCCATTAAAGCTGCATCAGGAAACTCAATGTAGTGAAAAATACAGCGGCGCAGGAAAGCATCAGGAAGCTCCTTCTCAGCATTACTGGTAATCACTACAATAGGGCGGTGCTTTGCAGTAATAGTCTCATTAGTCTCAGGAATATAAAAAGACATCTCTTCCAACTCATTTAGCAGGTCATTGGGGAACTCCAGGTCTGCCTTATCTATTTCATCGATGAGCTGAACTATCTGTTCAGAAGAAACAAATGCCTGCCCTAGTTTACCCAGTTTTATGTATTGTTTAATATCAGAGACATCCTTGTCACCGAAGCGACTATCATTAAGTCGTTGTACCGTATCATAGATATAGAGTCCCTCCTGTGCCTTAGTGGTGGACTTTACATTCCATACGAGGAGACTCTTCTTCAGCCCCTTAGCAATACTGTGCGCTAGCAAGGTCTTCCCTGTTCCAGGCTCTCCCCTCACCAGAAGAGGACGCTCCAGTGCTACCGCAGCATTTACCACATTCCTCAGGGCATCAGAGGTAACATAGTCAGGAGAACCATGAAACCTGTCAAAATCATTATTCATTATTCTTTCTTTACCTCACTCATTCCTCTCATCTTTATGCCCATAAGAACACACCCGAAGCCTTTCTTAATCTAGCATATACTACATTCTTTTATCAATGCCTGGATGAACAATCGTGTATTTGTGAGATAGTGCAGATTTAGCCCAGATGGGGTAAACTATTGCCCTGGAGATTATGCTATCTTTTGAATGGAGGTAGAGGTGAAATTGTCGAGGCTTTCCCTCTTTCCTGTTGCCACGGAGATAAATTCTCAAGGGCATCTCGCTATCGGAGGCTGTGATGTAGTAGAAGTAGCTTCACTATTTGGCACCCCTCTTTATATCTTTGATGAGCAGACTCTCCACACCAGATGCAGAGAGATTCGGAGTGAATTTGAACAACGTTACTCAAACTCTGTGGTCATCTATGCCTGCAAAGCTTTTATCCATCCCATTTTAGTTTCTCTCCTTAATGAAGAGGGGCTGGGGCTAGATATAGTCTCAGGAGGGGAGCTCAGTATTGCCAGAGCAGCAGACTTCCCTATGGATAAGGTGTATTTCCACGGTAATAACAAGAGTCAGAAGGAATTGGAAATAGCCCTGGAATGGGGGGTGGGACGGATTGTAGTGGATAACATCTATGAACTTCACCTGCTGAATCAAGTAGCAGAGAGAAGAGCCACTACTGCAAATATACTGCTCCGTATTTCACCCGGCGTTGACCCTCACACTCACCGCTACATCTCCACTGGCGTTCTGGACAGTAAGTTTGGCTTCCCTATTACCACTAATCAAGCTGAAGAAGCTCTAAAGATGGCCATTTCATGCCCCCATCTTAATCTTCTTGGATTGCACTTCCACATTGGCTCTTCTATCTTCGATCCCGAACCGTATAGAGAGGCTATCCGTATTACACTCCAGTTTGCCGCTATGATGAGGCAGACATACAGTCTCGAACTTCAGGAACTTAATGTTGGAGGTGGGTTTGCTGTCGCTTATACCATAGAAGACCCTCCATGCCCCATTGCCAGCTATGCGGAGACTATCACCTCCTCCTTAATAGAGCAAACTAGAGAACTGGGATTACCGGCACCGCAACTTATCATAGAGCCAGGGAGGTCTATCTCAGCACCTGCTGGAGTAGCCCTCTACACCATAGGAGGAGAAAAGGAAATCCCCGGGGTTCGGCACTATGTCTTTGTAGATGGCGGCATGGGAGACAACATCCGTCCTCCACTCTACGGTGCCAGATATGAGGCGATGGTAGCTAACAAAGCACACGATAAGGAATCAGAGAATGTTACCATTGCAGGCAAATTCTGTGAATCAGGTGATATTCTGATTCATGATATTATGCTCCCTCCCTTAAAGGCAGGTGATATTCTGGCTCTCCCTGTCTGTGGTGCTTACTCTCTTCCTACGGCAAGCAATTACAATGGCGCCCCTAGACCAGCAGTAGTCATGGTTAAGGGAGGGGAATCACACCTGATACGGCGCAGGGAAACCTATGAGGACCTTATCCAGTATGACATAAAGAGAGTAGATTGACTGATATGGGTCGGTTTACTCTCATTCAAACAAGGGCATTTGTATCTGCCGCTTCTCAGACTGATGAGAGCGTGGGCTCTTCGGAACCTCCAGGTGGTGGCTATTGCCCTCCAGGTGAGCTAATATGTTCTGTGCACGCTGTATCACAGGGTGCGGTAAACCAGCCAACTGTGCTACATGGATGCCATAGCTCTTATCCGCTCCCCCAGGAATGATAGTATGCAGGAAAATCACCTTACCTCTCTCCTCCACCACAGCTACATTAAAGTTCTTCACTGAGGGAAGAGATTCTGCCAGTTCTACCATCTCATGATAATGAGTGGCAAACAGGGTCTTTGAACCCAGACCAGGACTATTGTGAATATGCTCCACTACTGCTTGGGCAATTGACAACCCGTCATAAGTACTGGTACCTCTCCCAATCTCATCAAGAATAATGAGAGAATGAGGACTAGCATTATTCAAGATGTTGGCAGTTTCCACCATCTCCATCATGAAAGTAGACTGTCCTGCCGCAATGTCCTCTCGAGCACCAATTCGGGTAAAGATGCGGTCTACAATCCCTATGGTAGCTGAATTGGCAGGAACAAAACTACCAATTTGTGCCAGCAATACAATGACAGCTACCTGGCGCAGGTAGGTAGACTTCCCTGACATGTTAGGTCCAGTTAATATGATAATCCGAGTATCTTTCCCCAAATAAACATCATTGGGGACAAAGCCTGCTTCAAATAGTGCTCTCTCTACCACAGGGTGACGCCCACCTGTGATAATAATCTCATCACCCTCATTCAACTCAGGGCGTACATACCTGTAGCGTGCTGCTACTTCAGCAAGAGCACAGAAGACATCAAGAAGAGCTACTGCCTCAGCTACAGAGGTGATATGTGCCGCCTGCTCACTTACCTGACGGCATATCTCTCTAAAAGCGGCAACTTCGAGCTCCGACATTCTCTCACGGGCATTCAGAATCAGTGTCTCATATTCCTTTAATTCAGGAGTAAAGAATCGCTCTGCTTCAGTAAGTGTCTGCTTGCGGATATAATCCTCTGGTACACGGTTGAGGTTAGATTTACTCACCTCAATGTAATACCCAAAGACCTTGTTGTAACCTACCTTGAGAGAACGGATTCCAGTACGTTCTCGCTCGTGATGCTCCAGGCTGGTTAGATATGAGCGTGCCTCTTTTGAGGTATAGCGTATCTCGTCTAGCTCAGTATAAAAACCCTCTCTGATAATCTCTCCTTCTCCCCATGTTAAAGATGGCTCATCTACAATTGCTCGGGCAATCAATTCAGTCACATCTTCGGGTGAGGCAAGCTTTTCAGCAAGCCAACTTATCACCCCTGCTTCTTTTAGTACATCATGCATATGAGGGATTATCTCCAGGCTGCGCCGCAGGCTGACCAAATCTCTAGGATTAGCATAACCACTCCCAATTCGCTTAACCAGTCGCTCCAGGTCAGACATTCTTTTGAATAATCCCATAATTGTGCGTCGTGCCAAAGTATTCTCATACATATCCGCAACAGCGTTCTGACGCTGCTTTAGCACTACAATGTCCAGCAATGGTTGACCCAGCCACCTTCTTATCAGCCGCCCCCCCATTGGTGTCTGAGTTAAATCAATTACTGCCAAGATAGAGCCAGAGGCATCCTTCGAGTAATTGTCTTCGAACAACTCCAGATTATGCCGCGTCTGGTTATCCAGGGTCATGTAATTAGCTGTAGAGTAGGTATGCAGGGTGTTTAGGATGTTCGGATTACCCCTCTGAGTCTGCTGCAGATAGCACAGGACTAAACTGGCCGCTTCTATCGCCAGGGGGAGAGCAGCACACCCGTAGCCTTCCAAACTACTCACTCCAAAGTGCTCCATTAGTAGTCTTCTGGTGTAATCCAGTTCAGGCTGCCAGTTACTCACCGTACTCACAAAGAAGGACAAGGCAGATAAGCCATGGATTTCCATCCCCTCAGGGACAACAATCTCCGAAGGGTTCAGTCGCCCTAATTCAGGGAGGAGCTGTTCTTGATCAAGCTGTGTTACAGCAAATTCTCCTGTAGTTATGTCAGCGTAGGCTATCCCCACCTGATTTCCCTCAGCAACTATACCAACCAGGTAGTTATTCAACTTCCCTTCAATGAGGGCAGGTTCAATCACCGTACCCGGTGTTATCAGCCGTACTACATCTCGCTCAACTAATCCCTTCCCTGGGGGGGTGAGCTGTTCACAGATTGCTACCTTGTAGCCCCTTCCGATGAGCCTCGCCATGTAGTTGTCTAAGGCATGGTATGGGATACCTGCCAGAGGTACCCGACGCCCTTTACCCATCTCTCGAGAGGTGAGAGTAATCTCTAGCTCACGGGAGGTAACCCTGGCATCCTCATCGAAGGTCTCATAGAAGTCCCCCAATCGGAAAAAGACTATGGCTTCGGGGTATTGATGCTTAATTCTCAGGTATTGTTGCCGCATAGGGGTTAATGCCATCACTGTATAAAATAGCAAGCCACCACTTTTTTAGCAAGGGCTAGTTAGAGCATTAAACGCTAAGCCCTACAAAAACTTGACAAAGTTGCTCTAATATGGTAAAAATACACCATTATTATTACATTATTTTTAGAAAGGAGTTGAGAGATGAAACTATGGAGTCAAGAATGGGCTGAGGCTGTTAAAGCGAAGTCCGGTGATGCCGACTACTTGAAGAAGACGAAGGGGTTCACAACCACTCTACATTTTCTGGCTCTTGATTGTCCTGGTGGAGTGGATAAGCGAGTGGAATGGGACTTTCAAGATGGTAAGGTAGCCTCCCTCAAGTTATCAGAGGAGGCAGCAGGAGGTAGTTTGCGTAGCGTACCCTCTGATGAAAGCAAGGTTCTCTTCAGAGGTGTTGGTAGCTATGATACCTGGTGCAAACTTCACAAAAAGGAGCTCACTACTGCCCAGGGACTGACCGGGGGAACCTTCAAGGTTGAAGGGGATATGATGAAAGTGATGCCCAAGATAGGTGCGATTGATGCCTTCAATAACTTGATGTCTTCAGTTTCTGCTGAGTACTAGTCTACCATACTATCATACATGTGGGGGATAGGCTGGATCGTGGATCTCTATAGGGTTCCAAGAAAGTTGGATGGCTTTGTGTCTATCTCCCACTTATTGCTGAAACCAGAGCCCTTTACTCTAGATGGTTTTCTTCCATATTAGATGTTCTGAGAGGAACTAATCTGAAGGGATGAAAGTTCATCCCGAATATGCTTATAGGTGTGGTAGAGAAACAACAGTTTACACTACGAATCCTACAAAGTATCCTATAACGATAAGGATGACACCTATAATAGTTATTCCACCTCCTAGTACTACTGCCAGCCTCAGATAGCCTGCTATTATTGAGCCACTTGCCTTCAACAAACCCACTAACATCGGCATTAGTGCCGTCAATCCAGGTATCTCAAGACCCCCCAGCATATCTGGTAGTGGACCAAGCATTCCCTCCCATTTACTCAGCTCCCGGGGTACGATTACCACCACGAGTATCCCGGCAACCAAGAGAATAGCACCCAGTACTATCACCGCTATACCTATACCAATCATCTTTTCACCTCCCCCCTTTTACTATTAAAACTCCCGATTCCTTATCCCAATTGCATAGTAAAGTAACACATTACCAGTGTTTTGTCAATAATACGAACACTTGGAGTGTTGACTCCATGTAATACCGCAGGAGCAGCGATAATCCATTGAGTGAACTGCACAATATGGCGGATTGTTCAATCGCCCCTCGTTAACATGATATGCCTGATTCTGGCTTTGCCTGTGGGACTGACTAACTCAGCACATCGAAACAAATGAGGTTCAAGGCTTTCTCCTGTAGCGGTTTCCCCTTCGCACCTTTCAAGTCTGGCTTGTCTTCGCTTGTTGCCTCGTAGCGCTTCCGCATGGCATAGATGGCATCGAGAAACTTCACCGCATCTAAGTCTTTCTGATAGTGATGATAATTCTCTCTCAGTTCGCGTACCTGAACACCACTCAAGGGACGCTGCAGGAATCGAAGTATCTCAATCACCATCTCCCGTTTCACACATGGCAAATTGAGAAGCGATTGTAACAGTGTCGCTACTGTCTGCTGCAGCGGGTCAATTTGTTGGGGCACTTCTTGAAGCGCTTCTAGAGAGTGCTGCGCTCCCAGAATATCGGCGATTACCTTATCCTCTCCACCTTGAGCAGATTTGTGCTCCCCGGTACCCCGATTGGCGCGCCTCCAGTGATGACAATAATGTCACCTCTTTTAGCTATTCCTGTCTCCAGCGACAATTTCACACCTTCAGTAAATAAATCCTCTAACTTGGAGGGCTCAGCCACTTTAAAGGGATATACACCCCAGGAGAGGGATAATCTTCTGCAGGTGGCATCATTGTGTGTGATAGCCAGAATGGGGGCTTGGGGGCGATATCTGGCTACACGCTGAGCCGTGCTGCCTGAGGTGGTGAAGGCAATAATTGCTGCTGCTTTTAGCTGCTGGGCAGCGTGACAGGCATCATAACTTATAGCATCCTCAGCTTCAGGCTTTAAATCCGCTCCCCTCTCCATAAGAATCTCTTTATAAGGTAGGGCTGTCTCAGTCTCCATGGCGATGCGAGACATCATCTGCACTGACCTAATCGGATACCTGCCTATAGCAGTCTCTGCTGATAGCATAATAGCATCGGCACCATCGAAGATGGCATTAGCTATATCAGTGACCTCGGCACGGGTGGGCGCAGCAGAGCTTATCATAGAATCTAACATCTGGGTGGCAACGATTACAGGCTTACCTCTGCGATTGCATTTTCTGACGAGCTCTTTTTGCACCAGAGGCACTTTCTGAATTGGAATTTCTACCCCAAGATCACCACGAGCTACCATTATACCATCAGCTATAGCCAGAATTTGATCCATATTAGCCAGCGCCTCATGCTTCTCAATCTTAGCTATAAGCGGAATTTCAGCCCCCGCTTCCCTTAGAATCCGCTGCGCCTGGAGAATGTCATCCTCACTCCTGACAAATGAGAGGGCGATGAAATCCACTGCCTGCTTTATGCCAAAGCGCATGTGCTCTACATCCTCCGCGGTGAGGAAGGGCGTGCTCAAAGTAACCCCTGGCACGTTGATGCCCTTTTCCGGCCTCAGCGTGCCACCAGTCACTACCTTGCATTTGACATCGGTCCCTGAGGTGGCCACTACCTTAAGCTGCATTGCGCCATCATCTAAGAAGATGACGTTACCTGGCCTAACATCTTGAGGCAAGTTGGGTAGGCTAACCGAGACCTCGTGCTCATCTCCGCTCACATCCCTGGTAGTGAGGGTAAAATCGGCGCCCTTATTGAGCGATACTGTCTCTGTTTTCAAACTCCCCGTCCTGTTTTTAGGTCCAGGCAGGTCTTGAAGAATAGCCACAGGCAGTCCCAACTCCGCCGCCACCTGACGAATAGTTCGGATGCGTGCTGCATGTTGCTGATGCGTGCCATGGGAGAAGTTCAGCCTGGCAACGCTCATCCCTGATTTAATCAGCCGCCGTATTACAGTCGGCGAATTAGTAGCTGGTCCAATGGTGCAGACTATCTTAGTTCGTTGTCGAGTCCTACTTTTGGCAAACATATCGAAGATAACCTCCTGCAGTTAAAATGGCCTTATGCTTCTTGGCATCTACCGAGGATAAACTAGGGAGAGGCAAATTTTACCCGCTCCAGGGTACCCCAAATAAGTAAAGAGGCAATGCCTGTGCCTGCACATTACCAGATATGGGTTTTACCCACTCCAGGGTATCCTGAAGTACCTGTTCTCGATTTGCTTTGGTCACGGTAATCACCTTTACCGAAGGATGACTCTTGACCTTGTCTGCCCAGGGATGATGAGGAAGCATAATAGTGCCCAGAACCCTCTTCTTACCTTCAAAAATCTCCCATACCGTCTGGCAAAAACTGGAGGAGAGAAGCTCCATTTTGCCAATTTCATCAAGGATTATCAGGTCAGACTCTTGATTTGCCCGCCGTAGAGCAGGAACAGCTACCTGGTTCAAGCTCTCGATATCTACACCATATTTACTCACATGATATGGACTATGTACACCTATATGAGCCAGGACAGCCCTCTCCCGTTCTAGAGTCACAATCTCAAAGCCCAGTCTCATCCCTCCCTGAGAGCGTATCTCCTCTGTATAGAAGCCTCCTGCTCTCACTTCAGCAGTAGCCACTACCTTCCTGATAATAGTGGTCTTACCTGTTCCCGGTAATCCACAAAGAAGCCGTATTCTCTCACTATCTGTATAACTCACTGATAATGCCTTGTTTTAGTTTTAGCTGATATACCTTCCTCGTAAGTTAGCGGAGAGCTCCGCCAGGAGCTCCAGTGCCTGCTCCGCTGCTTCGGGCGAAAGGGATGCTAGTCCGCATGAAGGTGTGAGTAATCCCTGACGTACCAGTTGTCGGAAGCTGATTCCATCCCTGGTGAAGGGTGCCATTGACTCCTCTAACCGGTCTCGCAGGCTAGAGAGTGTTTCCTTGCCCAGACGCTCCTCATCATTAGGAACAATGCCCCAGGCGATAACGCCTCCCTCTGCCAGAAAACCCTTCACCTCCTCTGAATATGTAAGGAGGGACTGGGTATAGTTGTAGGCGTCAAAGCTGAGGACATCAATAGGTGCCCGCAGGAGAAGTGACCAGTCAGCATTGCCACAACAGTGTATGCCCCTGGTAACACTGATACCTTCCAGCACTTCAGTCAGAAACCCCAGTATCTGCTCCTCAGAAAGTGCCGCAAAACCTGACCCCAGAGAAGCAAGATAGGGCTCATCTACAAAGATGAGAGCAGTCTGGCATACCTGCTCCAGAGCTCTTTCCTGCCATAATACCTTGAGATAGAGGTGTTTACCTATAATATCAGCAAGGACATCATCATATATTATAGCCAGTTCATCGTTACCAGTGATGGAAAGCCCCCATGTGATTGGACCGGTTATCTGACCCTTCGCTATGGGAAATCTTGATGAACCCATATTAAGGAAAGCATAAAGTCCAGCAGCATATTCCGGACTGATGGCACAAGATGTAATATTTTCCTGTGAGTAATTAAGGTAGAATTGCTCCAGTGCCAGGTCGAAATTGGAAGAGCGGTCTATATAAATATGCTCACCCTTAATACTCAATCCAGGAAAACCTTCACTATACTGGGCATACATATTCTCCTCAAAGCACCGTTGGGGAAGCTGGGGCCAAGGGGGGATATCTGGCATGTACTTGAGTACCAGCCGACATGCCTCCTGGGGGTCAATGTGGGGCATGCTGCCTATGGCAGTAGGCAAACAATTGAATTCAATCCTTGAAGACATCCTATTCATCTGAGGTACTTTCCCACTAGCAATGCTAACTCTTTCTTGCGCTGTTCCGAAATCTGGTCTGTAGAGGTAATAATGGCATTTTCCAGAGCAGTGGCACAACCGCATTCCCGCTTTTCAGGAATGCGAGAAGCTACCAATCTTATAACCCTCTTTGCCATCTCCACATTATGCTGCAAGTTAGAGACTACCATCTCCACTGTAACCGTCTCCTCACTCTCATGCCAGCAGTCGTAATCAGTAGCAGTAGCAAGAGTGGCATAGCAGATTTCAGCCTCTCTTGCCAGTTTAGCCTCGGGAAGAGCTGTCATCCCAATAATACTGGCTCCCCATGAACGATAGAGATGTGATTCTGCCTTGGTAGAGAAGAAGGGTCCCTCTATCACTACATAGGTACCTCCGCGATGTATCTTTATTCCCGTGCCATCAGATGCTTCGCAGGTGGCATCATAGAGAATCTGACTTAGCACGGGGCAGAAGGGCTCGGCAAAGCCAACATGTGCCACTATCCCATTCCCAAAGAAGGTATTCACCCTGCTACGGGTACGGTCAATGAGTTGGTCAGGGATAACCATATCCATGGGTTTGATACCCTCCTTCAGGCTTCCCGCAGCACTGACAGAAATAATCCACTCCACTCCGAGAGATTTGAGGGCATAGATGTTTGCCCGCACAGGCAGTTCTGTAGGGCTGATATGGTGTCCTCTACCATGTCGGGGTAGAAAGGCAACCCTTATTCCCTCCAGCTTGCCGGTGATAATAGCATCACTGGGCTCTCCAAAGGGTGTAGAGGGTTTAACCTCCTCCACATCCTCCATTCCCTCTATCTGGTAGAGCCCGGTACCCCCAATAACCCCAATTTTGGCTTGAGACATAGCAGCTTCCTCCTCTCACTGTACTACTCAGGATAATACCTGAGGCATATCTTGTCAAAATACCACCCTGATGTTGAGCAGCAGGAAATGAAAGCTGTGGAATAGTAAAAGAAGCCCTACGAGAGTTATACAGACTTGCCCCATTTGAAATAGTTGGCGTATAATTTGTCAGTATAATGTATTTCACGAGAGACATACAGTACTTTTAACTCTTTCTGACATCGTGAATTTTCATGTAGAGAACTTACCTGTCGAAGCAGCTACCTAAGAATGATTATAGATTTTCACACTCACATCTTTCCTCCATGGGTAAGGGAAAACCGGGCTGAATATCTGAAGCAGGATAGGGGCTTCGCCGAGCTATATTCTTCCCCAAAAGCTAAGATGGCAACGGTTGAAGACCTTATTGACAGTATGGACCGAGATGAGATTGATGTCTCTATAGTGCTTAACTCAGGTTGGGCAAACCACCAGTTATGTGTAGAGACCAACGAATACATTATGGAATCTGTCTCCCGCTACCCTGACCGACTGGTAGGCTTTTGTGCTCTCCAGCCTAAGTCCGGAGAGCTAGCGTTAGCTGAGCTAGAGCGGTGTGCCCGGAATGGAATAAAAGGTATAGGAGAGCTAATGCCCGATAGTCAGGGGTTTGACCTGAGGGATAAGGAATTGATGGCGCCACTTGCCCATCTTGCAATGCAACACAATATGCCTATTCTCACCCATACTTCCGAACCTGTTGGGCACATCTACTCTGGTAAGGGGAATGTTACTCCTGAACGAGTATATCAATTTATTACTGATTTCCCTAAACTACAAATCATTTGTGCCCACTGGGGTGGCGGGTTACCTTTCTATGCTCTAATGCCTGAGGTAGCTTCAGCCTTGAGCAATACCTTCTTTGATACTGCTGCCACCCCCTTCCTCTATCGTTATCAGATATTCTCCCAAGTAATCAATCTTGTCGGTGAAGATAAGGTATTGTTTGGGAGCGATTATCCCCTAATATCACAGCGAAGGATTATCTCAGAGCTTGAATCTATCTATTTGCCTGAATCAACTAAAGGTAAACTCCTGGGTGGTAATGCTGCGAGACTATTGAGATGGAAGGAATCCGCTGTTTCATAGCCATAGAGCTACCCCCAGAGGTAAAAACTGCCCTTGACTTTCTTGAGGAGAGACTGAAGGAAGGGCGACACCCCTTCATCAAGTGGGTTAGCCCTGAGAGTATTCATATTACCCTGAAGTTCCTGGGTAATATTTCCCCAGATGCAGTAACCCCTATAGCGGATACCCTGGTGCAATCAGCTAAGGTAACGAAGCCCTTCGAACTGCGGATTGGTAATCCAGGGGCTTTCCCCAACTGGCGGCGCCCACAGGTAGTCTGGGTAGGAATAGAGGACAAGGCAAACAAGCTAATCCTGCTGCAAAAGAGCATAGAAGAACGCCTTATTCCCCTGGGATTTAAGCCGGAATCTCGCCCTTTCACGCCACATCTGACGCTAGGACGTCTCAGAGAGAACTCCTCTCACCATGAAGGGGGGGAGTTCGGCAAATGGGCATGTTCCCTCCACATGGATCCCCAGCACCCCTTTACAGTTGAATCCCTCAGCCTGATGGAAAGTACCCTCACGCCAAAGGGAGCTATCCATACCAGGCTCAAATCCATTCACCTTCTTAATTCGTGAATTACAGAGCCTCTTCAAATACAGTCCAAATAGCGATAAACCATCACCAAGTCTACCGACAGCTTCAGTAGTTTTGCCTTTATGAGAAGGAAGTGTCTCCATCTTTGATTCAAGTGTGAAAAGAGTCTGTTGTACTGCTCCTACTATAGTATATAAACTCCTGAGCAATGCATTCAGTTGAATTGTCTTGCCGCATGATCAATCATCGCGTACAAAGGCGAATTGAGGCACAAACAGTTTTGTGATATTGTTGCCTTGTACACATAGATTACAAGGGCGACTCGATGGGAGGCAAAGATGGAAAATCACATATGCGAAGCTGTGAATCCTAATTGGAAAGCTTGGCTTCTGATAAACAGAGAATATGTAGCTCCCACGACTGTTAATGCATGTATTGAGCAGCTTGAGCGGAATCCAGCGCGTCGTGAGGCCGCTCTGGCTGCATTCTGGAACGCTTATGTTGATGGCAAAGGTACAGTGAAACTCAGCGAAGAATTGAGAGAAAGAATATCCAATATTCTTGTGTCTGGCGCCCCCGATGCCACTAGAGAAGAGGTGGAGTCCTTAGCCTTTATCAAATTACATCTGGCTGGCACACTGGCAGTCACTTCAATTGATTGCAACATTCCATTAATCGAGACTGGGCAGGCAGTAAAAGCTCTGGAAATTGGCATTCAGGCACTCAACTGGCTGAATAGCACTATTGCCCGTATGCAAGATAAGGTTACGCAAGAGTACAGAGAGCACAGTGATGAAATGGATGACCGATCACTTGAGGATACAGAGTATCTACTAGAGCAAATAGAGCAAATGAAACTAGACCTTATGGAAACCAGCGGTGATCGATGCTTTAGGGAAGACTTGTTTCGCTATTCCCGATTGTTGGTAGGGGGCATAATCTTGGTAGAGACAGGAATCTTACGGAAGCAACAGCAGGATTATGAAGATGCCTTCTGCCTCATTGCTGAGGGCGCCTGTTACCTTCCGGATGTCGTTGGGAGAAAAGAGGGACTTGCTGACTCCCAGCTTTGGCTTCCTCATTCGAGAAAGCCATTCGATATGGAGGACGTGGCTGAACTTTTCGAGCTACTTCTGGCAGATACACAAAATGTAAAGGATTGGGGGAAGGTGGCTAGTTGGTGCGAAGAGCTAGTGTGTCCGTCCCAAGAACTGGGACCCTATGACTATAGTAACCTTAAGATGAAGGAATACCCTGCCCCAGAATTTTGGGACATAGCGACTGAAGCCGCTAAACTCTTGGGTTCACAGAGTAAAGAACGATTATGGGAGTTTATAGAAGAGAATAACAGAAGGCGTGCATCACAGCGACTGGAAGTAGATATATTCCCTGGGGGTTTATGGGGGGTTCTGGAAGAAACAACTCGAGGCTACCTGGTACAAGCGGAAGAGACAGTTGAGAACGCGGAAACGTGGGAGAAGGTCAATTACAGGAATATGCTTGAAAGCTTACGACTAGCTGTCGAAAGTGAACTTCCAGAGGTTTTCCCACTTTTGGCTGTAGGGGATGACTCACCGAGGGATCCAAATCCAATTACAAAAATGGCAGAGAAGCTTAAGAACTCCATTGTGATGCAAGATCATATCAGGGGCTTGAAGAAACAGAAAAAAGTGTCAAACGAGGACATAGACTTTGTCTTGGAAGAGCTAGCGGATAGGCTGAGGGAACTTGCCCGTGACCGCAACCATTTCTCACATCCGGGAGGATCAAATAAGCTTTCCAAACATCCTATGCAAACCCGTCGGGAGTGGTTGGGCATTGATCAAAAGGGAGTTTTCCCGTGTCTTGCCCGTATAAAGAAGGCTTGCAACACCGCTGTGCGCAAATAGCGCCTTGATAACCTCGGACAGCTAACAATTAAGCTCACCTACCGACAGGGGTTTGCAAACCAAGACTCGATTTGTGTCCTTGCCGTGCGGTCAGCTGCAGTGACTTGTTAGGTCTCTTCTTCTGGCCCAGATAAACCCAGTTGGATTTTCATAGCTCGTTCAACTTGCCATATGTCATCGCGAGATAGTTTGCCTATTTGGTTCATCAACCGCATTTTGCTGACCGTGGTAAGCTGGTCAGCCATGGCCTTGTTGAGTTTACCTTTCAATGTAACAAATGCCTCACTGGGATAAAGGTGATCAACATTACTTGTGAGAGGCAGGACTTGTACACGATTCAAATACTTGTTGGAGACATCATTGCTGATTATGACTGCAGACCGTTTCTTGTGAATTTCACCGCCAATGGAGGTCTCAAAGTTTACCCACCAGACTTCACCGCGGTTCATCGCTCACATCCTGAAGGGTTGCCTCTGCCCATTCCAATGCCTCTGCTTCGCGTCCTTCATCTCGAGCCATTTGGGAATAGGCAGCTTCAAGTTCTTTGTCTAGTACATGTGGGCGCACCAAATCCTCAATGAAATGACTGATGCGGCCAGGCCCAATGGTTTTCCGAAGCCCTTCGTACACTTCCGCATCGATTGTGATAGTAAGTTTCTTTTGCATGATGCACCTCAAACATTACACGTATTTAGTACGTATCGTATGGCATCATGCGCATAATGTCAATCAAGACCCATTTTCATGTCAAGACTCTTTAGAAATGTCCTCCCTTCTGGACTCAATAGAGATGACCTCTGATTGATTCACACCGTTGATGGTACCCTCTTGGAAACAGATTGTGGGTTAATAAACTTTCTCCAAGGGTGAACTTGGGGAGGAATGT
>JAUWOP010000010.1 GCA_030612045.1 Chloroflexota bacterium | reverse complement strand
TCCCGGCATTACTTTTGAAAGTCTGGAAGCAGTCGCCAGTCAAATGGGTGATAATGAATTTGCAGAAAGGATGGTGAAGGCTCGTTCCAATCTCTTTCAACAGATCTCAAGATTTGATAAGCGGGTTGCCTGAAGCTGCTTTCTTTCTTCTATCCCCATATCCACAACTCTCCACAAAGAAAGGAAGGATTATTACTGCTGCCACTATCCTTCAGGCTCATTATTCGATTAGAATAGACTGTGCTTGAAAATTGTTAGATTTCCTTGAATTCACAAATTGGGGGCATGCTCAGTATATTTAGCAGTAGATGCAGTAACTATTTCGTATGGGCATAAGATAGCCCCCGTGGAACAGACAGCCTCACATTGGGCACAGTAGTTACATTCCTGAGGTTCTTCAATGAAGGAAACAATATTGTTTCTCAATACTAATATATGAGGAGCACATACTGCGATACAAACTCCACACCCGGTACACTGCTCATGGCATATGATGGGCATTCTTGCCATTAGTGAGAATCTCCAGTGAGTATATTAGCTAAGTTTAAACCTTGGTGTCTTGTTAGTCTGTAACCAAAGTCTCTTATCTTATCTAAGAAGTCTCTCATCACTCCTCCTCTTTAGAGCCTCATAATCCACAATTATAATGCGATGGCGCTCTATCCTGATAATACCCTCAGCCTCCAGGAATCTAAGGGAACGCCCTACTACTTCTCGCGCCGTGCCTATCATAGCTGCCATCTCATATTGAGTAAGCCGTGGTGTAAGAGATGCCATCTTTTTCTGGGAATCAGCTTCAGTATCAGCATATTGCAGGAGTAGTTTAGCTACTCTGCTGCTCACATCTCTGAAGGAGAGGTCTTCTACCAGGGAGACGAATTGCCGCACCCTTTCTGCCAGGATACGAATTATTTTGAGGGCTATAGTGGGGCGCCCAGCTAACAAGATTCCTAAATCGCTAGAGAGTATTCCACAGACAATCACTGGACCCATTGCTTGGGCAGAAGCATAGTTTGGTCCACCATCAAGGACAGCTACATCATTAAGAGCGTCACCGGGGCGCAGAATACGCAGTATCTGCTCTTTCCCCTCGGGAGAGACCTTAAAGGTTTTTACCGCTCCTGAGGCTAGAAAGTAGAGTGTTTCGCTGGGTTCACCTTCTATAATGATTAGCTCATTTCTGCTGAAGCACTTTTCGAAGGTATACTGTCTAAAGTCCTCTTGGTCAGCGGGGCTCAGTTCAGAGAAATAAGGAATCTCCTCTAGGAATTCTATTCTGGCAGCCATAAATTTCCTACTACACTTCAGTGCATGTTTGCCCAGGTATTTACCCTGTAATCTCCCAAAAACTGGTTAGGCGCTGGAAATCAATCATTCCACTTTCAGCTATGTTTTCAACCTCGATACCTGCTTCTACCACAGCAGCCACAGGGTTTAGTCCACCTACTAGAATAACGCCCACACGGTTCAAGCCTACCGGAATCTGACAAAGGGGTTCGCTAATATTACCCAGGGCATAAACTCCACTAATTCCGACTTCTTTGAGAGATGCAGTAACCTCTTCAATAGTTGACCTCGCAGCTGCCGGCACTTCACGGAAATTAGCCAAAATCTTGCCGTTACCAGTCTGTGCAACCTTGTTGACACTTGTCATCTTAGCACGGATGTATTGCTGAGAGGGGTCAAGAGAGGTCCCCCCATAATTGATTATAGCTACAAAACGCCTTGGCTTCGAATCCCTGACTTCGAGTACTCCCCCAAACTTGGATTCCATAGGGACACCATGCTTTAGTGATACGCCATTTACGACTACACTCGCAACTGTGGCAAAGCCCACTTTTCCACTTGGGATAACTGTATCCCCAAGTTTCTCCCCTTCTGACGCTACTGCTACAAGGTCGGTGACACATATTCCAGACTTGAATACTCCCCTCATCGCAGCTAGGGCTCTCTTAAATTTATTCTTGTCAAAAAGTGAAGTATTTATAGGAACCTCACCTGTATGTTTCTTGGGGTCAAGTGTGGTGCAAAATGCCAATAGCTCAAGCCTCTCAAGCATAAAGCCAACTTGTTCTGGTGCCAGTGCCATTTGTAATTCCTCAAACCCCTGTGGAGTAATCATCCTACCATCTCGTCCCATGGGTCGAGTATAGCCTCGCTCATCCATTATTCTCAGGTGATATCTGACTGCTCTCTCGCTCAGGAAAACACCATGATGCTCAAGTTCCCGAGCGATGGTAATCGACCCAAGTGAGTCAGAAGATTCACTCAAAACCTTTAGGATGGAGATAATCTTCTTTTCTGTTTCAGAATTGGCACTTTGAACCATACCAACCCCCTCGTGGTATCTCAAGATATTACAATACCATTATACTCCTCTGGCACTAAAGACCAAAGCAAACATTCATGGGTGGTTGCCCACCATTTGTTGCATCATTCAGGGCAAGGTGATGCACTATCTCCCCCCAGGCTAAGCATTGAGATATTGTGATTAGTGTAAATGCAGATATCGGCGGCTATCTCCATACTGGCGCGAGTAATCTCTATAGCAGTGAGGTCGGTGTATCTGAGAAGTGCCCTTGCTGCTGCTTGGGCATATCCACCACCAGAACCTATACTCATCACATCTTCATCAGGTTCTATCACCTCTCCCTCACCTGAGAGCAACAGCATTTCTTCCTTATCAGCTACAATAAGCGAAGCCTCCAGACGGCGTAGCAATCTATCAGTACGCCATTCCTTGGCTAGCTCCACTGCGGCTCTGCGCAACTGACCACTGTGTCCCTCTAATTGATTCTCAAACCGCTCAAACAAGGTGAGAGCATCTGCAATTGCTCCAGCAAATCCAGCGATTACCTGCCCGTGGTAGAGCGTGCGTAGTTTATTGGCAGTATGCTTCATTACCATCTCCCCCACAGTAACTTGCCCATCCCCAGCGATAGCTACCTGGCTCCCTCGCCTCACTACCAGAATTGTTGTTCCTATCATCTCAAATTACCTTCATTATTAGTCATTTATTATTTAGCCCTGCAGTTTTCATTCCATCTCTTGTTAACTGTTCCACAAGTCTTAATATGAGCTACACAACTGTAGCCCTTTGTTATAAGCCTATGCCAACCACAGGCTAAGACACATCACGAGAAAGATAATCCCCAGGTAAGGAAATGCCGAGAGTTTATACAGTCTCCAGGCATCCTGAGATGCCTGAGAGAGCACCAGCCGGATACTACTGACAAGCACAATCACTCCCAGGATATTTGCTATTATGAAATATAGCAAGCCTAAATCACTGACGAACCAGAGCAGCAGGGATACGGCATAAAGGAGCACTGACAGTCCCAAGAGTACCTTCACTGCCTGTCTATCCTTCCATGTTAATGGGAAGTAGCAGACCCCTCCCCCCAGGTAATCTTCTCGGTTGGCAATCATCACACTCCAGACATGAAGTGGCACCCAGATAAGAATGAGGATACAGAGGACAAGAATCGGCAAACTAAATTTGGGGTCAAAAGCAAGCCAACCGATAAGTACTGGAGCACAGCCGGAGATAGCTCCTAGGAAGGGACACAATACTGTCTTGCGCTGCACCACAGCGGTTACTGTTCCCAGAACACCAAAGGCAAAACAGAGAGGATGCAGCCAGTAGGCAAGCCCCAGGGAAACCACGGTCAACCCAATGATGAGAGGTAACGATTTCTCAGCAGGCTCAATACGCTTTGATGGCAGAGAACGGTGGGCGGTCCGCTTCATCTTGGCATCAACTCCCCTGTCAAGGTAGTTGGTTAAGCCATTGACGCCGCCACTTCCCATAGCAATGATTATCGCTACATATAAGAGTTTTATGTCTAACTGAACTCCTAATATCAATATTGCAGCTACGCTCGCACAGACACCGATGAAAGTAAGCAAGAGACTCTCTTTAGGTTTCAATACCTCAATGTAGTTTGCAGCGGTATGATATAAGCCTCTGTTTGTGAGGGCTTCCTGAGATTGTTTCATCTCTATTCTCCTAGCTCTCAGTATCTTGCGTTATTGTTCTAGCGTAGTGCCGCACAATGTCACGTCGCCGCAGCACACCAAGTAACTTCTTAGGGTTACTTCGGTCTACCACCGGAATACGTCCCACGTCACGTCCTCCTAACTGCATCACTACCTGATAAACAGTTTGGTCAGGGTAGGCAATTATTGGGGAATGGGTGGCAATATCCTTAACAGTCAAAGTTGCGGGGTCAGGGCTTCTCCTCTGCATAATATTCTCTACATCCTCCAGCGTAACTATACCAAAAAGCTCACCCTTATCATCTATTACGGGGAAACCATGGTGTCCACTACGATGCAGGGTATCCACTAATTGTGTGACACTCATCGTAGGCGCTATAGTAGGAAAGTCCCTGGTCATAATCTCCTCCACAGTAGTGCCCTTCATTATATCAGTTTCTCTCCTTCTGTGAATATCTATGCCACGGCGTGTCAGGTTCATAGTGTAGATTGAATCTCTGCCAAAGGTACGAGCTACTAAGAAACTAACGATCACCGCAACCATCAGAGGGAGAGCAAGAGCATAATCTGTAAAAGCTGTCATCTCCAGGAGTAGAAAAATTGCTGTGAGGGGTCCACGCAGGGTAGCAGCAAAAAAGGCTGCCATACCAACCATAACATAGGCATTGGGAGAGATGGCAATACCAGGAAACAGAGGATTAACTGCTTCTCCAAAAACCCCACCGAGCATTGCTCCGATGACTAAGGAGGGAGCGACTAATCCTCCAGGACTACCACTACCTAATGTTATGGAGGTGGCTATTATCTTGAGGCCTGCCAATGCCAGAATAGCGGTGAACCCAATTTGCCCTGCCAGTGCCATGTTGACACCACCATAGCCTACACCAAGGACATTAATATTGTACATTCCCATACACCCTACCAGTATGCCACCACAGGCAGGCTTCAAGAATGAAGGGAATTTCCAGGCTTGGAAGATGTCAGTGCATTTGTAGAAAACCCGAATAAAGAGGAAGGAGGCAAAACCGAGCGCAGCCCCAAGCAGAGCATAAAGCAGTATCTCCCAATAGCTAACCAGAGTATAGTGCGGCAAGATGAAAGAAGGGCAATCTCCCAGGAAATAGCGTGAAACTATGCTTGCGGAGACCGAGCTGATAACCACAAAGGCGAAGCTGCGTGCAATAACCCGATGAGAAACTATTTCGAGAGCAAAGAAGATGCCCCCTATAGGTGCATTGAAAGTAGCCGAGATTCCCCCCGCTGCCCCACAGAGAATTAGTGTCCTTGTCCAATCCTCCGGCAGTTTGATTACTCGTCCCACAGCTGAACCGATGGCTGAGCCAATGTGAACAATAGGACCCTCAGGGCCAGCAGAACCCCCGCTACCAAGGCACATTGCCGAGGTCACCGCCCTAACTACAGCACTACGGGCTCGCAATTGTTTCCCTCTGGTAGTCAGAACCTCCATTACCTCTGGAACACCTTCACCACTAGCCCCACGAGCCAAGAAGTGAAGTATCAAACCAATAATGAGTCCCCCAATAGCAGGCAGCAGGATAATATAGTAGGGAGACCACTGGTCAAGTGCACCACCAAGAAGGTTAAAGAAGAGTGCATGAAATCCACCATCTACCTTCTCACCAGTCATCTTCCAGAAGGCAACTGCCCCCAATCCAGAAAGTATCCCTACAATGATAGCAAGGACTACACCACTGAAATGTTCTGGTGAGCGCAGAAGTTTAAGAAGTCTCTGTTTTATGTCGATTGTAGTCACTAATCCAGAAGTCTTTAATCTTTAGTCCTGGCTATTGACTTCTTGGCTTCTCAACCCTTCACTCTAAGGGTAAAGCCAGAGGTGTCAATATTTCCAGAATAGTTTCCTGTGGTATATCCCCTCGAATCACAGCATGACCAATCCGCTGCAGTAATACCCAATGCACCACTCCTCCACGAGACTTTTTGTCCAGTCTCATTGCTCGCAAAATATCTGCCAGATTCACGCCAGAACAGCTTATGGGTAAGCCAAACCTCTTTAGTAATTCCTCCTGGCGTTGTACTTCTCTGGCAGATAGGATTCCTAACTCATGGCTCAATCTTGCCGCGCCAGTCATGCCAATAGCTACTGCTTCACCATGGAGGAAGTACTCGTAGCCCATCGCCGCCTCTAACCCATGAGCGATAGTATGTCCATAATTGAGCAGGGTGCGTCTTCCCTGCTGCTCCCTCTCATCTTCGCTTACTATCTGAGCTTTAATATCCGCACTGCGCTTCAGAGCAAGAACAGTGAGTTCAGTATCCAGGTTGAGAAGTGCTGTGGTATTTCTCTCCAAGAACTCAAATAGGTCGGCATTAAGAATCAGGCTATGCTTAATAGTCTCTGCCCATCCTGATACTTGCTCTCGAAGAGGAAGGGTAACCAGGGTAGACACATCAGCTATCACCAGGTGGGGTTGATAAAAAGAACCTATGAGATTCTTCGCCTGGGGAAGATTGACCGCTGTCTTCCCCCCTATTGAGGCATCTGCCATTGCTACCAGGGTAGTGGGAATCTGCACCAGAGATAACCCTCGCAAGAAGGTAGATGCCACAAATCCAGCAAGGTCTCCCACCATTCCTCCACCCAAAGCCACAATAGTGTCTTCCCTTTCAGCGTGATTTTTTACCAGCCACTCATAGATGCTGATGGCATTACTGAGGGTCTTAGTGGGTTCCCCCGAAGGAACTACAAAAGAGAATACATTGAATCCTGAGCGCCGCAAACTTGCTTCCAGCCTGGCACCATGAAGTGGAAAGACAATATCATCACTGACGAGGTAGAGATTGCCTGTAACCCCAGCACGGGATATCTCCTCTCCTGCTCTGTCGAGCAGACCCCACTCAATAAGGATAGGATAATTTCGACTGGTTGTGAAAACCATAGGGGTAGCAGGTTCATCAGCAGAGCGATTCCGCCGCCAGTAGTACCACCCTCGAATTACCTCTTGAGAGACCTCGGGGGGAGTCAGGTTATCGGTATGGATGGTCCAGTCAGCGACAGCATAATAGGGCTGACGGGATTCATTTAACAACCTGATGCGCTCCAGTGGTTCAGCAACATTAAGTAGAGGCCGTAGCGGACCATGGAGTTCAATATCCTGTTGCAGTCGCTTCAGGATAGTTTCTGCTTTAGCCTCCAGGCATACTACCATGCCCTTCTCTCTCATCAGGCATTGGTTCTCCGGTCTGAGGGTAGCTCCTCCGCCTGCAGCTATCACGGTATTTGGGTGCTTACATGCATAAATCAGAGATTCCCGCTCCAAAATTCGGAAACTCTCTTCACCATCCTGCTCAAAAATCTCAGGGATACTCTTAGCTGCACTCCTAACTATTTCCTCATCTGTATCCACAAATCTCCAGCCGAGTCGGCGTGCTACCTCCTGTCCTACCTCCGATTTACCTGTGGTAGAAAAGCCAATCAGGATAATGTTGCTATCAGCTCTTTGATCCATTCTACCCCCTGATGAAAGTCACAATTCTCCAAAATCTCAGGAACCTCATGGTAATCGATACTGCTTTCAAAGATTATACAGCAAGAGGGGGTGCGGGGTAACATTAACTGGAATAAACGGGGAATATCTATCCAACCTTCCTCAGGCTTTTGAACAGGGTGGACTGGCAGATGACGATATTTCCGAAGGTCTTCAGCGGAACGAGCGTTCCACAAGTGGAGCGACCCAACCACTGGAGCAAGCTCTTGGGCAAACTGATAAAAGTCAAAACCATCTTGCTGTGCTGCAATATACATATGGCCAACATCAAAGCAATGACGCAGGCAAGGGAAGGTATCAGTAACCTCTCTGAGAAACTTGGTATTTAGAAAAGGGCTTGGACCAAAGCCCTCCATGTGAATAGGAATATTATACTTCTGGCTGAGTTGTGCTAAGTGGGAGACAGTCTCCCAGGCAATCTTTACCTCACTCTGGCAACTTATTCCTCTAGCTTCATGTGAAAGTGGAAAGGGGAAGTGAACCACTACATACTCAGCACCCCACTCTCTCGCTTGTTCCAATGTCTCGTCTACCATTTTCAGATAAAGATGCTTCATTTCACATTCCGGATCGCAGAGATATGAGGTGGTAGATGGAGCAGGATACCACGGCGACATAATAAATGGTGTGTGGAAGCTGAAGGTGAGCTCATATTGTTGTATCTTTTGTCTGAGAGCTGATACTTCCTCTGAAGGAAAATTCCAGAATTCCCCCCGCCGTAGTCCATTGGAGATAATAGCCTGCTCAAGATGAGCTAACTCATGACAGTGATAGCCTAGTTCAATCATTACATTTTCTATGGTGGATGCTCACAACAAAACAGCATCCTGTAGGAATTCTCGCATAAATCCTTCTTCCTCGCAAGTAAGTGTACTAAAAATACCTGCAGGGTGCCTTGCATCAAACATCACGCTTCCATAAACACTTATAGTGCAACCCCTTGTCCTGCAGTAGTTACCCAAGCTATAATGATTTTAGAGTTGAATGCCTTCTTGAATATTAGCCGAGGTAATAATGGGATATCCTGATAGCCTGCTTCGTAAGGTTGTTAAACCTGCTCGCTACACTGGTGGAGAATGGAACAGTGTAGTAAAAGATTGGAACACTGCCGAGGTGAGAATAGTCCTCTCCTACCCTGATGTATATGAGGTGGGAATGTCCAATCTTGCCTTACCTACACTTTATGAATTACTCAATAAGGAGGAAAAGATACTCGCTGAGCGTGTCTTTACCCCATGGGTGGACATGCAAGCCGGAATGCGCCAGGCAGGTATACCTCTTATTAGCTTAGAATCAAAACACACTCTCAGGGAATTTGACATCTTTGGGTTTTCCCTTGGTTATGAGCTGACCTATACTAATGTGCTAAGCATGCTTGACCTGGCAGGAATACCTCTTTTCTCCAGTGAGAGAAGTGAGACCTATCCATTGGTAATAGCAGGAGGGAGTTGTGCCCTCAATCCAGAGCCAATGGCAGACTTTATTGATGCATTCGTCCTTGGAGATGGTGAGGATGTATTACTAGAGCTTGTCAGCCTGCTTCGCTACTGGAAAAAGGAATCCAGGCAAAAGGAGGACTTGCTACGCCAACTTGCCACCATACCTGGTGTGTATGTTCCTTGCTTATATCATGTTGATTACCACCTCGATGGAACAGTGAGTGGTATTTCCCCCCTGGTACCTGAGGCAAAACCCAAAGTTACACGGCGAATTATAACTGAATTACCACTACCACCTGTAAAACCAGTAGTGCCTTATGTGGAGACTATCCATGACCGTGGTGTGGTAGAGATACAGCGGGGATGTATCCGGGGATGCCGCTTTTGCCAGGCGGGCGTTATCTACCGTCCCCAACGTCAGCGTTCCCCGGAGGTAGTAGTAGAAGCAGCCGAACAACTCCTGCAAAACTGTGGCTATAGTAAGATTTCCCTTCTTTCTCTTAATGCCAGCGGCTACCCGGGGATTGAGCATATGATAGATACCCTGAATAAGGAGCGTGATATCTATCCCCGTTCAATCTCTCTTCCTAGTCTTCGGATTGATAATTTCTCTATAGAGTTGATGAACTCCCTTAGCACTTCAGGTAAAAAACCTGCGCTCACCTTCGCCCCCGAGGTTGGAACTGAACGAATGAAGAGAGTTATAAATAAAAACATCCCTGAGGATACATTACTGACAACCATATCCACTGTACTGAGTAAGGGTTGGTCAGGCTTCAAGCTATACTTTATGATTGGCCTGCCCACTGAGACCCAGGAAGATATAGAGAGCATCCCCACCCTCATCGAGAAGATTTATCAGCAGAGAAGAAAGCCTCCACCCCGAATCAGGGTAAACCTATCAGCTTTTGTACCTAAAGCCCATACCCCTTTCCAATGGGTGGCTCAGGAGAAAGAGGAACAGCTCAGGGAGAAACAGGAATGGTTAAAGCAACGGCTGCGTCGCATAGGTGTTCGCTCATCGTGGCAAAGGACCGAAATGAGCTTCCTGGAGACTGTTTTATCACGAGGAGATAGACGGTTGGGTAAGGTAATATATTATGCCTGGCAAAGAGGTTGTGGCTTCGATAGTTGGACTGAGTGTTTTAACTATGCAGGCTGGCTAGAAGCATTCGAACAAGCTGGTATTGACCCCACATTCTATGCCCATCGCCAGCGTCCTCTGAATGAGATACTGCCGTGGTCTCATATTGATACTGGTGTAAGCCTGGAATTTCTGAAAAGAGAATATTGCAATGCCATGGAGGAGCGGGAAACTCCAGATTGCTCAAACGGAGTCTGCAATGCCTGTGGGTTGGAGCAACAATGCCAGAAACTTCTAGCTGGTTCTTTCCCTAATGTTGTCTGAAGAACAGCATTGTCCAGGAGCGCTTCAGACACAACTCAGTATCTGCAACACTGGATATCTATCCCCCATGTTGTGCCCAGCTTGCAAGAAGCAGCAGCACGCCAATTTGAGGAGGATTTGCAAAGCATATCACTAGGGTCCCCTGCGTTAAAGCCACCGAATAAATGGCGGAAAAATTGCCTTGAGGAGATATTCTGAGGTAGAATTCATATCTGGGAGAGGTGACCGAGAGGCTGATGGTGCCGCTCTCGAAAAGCGGTCTCCGATTTATTTGGAGCGTGGGTTCGAATCCCACCCTCTCCGCAGAGGTGATGCTATGGATAAAGATAGGGTTAAAAAGAAATGCTTTGTTATTATGCCGTTCTCAGAAACCGAGTCATGTAACAAAAAGGAACTGATAACAATCTGATTACTAAGCAACCCAGAGCATCAAAAATATCTTGAGGTGGCAGGATAAGCAATAAATTTGAAAAAGGGGGATTGCTTCGCTTTGCTCGCAATGACACCGGGTGAACGGTTGCGAAATGTGGAGAGGTGCTAGAGTGGTTTAATAGGCACGCCTGGAGAGCGTGTGTCGTCTCTGACGACCGCGGGTTCGAATCCCGCCCTCTCCGCTTTTTATCGCATCCCGTACAGGTTCCATGGAGCCAAGCAATGCTTGAGAGGTACTCTGGTCTTTAAGAATCGTAGCTAAGGTGTCTCCTTCCAGCTACAACAATAGCAGTCAATAAACTGCACTAAAAAGGCATAAGAGGAGAGAGAGTATTTCACCACCTGGTAGCTCGACAATGTTACATTTCTATGTCATTGCGAGCATTCCGACCCGCCGCTGTACTGGGCGGGTTATATCAGAAAGAAGCTTTGAGTTTCTTAGTAGGTGTTTTCATCCCCAACAGGCATAGTAGCGTGAGGACTTGTCCCCCACCCCTGCCGAGGATAAACCTCGGCACTACAATAGCTAATCGTAAGCGTTCACCCCTTCTCATTGCCATTACGAGCATTCCCCCGACCCGCTGCTGCACTGGGCGGGTTATATCAGAAGGAAACTCTGAGTTCTTTAGGAGGAGCATAGCAAGGAAGAATCCCCCTAAATCCCCCTTTAGAAAGGGGACTATATACTTGACTAGCCATATCCGTTTATTGCCTTTGCAAGGCTTTGGGGAAATTCGGTGTCCTTAATCTGACACTCCCATACTATTACTGGTTTCCACCCAAGGTCTATCAGTTCCGCTTGAACCCTAGCGTCACGCTCCATATTACGCCTGATTTTCTCCCTCCAGTAATCGGCATTTGTTACTGGGAGTCGTCGGCCATGCGAACAATCATGCCCGTGCCAGAAGCATCCGTGAACGAATAAGGCGATTCGGCGCGACGGAAATACCATGTCAGGCTTTCCGGGGAGATTCTTTCGATGAAGTCGATAGCAGTATCCTAGTTTATGCGCTGTCGAACGAACGAGCATTTCCGGTTTGGTGTTTTTTGAGCGGACGCTCGCCATGACACGGCTACGTGTAGCTTTGTCAATCTTGTCCATAAACCGTAATCCATTCAACTCTAAACCTTATCGCTGCCAGAATGGTATCAGGTTGCACCATTGGTACGTTTGGATTGATTTTGAACCGCCTAGCCGACGCGGGAACATGGCGTAATATCGTAAACTGGCTACCGTGCGGTTGCCATGTAAACTCATGTACCCCGTTTGTCCGATTGTGACCCTCCAAGTTGCCGCGATTATTAAATGACCAACTATACGCGGTAAGGGTAAACCGCTGGGATTCCTCCTCAAATATTAGAAACTCGCGAGTTTCCATATTCCGCACCATGACAACTATGCGCAAATCGTCATATTGGTTCATAGCCTCATTGACACGGGCATTCCACACTGAGAGTACGGCACGCCCAGTGTTTTCAGGATTAGCGCGAGGGTCTGATATACCCAGAGAGTAATCCGGTGAGTTTCGTCCCGATATGAGCCGAACAATAGGAATCTCAAACGGACGTTCCGCTTTTACGGTCTTGATAGACCACGCACACCCGTTAAGTTCCACATCAGCAACACCGAGGGGGCGTCCCCGGTGAATTCCGTGTATGGCAGTAGCAAATATCGTCCCAAAGTCATCGCCGGTGATATCGCTGTGACCGATAGCGAGCCTGTGAACTATCTGTTTTGCGATGTCGTATAGAAGATTATCAGAAAACTGCCCGAGCGGATAAGGCTCGTTGCGCCGCCTGGCTCCGCCCCGCAATCTCGTATCGTCCGATGACATTAATCACCCCCTTTATAGCAGCTTCCACAAGCGGAACAGGTACAGCATTCCCAGTCTGCTTCCGAGCTTGCGAGTCATTAGAGACTATCTCAAAGCTGTCAGGAAAACCTTGTAGCCTTAGCATCTCACGAGGAGTCAGTCGCCGCTCACCGTCAACAAGTAGGTAATTATATGATGCCCCAGCCCTTAGAGCGCATGACCACGGATAACTGGATAGATGCCCCGCCTTATTCTCATGCCAAATCGATGGAGAAACCTTCGCAGTATGGGTTGCGCGGCGCTTAGCCCGAATCCTCTCCGAGACGAAATGCCTTTGGTCTGGATTTTTTTCTAATATGTCCGCAAGCGGAATCATGGGTATTTTCTCAGTGGGCCAAGGAAATTTATCGAATTTTGAAAGCGTAGCCACGATTATAACGCGCTCTCGTTTTTGCGGCAATCCGAAATCTAAAGCATTCAGGATGCGCCAATCAACCGTATAACCGATGCTCTCTAAATCATCAAGAATCCGTCGGAGAACCGCTCCATGCTGTGTGGTAGCAAGCTGCTTGACATTCTCAATAATAATTCCGAGCGGCCTCTTGACTCTAGCTATACGAATGATTTCCAAAAATAACGTTCCGCGAGAGTCGGCAGTACCACGCTTACTGCCGATTATTGAGAATGGCTGACAAGGGAAACCAGCAAGAAGAATATCGTGATTGGGTATGTCGCTAGCCTGAATAGATACTATGTCACCCATTGGATATATGCCGAAATTATGATTATAGGCGGCGCAAGCGTCGTCGTCAATATCAGACGCGAATATCACGTCAAGCCCTAGATTACTAGCGGCGATATGGAACCCACCGATCCCGCAAAACAAATCGATACAGGTAAGGCGGTCACTTTCCCCTCGCTTGGGTGGAGGAGATAATACAGCATCTATCATTGCGTCGAATTTACCGTACAACGTCATGACATTAACTCCTTATAAGATAACCGTCGCCCAATCATACCGTCTATGGTTCCCTGAATGCAAATTATCATATCGGAATGTCTGGAGGTGTGGCGGCATGAAAACTCACTCACGTAGCGGTGAAGATGCGCGGTGCTCATGTAGTTATAAATACCAATATACCCGCGTTTGAGTAGTGACCAGAAAGATTCGACACCGTTAGTATGTACCTTATCCCGAACATGCTCGCCGACGCTATGCGCTACTCTAGAATGATTATAGCTTTTAAGACCATCGTAGCCGCTATGAGAATCAGTGTATACTGTGGCTCCGCACTTGATGTTCTCCACGATTGCCGATTGGAGTTTCACCCTATCGGTTCCGTCAATGGGGAACGCACGAGTCCTACCGTCTCGCTGATGCAATCCGAATATGGCTTGTTTGCCAGCAGTTCCACGTTCAATTGCCTTCCGCTTTGAAGCATGGCGATTTTTCTCTTTACCGCCGATGTAGGACTCATCGACTTCCACTTCTCCGCTAAATAACCCGCAGCAATACATCATGGCTTCGCGTATGCGATGATTGAGGAACCAAGCCGTTTTCTGAGTGATTCCTAATTCCTTTGATAACTGAACGCTGGATATGCCCTTCCTAGCCGTGTGGAACATATAGATAGCCATAAGCCACTTATGGAGAGGTAACTTGCTTTCAGCAAGCACGGTTACAGTGCGGACGCTGAAATGTTTTCGGCAAATTTTGCACCTGTAAGGCATTGGTTTACCAGTTGGGATGCTCGTAACCTCAATAGAGCCGCAATGAGGACAATAAGGTTTACCGTTCCAGCGGCGGCTTTCAAAGAATTCGACAGCGGACTCTTCATTGGGGAACCGTTGCATGAACTCGTAGAGACTCATGGTTTCTGGCTTTTCGATTACTTTTGTGCTGTTCATAGCTACCCTCTCAATCTAGCTATACTATAGCACAAATTACATGGCTAGTCAAGTATATAATTCCCTTTAGAAAGGGGGCCTCAGGGGGATTTGATGGAGGGCGGGATTAGCTTGCGTCTTCGCCTTCGGCTCGCAATGACGGGTGGAGCTTCATCGCCCGCAACCCAATTTAACATTGCCAGGGTAGGTTGGGCAACTATTCCGCCTTATCAAGGCGTCGAAAGACCAAGCAGCAATTCTGCCCTCCCATTCCAAAGCCATTAGAGAGACAGACATTAACTCTGGAATAGCGAGCCTCGTTGGGCACATAATCCAGGCCACACTCAGGGTCGGGGGTCTCATAATTTATGGTGGGTGGGACGATACCTCTATTTATAGTGAGCACTGATGCGATAGCCTCCACAGCTCCGGCAGCAGAGACCATGTGTCCTACCATAGATTTAATAGAGCTCACCATGACCCTATAGGCTCTATCCTTCAGGACCGCTTTGATAGCCTTGGTCTCGGCAGCATCATTGCGTTTAGTGCTGGTGCCATGGGCACTGACATACTCTACCTCTTCAGGGTTCACCTCAGCATCCTTCAGGGCATTGCTTATAGCTATTGCTTGGACATCAGCGTCAGGGGCTGTCTCACTATAGGCATCAAACGACCAGCCCACACCGGCGACCTCTGCCAGCATTGGAGCATTTCGTCTTTTAGCATGTTCCATGGTCTCCAGCACCACCATTCCTGCTCCCTCACCATAGACGAAGCCATTACGGTAGAGGTCAAAGGGACGGCTAGCTTTAGAGGGGTCAGTTTCTCTGCTCAGGGCTCCCATAATACCCATACTAGCAATAGGAAGGGGCAAGACCAGAAAATCACTTCCTCCTGCAATCATCACATCAGCATGCCCTAGCCGTATGTGATTTATGGCGGACCCCAGAGCGACATTACCTCCAGCACAGGCACCATTCACCTCATAATTAGGCCCCCGCGCTTTCAGTAGTAATCCTATATGAACTGCTGCCATGTGAGGTCCTGCCTTGGCAATGAACAGAGGGTCAATGCGTGTTGGACCACGGCGGTTAAGAATCTCCACCTCTGAAGTGATAATATCAATAGGCATTGTAGTGGCAGTGATAACCCCCACTCTCTCAGCCTGTTCCTGAGACATATTAAGCTGTGCTGACTCTATTGCCATCTTGGCAGCCGCGATGGCAAATTGAGCGCTGAGGGCAGTACGGTCTACCAGCTTGGGTTCCATGAAGGTGTAAGGATTAAAGCCCCTGACCTCAGCAGCTACCTTTACGAGATATTTGCTGGCATCAAAGTGGGAAATGTAGCCTACCCCTGATCTTCCACTTATCAGCCCTTCCCAGGAATCCTCTACATTCAAACCAAGAGGGGTAATAGCTCCCATGCCTGTGATTACTATTCTTGGTTCAGACATTAATCGATACCTCCCTATACTGTAACAATATTTCAATTAATATAGCTTATCACATCTCCCATATCCTGTGTTCCAGGGTTATCTATATACATAGCACTACAAAGTATATAGTTTGACAAGGAACATGCGTGTCAGTATAATACCTTTCCTAGCTCGACAATGTTACATTAAAGGGGGTATTGAGCAAGGGATGGTTATTGATATAGATGGTAAACCGCCAAAAGGAAAGGAGATATTGGAAGCATGGTGGGATGAGGCTACGAAGAAAAGGAGCTCCAGAAATGACTACCTGAGGAGAGCTGCATGGTCAAAGGGCACGGTGGGTGCTGACTATCACCAGGGCATTACAATGTGCGTGCAGAAGGTGATGTGGTGGACTAGGGTGTTCCGGGAAACTGAGGGAGAACCCTGGGTTATCCGCAGAGCTAAAGCCCTGGCTGTCTTTTTGGATTACATTCCTGTGTTCATTATCGACCAGTCTCAGGTAGTAGGGTATGCTGGTTCCAGACCTAGTACTATCATCATGCAACCAGAGTCCTCATATCTAGTGTGTGAGGACCTCCTTTACGATAAGCAAGGCTATATTCCTGCTGAGGATAAGGAATGGGTACGAGAGGCACTGAGCTATTGGAAGGACAAGTGCTTTCAAGCAATTGTCGACCGTTACCTTACCGATGAGGAGCAAAAGGTAATTAAAATGGGATTAGGTGTGATGGGGCAAGGGCATATTGATGTACAAAGCAGCGCTCTTATTCCCTACGAAAATGTATACCGATTGGGACTTGAAGGGATAATCAGGCAGACTGAGGATAACCTTTCAGAAGCAGAGAATTCATTACACAGTGGAGCTGCTGACCCTACCAAGGTGGATTTGATACCCAAGATTGACCAGTGGCGAGCAATGCTGATAGTAGCGCGGGCAGCTATTCGTTGGGCAAAGCGTTACAGCCGCTTGGCACGGATAGTGGCTGAGAATTTCGAACCTGACCCACAACACAGGTCTGAGCTGATGCAAATTTCAGAAGTGTGCGCTCAGGTACCTGCAAAGCCAGTACAAAACTTTCGTGAGGCAGTGCAGTGTCATCACCTGATTACCCTGTTGTGCAAGAATCATGAGCGTCCTCATGTGGGGTGGTCCTTCCGCCCTGACCAACTTTGGTGGCCATATTATGAAAGAGATGTGAAGGCAGATAAGATACTCACTCGTCAGCAGGTTCAGGAGCTGCTGGAGGAGTGGGAGATTCGAGTGTGGGAGAATACTTATCAGGTACCTCGCTTCTGGCGAGAAGGGAGGCAGGGAATCAGTGGACCCTGGGTAGTTACTATCGGGGGTGTGAAGGAAGATGGGAGTGATGCCTGTAACGAGCTGACCGAGATAATCTGTGATGCTACTGCGGTAATAAGGACGTCCGAGCCTTCGGTAAGCTTTCGCTACCATCCCAAGGCATCTATCTCAGCATTGCGGGCTGCCTTCGAGTGTCTGAAACAGGGCAACGGGAGACCCTCCTTCAAGAATGATGAGGTCAACATAAAGCAATTGATGGGTAATTTCGGGGCTTCCCTGGAAGAGGCGCGAAGTTGGGCAAATGTGGTGTGTATGTCGCCGGGTGTCAATACTGACCGAGGACAAGCAGTCCGATACGCCTCACCCCTGATTTTCATCAGCAAGGTGGTAGAGTATGCTCTTTATGATGGGTGTGACTCTACAATTACAGGGCTTCAGATGGGTCCTCATACAGGAGATGCCTCCAGGTTTACCACATGGGAGGAGTTTCAGGAGGCAGTGAGGCTCCACATAAGATATATAGTAGACCTGGCATGTCGCACCAAGAATATCTGCCGTTTTCTGGAGACGAAGTATTACCAGCAACCGTTGTTATCTTGTATGTTCCAGCGCTGTGTAGAGGGGGGCTACGATGCAGTGGAGCCAAGAGAATTACCCAACTGCTGGTTCACTGTGAATACTATGGGTGATCTGTGTGAATCAATGTACCCCATAAAGAAGCTGGTATTTGATGATAAGAAATACACCATGCAGCAATTGATAGATGCACTTAAGGCGGATTGGGTGGGGTATGAGCAGATGCAACATGATTTTATCGATCTTCCTAAGTGGGGCAATGACAACGATGAGGTTGATAGGGTCTACGCAGATACATACAAGGTGGTGGTGAAGGAATTCAAGCGAAATGTTGAACTTAGTGGAGGGAAATTCCTGCCACTACCCAACACTAATAGCACACAGGCTTTCGCACCCAGGATGGGAGCACTACCATATGGTAAGAGAAAGGGGGAGTATCATACCGATGGAGGATGCTCTCCTGTATTTGGTATGGATAAGAGGGGACCGACAGCGGTGCTGCGTTCAGTGGGCAAGCTTGATGCTCCCTCTTGCAAAGGTATCCTGCTTAACCAGAGGTTTTCTCCTACCCAGCTTGGAGAAGAAAAGGGATTCCAACTCTGGATGCAGTATATGAAAACCTGGTATGACTTTGGCATTGACCATGTACAGTTCAATGTGGTGGATAATGAGACCCTCAGGGCAGCTCAGAAGGAGCCTGAAAAGTATACTGAACTTATCGTCAGGGTGGCAGGCTGGAGTTCCCACTTTGTGGAGCTGAATCGCCTGGTTCAGGATTCTATTATCGCCAGGACGGTGCAGGAAGTCTGAGGAGGAATTCAGGATAAAAAGAGGAGGGGCTGATTTAGTTGGTATTTCAGGAGGAGGCGAACTCCCTTATGGATAGAACTTGTGGCAACTGCAAGCACTATGTATTCTATACTCATATAGGTCCAGTAGAAGGTTACTGTATGGTAACCCAGGGAAAGGAAAAAGACACCTATAAGACGGTAAGGTTTGACACTGCCGCCAGCAGGTGTAATAAATTCGAAGCACTCACTGAGGTGCTGACTGATGCTTATGAAGCACCATATGACCCTCATCTCAGGACATACGGGGAGAGGGAGAAGTAGCTTCACCTTTTGTACGCTTTTCCCCTCCTGATAAGAGTTGATGCTTCATCTTTAATCTGGTGCCAATTTTGGCTGTCTTCCTCCTTGAAGCTGCCATGCATCTCCTTTTCAGTGGGAATCTAAGCCCCAAAATAGCAAAGCTGCACCTCCTTATTCCTCCATATATCTGAATTATAAAGCCCTGTCTCGTAGTACAGGCAGGACAGAAACCCCATGATGTAGATACTGTAGAACGAGTACAGGCTATTGTGTCTGGTTTTGCAAGGCGTTATAATGAAGGGGACAGTGTGGGAGGAGAGAGTTTTTTGCGAGAATCCTGTGGTGTCTGTGGGGTATATAACCCTGGAGAGGATGTAGCTCGGCTTACCTTCTTTGCTTTGTTTGCCCTGCAGCATCGGGGGCAGGAAAGTAGTGGTATAGCTACCGCTGATGGGAGGAAAATCAGGCTTCATGCTGGGATGGGATTGGTCTCCCAGGTCTTCGATGAGGATATTCTGAGTCGTTTGCCAGGGGACATCGCTATCGGACACAATCGCTACTCTACTATGGGCTCCAGTCAACCGGCTAATGCCCAACCGATGAAGGCGGAGGGGGAAGGGGGAGAGGTTGCTCTAGGGCATAATGGTAATATTACCAATGTTACTCCTCTGCGTCATGAGCTTGAGATACAGGGATATCGTTTCGCCACCTCCACTGATTCTGAAGTAATTGCCAAGCTTATTGTTGCCTCGCCGGGGAAGACATGGATAGACAAGACAAAGTATGCCTGTAATCGCCTGCAAGGTGCCTTCTCTTTAGTTATTCTTACTTTAGATACCCTGATAGGGGTACGGGACACTATGGGGATTCGCCCCCTCTGCCTGGGCAGATTGAATGGGGGGTGGGTAATTACCTCAGAGACTTGTGCTCTGGCTCACATTGGAGCAGAGTTTATCCGTGAGATTGAGCCAGGAGAGATAGTGGCTATAAATGCAGACGGGGTCAGTAGCTTTAGCTATGCGAAGTCCCACAAGAAGGCATTGTGCATATTTGAGTATATCTACTTTGCCCGCCCTGATAGTATCATCAACGGGCGTCTACTATATCAGGCACGGGAGGCTATGGGTGCGAGGCTGGCGCAAGAGTACCCTGTGGATGCGGATATGGTGATAGGAGTACCTGATTCAGCCACAGCTGCTGCGATGGGTTATGCTCGGGAGGCTGGGATACCTCTCCGCGAAGGATTAATTAAGAACCGCTATGTAGGACGTACCTTCATTGAGCCTGACCAGCGAATCAGGGACCTGGGAGTCAAGCTTAAGTTCAATCCTCTTCCCCAGGTACTGGAGGGGAAACGGTTGGTAGTAGTTGATGATAGCATTGTGCGGTGTACTACTACACCCCGTATAATAAGCCTATTACGACACGCAGGAGCACGTGAGATTCACCTGCGTATCTGCGCCCCTCCTATTCGTTATCCTTGCTTCTTTGGAGTAGATATGGCAACTCGGTGGGAGCTTATTGCTGCTCGCAAATCAGTACCTGAAATCAGAGACTTTCTAGGAGTGGAGTCATTGGGCTACACTAGCCTGGATGGATTGCTTAAGGCAATAAATCTACCCAGAGAGTATTTCTGCCTTGCCTGCTTTACAGGGGAATATCCTATTCCAGTCCAGCTGGAGATGGATAAACTGGCTCTGGAGATTGTTACCGGCTAAGGGAAAGTTTAACATGTCCAGATGAACAAAAGCCTGCAAAGCAAGACTAGAGTGTTATATCCAAACTTGTGCTGAATGTACCTCTGTCTACCTCGTCCTATAGTGTTGCCTTATACCCCAATGGTGTTCTTCTATCCACCATATTGCTCCAGTATGGTGCTCCTATTTCTCATGTTCTACCTCTATTCTATTAACTAATTTGATGCAGGTACTGGAGTGAGTGGGAATATTGCTTTACTGAAAGATATATGCTAGCCTGACATAGTAATGGTATTTTGGAAACCAGGGGAGTCTGGGTGCTAGGACTCGATGAAGAGTCTGAGAAGAAGGTGTGGATATGAGTAATAAACCTGCGGGGAATCCTGTCAAGATTGTAGATACTACTTTTCGTGATGGGCATCAATCATCCCTAGCTACCCGGATGCGAACTGAGGATATGGAAATCCTGGCTACAAAAATGGATGAGGTAGGATTCCATGCTATGGAGGTATGGGGGGGGGCTACCTTTGATGTTTCTACACGCTACCTAAATGAGGACCCATGGGATAGACTGCGTCGGCTGAAAAAATTACTGACTCATACTCCCATACAGATGTTGCTACGAGGTCAGAATCTGGTAGGCTATCGCAACTATGCTGATGATGTAGTAGAGGCATTTATCTACCACACTGCTGAGTGTGGGATGGATATATTCCGCGTGTTCGATGCACTTAATGATGAACGCAATTTTGAGGTACCCCTGAAAGCTATTAAGAGGTGTGGTAAGCATGCTCAACTTAGTCTATGCTATTCTCTTACGGAGCGGAGGTTAGGAGGCCCTGTTTATAATATTGATTATTATGTTAAGAAGGCTCGTATCCTAGAGGATATGGGTGCTGACAGCTTGTGTATCAAAGATATGGCAGGTCTCATCGCTCCTGGTGACGTATATGATTTGGTCACTGCTCTCAAACAAGCGATAAAAATCCCGATAAACCTCCATACTCATTATACCAGTGGGATGGCTTCAATGGCTTATCTGAAGGCTATTGAGGCTAGCGTTGATATTGTTGATACCTGCCTCTCACCCTTTGCTCTCCGTTCTTCCCAGCCAGCTATTGAGCCCTTTGTGGTTGCCCTACAGGGGAGCTCTCGAGATACTGGTTTGGATTTGGCACAACTGGCTGAACTGAGTGAGAATCTGGAAATAATAGCTCCTAAGTATCGTGACTTCCTGGATACTACAAGGATGGCAGTTATTGATGCTGGAGTATTACTGCATCAGATTCCCGGGGGAATGACAACCAATCTGGTAGCTCAACTTCGTGAGGCTAATGCCCTTGACAGAATTGGAGAGGTTTACAGGGAAATTCCTCGAACCCGTAAGGAATTGGGCTATCCCCCTCTGGTTACTCCTACTAGTCAGATTGTGGGCATTCAGGCAGTGCAGAATGTCCTCTTTGGCAGATATAAGATGATTTCTGCTCAGGTCAAAGATTACATATATGGACTATATGGTAAGCCACCGGCACACATTGACCCTGAGGTTCAGAAGATAGCACTGAAGGGCTACCATCGAGGTGAGGAGCCTATTACCTGTCGGGCGGCGGATATTCTTGAACCAGAATTAGAGAGAGCAAAAGAGGTTACTAAGGATATTGCCAGGGATATGTGTGATGTTCTCACTTATGCCCTCTATCCTACTACCGGTATGGCTTTCCTGAAGAGCAAGTATGGTCTAGCACCTCTACCCACTACTACGGAGAAGCCCAAGAGCTCGGAGGATGTGAAGCAGGAGAATGAAATGATTGCCAATGCTAAGTCTGGTGACTTGGTAGACAAAACAGAGTTAAGGGTTTTACCAAAATACAGGGGTCTTCGAGCCTTTAATGTCTATGTAGGGGGAGGATGCTTTAAACTGGAGGTGGAGGAAGTAGATGGTGCTACAAGCGAGATTAAATCTGGTATTAACCATGCGTCAGCCGAACAACTTGTGGCTGAGGTAATGCTTTCACAGGCTGGAGCGGCAGTGGTGGAGAAGACTAAGGCAGTGTCTCCTTCGACAGCACCTATGACGAAGGTGAAATCTGGTGAAAGAGAGACTGTTATGGTAGCACCTATGCCAGGGATTCTTATCCGTTATGAGGTTGGGGTAGGTGATGAGGTCAATGCGGATGATATTGTAGTAGTTATTGAGTCAATGAAGATGGAGAACCTCCTCCCCTCTCCTATTCCAGGGAATGTAGCAGTGCTGAATTATAAATCTGGTGACAAGGTTCAGACAGGTGACATATTGTTAATAATCAGAGAGATTTGAGCAGGAGAAATACAGGAGTAGTTTCCTGACTGCGATAAACAGGGTGGAGAAGTTAGTGTCTCCTTTATCCCCTTTTTAACCTGAGAGTATGAGCTGTTCTGCCAAAAGAAAGGGAAGGTAATGCGTGAGAAGGTTAGTATTGTAGGTGCAGGGAATGTAGGCTCATCTTGTGCTATGTGGCTGTTGGGGAAGGGGTTCGCTGATATAGTGCTGGTGGATATAGTTGAGGGACTACCTCAGGGTAGAGCCCTGGATTTGCTCCAGTGTAGGCCAATCCTTAGGTCTGATGTTTGTATCAAGGGAAGTAATGATTACGCAGATACTGCTGGTTCAAGTATTGTGGTTATCACCTCAGGGGTCCCTCGGAAACCAGGAATGAGTCGTGAGGACTTGCTGCTTACTAACAAGAATATCATCGAGTTGGTTACTAAAGAGGTGGTGAAGAACTCTCCGGATTGTATCATAATCCTGGTTACTAATCCCCTGGATGCCATGACTCAGTTGGCACTTTATGTTAGTAAATTCCCGCGAAACCGTGTCCTGGGGCAATCGGGGATTCTTGATACAATGAGATTCAAAAACTTCATATCCGAAGAGCTCCATGTCTCGATAAGGGATATCTCCGCTCTCGTTTTAGGAGGTCATGGTGACACTATGGTACCCCTACGACGGGCATGTACTGTTGGTGGTATCCCTCTTACTAATCTCTTGCCCAAGGAAACGATTGATAGGTTGGAGCAGCGTACTATCAGAGGGGGTGAAGAAATTGTTGGTTTACTCAAGACAGGTAGCGCACACTATGCTCCCTCTGCTGCAGCAGTTCAGATGGCAGAGGCGATTCTAATGGATAAGAAGATGATTCTTCCTTGTGCTGCTTATCTGGAAGGTGAGTATGGGATTAGTGGGGTGGCGTTGGGTGTGCCTGTCAAGTTGGGACGCAATGGCGTAGAACAGATAATGGAGGTTGAGCTGACCACTGAAGAGCATGAGGCTCTGGTGAGGTCTGCAGAGAGTGTGAGGAAACAAGTTAAAACCATGAAATTGGAAGAGGTATAGTGCCATCAGGAGGTTCTGTTTCGTCTGAAACTTAGAGCCCGAAGAAACTACTTTTATCTGCGGTGGATGTTTTTTCTCATGAGGAGACTGTCATGTTAGCAAGAGTTGAGACAGATTCGATGGGTAGTATCGAAGTACCATCGGATAGATATTGGGGTGCACAGACTCAGCGTTCACTTGAGAATTTTAGGATAGGTGATGAGAGATTTCCCAGGGAATTCATACGAGCGCTTGGCATTGTGAAAAAAGCATGCGCTCTGGTAAATGTAGAACTGGGGATTCTTGATGGGAGGAGGGGTGACCTGATTGTAGAGGCAGCAGAGGAGGTGGCTCGGGGAGAATTAGATGACCATTTTCCTCTTGTTATCTGGCAAACGGGGAGTGGGACACAAACTAACATGAATGCCAATGAGGTCATCTCTAACAGGGCAATAGAAATGGCTGGCGGTAAACCTGGCAGTAAAGACCCTATTCATCCTAATGACCATGTGAATATGGGGCAATCATCCAATGATGTATTCCCTACAGCTATGCATATTGCTGCTGCTGAGTCTATTCATCATGAGCTGATTCCTGCCATGGAGCACTTCAAGGCAGTTATGGACAGTAAGGTTGAGGAGTTTGGAGATATTGTGAAGATAGGCAGGACCCATCTTCAGGATGCTACACCATTAACATTGGGTCAAGAGTTCTCAGGATATTCCAAACAATTGGAATTAGGTATAGAAAGAGCTAATGGTTGTTTAGGGAACCTCTACAGACTTGTTATTGGTGGAACTGCCGTAGGCACAGGTTTGAATACACACCCTGATTTTGGCAAGTTGTGCACTAGAACAATTGCTGAGATTACAGGACTTCCTTTTATAAGTGCTGATAATCTTTTCGAAGGATTGGCAGCCCATGATACTATAGTTGAGGCTAGTGGAGCGATGAAAACTATTGCTGTCAGTTTTATGAAAATTGCGAATGATATTAGGTGGCTTGCTTGCGGCCCCAGGTGCGGACTTGGTGAGTTAGTCATTCCTGCTAATGAGCCTGGTAGTTCTATCATGCCAGGCAAAATTAATCCTACTCAGTGTGAAGCCATGACCATGGCTGTAACTCAGGTTGTGGGGAATGATGTAACCATCAGCTTTGCTGGGTCACAAGGCAATTTTGAGTTAAATGTATTTAAACCTGTCATGATATTTAACCTACTCCAGTCAATCAGACTTTTGGCGGATACTGCTACAAGTTTCACGAATAACCTTGCTATAGGAATTAAGGCAAACAGGGATAGGATAGATGCACTACTCCACAATTCGCTGATGTTAGCCACAGCATTAAGCCCATATATAGGCTATGATAAAACGGCACAGATTACCCATAAAGCTTACGAGGAGGGAACTTCCTTAAAAGAAGCTGCGATTAAACTAGGGTTTGTGAGCAGTGAAGAGTTTGATGAGATTGTAAAACCTGGGGAGATGACAAAGCCTGGGATGCCCATGCTAATCAATAGCAAGAGGGTTGGTGGTTAATTCTCCATTCGTCTCTCGGCAGGCTAACGCTTAGCCAAGAGAAGGCTACGTTTTATCAGGTAGGTGCCTTCTACTTCTGCTACTGTTTCATCTCTCTGATTCTTGCATACCTCTCGATTAATGAGTAATCCCCTGTCTGCTTTGGAGGTCTCTCTCAATTCAATAATCTCAGTTTCTACTCTGATAGTATCCCCTGCCCTGAGTGGGGATTTGAATTTTATGTTGTTGAGTCCCATCAGTGCAATGAGGCTCTCCCCATCTAACCACCCACTCAGTCCCGATAAGCTCCCCATCATAAAAACAGCAAATCTCCCTGGAGCTATCCGACCCTTGAATATGGTGGTTTTGGCATATTCTTCATCTACTATGAAGGGTTCGCTATATCTTCCAATACCTGCAACCAGAGCAATCTCTGCTTCAGTGATTGTTCTTCCCTGTGAAATATACCTTTCCCCTACCTGGTAATCCTCAAAATATCTTGAAATAACTCACCCCTTTATTCATTATTTGTTATTTAATTGTGTGGCTCATCTTGTTGCTTGACTTTTGTTCCTCTAGGCATACTCCGATAGTAGAATACTACTTTGGTATAGTTTACACAACATCCCATCTCTGGACTGGAAAAGGGCATCAAGATATAAGCTGTGCCGTCACAGCCATTTAACTCACCCATCTATTAGGGGAGGCTTTCGGCGAGCAACTCAGCAATATCCTTTGCCTTTACACTCTCTTCTACCTCCTTAGCTTTAATAGCATCCTCGAACATCTGCAGGCAGTAAGGACAGGCGGTAGCAACAATACTGGCATTAACACTAATTACATCTTCGGTGCGCATTTCGTTCAGCCGCCTCCCTTCACGTTCCTCCATCCAGAAACATCCTCCACCACCACCACAGCAGAAACCGCGGTCCCAAGAGCGAGCCATTTCTACCAGCTTGTTCTGGGGCATGCTACTCAATATCTGTCGGGGTTCACGGTAGATTTGGTTGTATCTCCCCAAGTAACATGAGTCATGATAGGTGACTAACCTGCTACCATCTGTAGCAATATCCAGCCTTAGCCTACCCTCTTTTAGCAGTTGGGCAATAAACTCGGTATGATGGATAACCTCGAAATTACCTCCGAATTGTGGATACTCATTCTTAAGGGTATTAAAGCAGTGGGGACAAGCAGTTACAATCTTCTTTATCCCATAGGACTTGAGTATCTCAATATTCTTCTGAGCTTGCATTTGGAAGAGGTATTCATTACCTAGACGGCGGGCAGGATCACCACAACAAGACTCTTCAGTTCCCAGAATGCCGTAGTTAACGCCAGCAGCATTCAATATCTTGGCTAAGGCGATAGCTACCTTCATATTCCTATCTTCCAGAGCAGCAGCACAGCCTGTCCAGTAGAGTATATTGATATCCTTATCCTCTCCCACTATCTTAATATCTAGCCCCTCAGTCCACTCAGTACGGGTGTGCATAGTACCTCGGCAAGAATGCCCTCTCTCCTCAATACACCTCAAGAGACCTTCAGCGGTCTCAGGCATGCGGCTTTCCTCCAGGACCAGGTTTCGCCGCATATCAATCATCTTATCAATATGCTCTACATATACAGGACATGCCTCCTGACAGGCACGACAGGTAGTGCAGCTCCATATATCTTCCTCTGAAATTATAGTGCCAATAATTGATGGAATCTCTTCCTCAGGGTCTGCTCCCCCTTCTGCTACAGCTACACCTCCCTTTGCCAGCAGGGCACTACCCCTCTCAGCAAGGTGGGTTTTGAGGTTCTGGATTACATTCTTGGGTGAGAGATTTTTCCCGCTGAGGTGGGCGGGACAGTTATCCTCACATCGTCCACAGCGGGTACATGCATCGAGGTCTAAAAGCTGTTTCCAGGTGAAGCCCTCTATCTTATTTACCCCCAGGGTTTCCTCCCTCTCCATAGCTCCTTCTATATCCATGGGAACTAAAGCGCCTCGAGGTCGGAATGACCTGAAGAAGGCATTTATGGGAGCTACCAGAATATGACTTAGTTTATTGAAAGAGAGCGAAAGATATATTACTGTTCCTGAAACCACCACCACATGGAACCACCAGAAGCCCTGATACAACATAGTTACTGTTGACTCAGGAATCCCCTTGAAGAGGTTATAGAAAGTATATCCCAGGAAGCTCCACCAAGCCTCATATCCGGGTGTCCATCCCCCAAATTCTGCTTCTAGTTCATCAACAGACAAGTGGCTCATAGTAGCTATACGAAGACCGGTGAGTATAAAGCCGGTGATAACGATACCCAGTATGAGACCGAGGCTCACCGCATCCTCTGGACCGGTGTCCAGCCTGGCAGGTTTCATAGCATATCTGCGGATGAATGCCAGAATTACCCCGATAATGATAAGCACTCCACCGAGGTCATCAACGAGACAGAAGCCCTGATAGACCCCTCCATGCATAAAGAAGACCCAGTAGTGAGCGATGAAGTCCATTCCAGCACCGATAAGAAGGAGGAGAGCGCCACCTAGAATAAGGATGTGTATGAGTCCGGGGAAGGCTTCCTTAGGGCGCAGGCGACTAGCTCCCGAGCCACCCCCTATACGAAGGAGACGCCGATGCAGGATAGCATCTACTATACCACCGGTAATAAACCACTTTATTCTATCCCACAGGTTGCCAAGCCTGTCATCAGGCTTCCCTAGCTGCCATAGGCGATAGCGTTGGTAGAAAGCATGAGCCATAAAGCCTATGGCAATGATTGCCAGAATATAGAGCCCCCACCAGCCAGTGATTTCCCAGCCTATTTCTCGGAACATATTCGCCCCCCTCAGAAAGTTGGTTTATATTAGCATAATCCCAGGGTGTAGAACAACCTTACCTGAAACTTACCGCTCGTCTCAAGCATCTCCACCTTCTATTCCGCCTATTTCTCTTCTCCTGCCTCCATTTCCCTCTGGATGTTTTCCTGGCATATCTTGCTCAGGTTAGCGAAGATGTCACCAAAGATACCCCGATACAAGGCATGCACAATCAAGATTAGCCCAATGGGGATGTAAAGGTAACCCAGAAACGGGTACCAAGAACCACCCTCATTGACGGTAATTCCCAACGGTATAAGGAAAGCAACCAGAAGTACAGTAATAATCCCAGCATAGAATTCAACCTTAGCTGAACCAAGCATGTTCATCTATTCTTCTCCTCTAGTCTGTATTCTTTACTGTAACCGTTCACCCAATGTCATTCCTTCACTCTGTTCAGGACGGTGCCTGAGGAGCCCTTCGCCATGTCATTCCTCGCTTCGCTCGGAATCTCAACATGCGGCTCAGGGTAAACTCCGCAACCGAAGAATCTCGGAGACCCTTCACGGAGTTTACCCTGAGCGAAGCCGAATGGACTCAGGGTGACATATAAAGAGTAGGTGAACGATTACTCTTTACTATACCTGACTCAACCTGATGAGGTATTTAATATTGAACTTTATCTGCTGACTGCAAGCGGTAGTCTAGGACTTCCCGATTCTGAATACCTTTGTTCCGCATACAGGGCATGTACCGGTTGTGGCAGGCCGCTTATTTTTTAGAGTAATTTCCTTTGGGCTCTTAATGTCTACTTTCTTTCTGCACTTCATGCAGTAAGCCTGTATCTGTGGCATTATTATGTCCTCCCTTTTTAGGTATTATTTATGCCTGGCTAGGCACACGAGTGAATAATAGGGTAGAAATGGGCTAGATGTCAAGTGCTTGCCCTACCCTGGCTTTTCTAATATACTTTCAAAGGGAGAAGTTAGAGATGAGCTGGGAAGTGCCACTGGACTGGCTGTTGCAACATGGCTGGAAGATTCTGCTGGTTGCTGGTATATGTGCTGTGGTCTATTTCATTCTACGCCATACCATCCCTCGACTATTAAGCAGGACAGTACCAGTAAGAATGAAGGGTGTGGCAGAGAGTGAAATACAAGAGCGGGTAGAAACCCTCTCACGGGCACTGACTGGCATCAGTTTGGGAGTAATCACCATTATCGGAGTATTCACCATCCTCTCCGAGGTGGGGGTAAACATGGGAGCTGCTCTGGCTGGACTGGGCGTTATAGGTATCGCTGTAGCCCTGGGAACTCAGAGCCTGATTAAGGACTTACTGGCAGGCTTCTTTATCCTGATAGAAAATCAGTTTACCATTGGGGACTGGGTAAAAATTGGTGGTGTGGAGGGTCTGGTAGAGGAGATAAACCTCAGGAGAACAGTGCTCCGAGCCTTTGACGGCTCAGTGCACAGCGTTCCCAACAGTGAGGTCAGGATAGCTACCAACTTCACCAAGGATTGGTCCCGAGTGAATATGTCCATCTCCGTAGGATATGGCGAAGACATGGACTATGTATTCCAGGTGATAAACCGGGTAGGTAACGAGATGTCTAAGGAATCCTACTGGAAGCCTCTCATCATAACACCCCCTCAAGCTCTTCGCATAGATGAATTCGGGGATTCAGGTATAAACATTCGCATCCTGGGGGATACTCATGCGATGCGTCAATGGGAGGTAATGGGAGAGCTTAGAAAAAGGCTCAAGAAAACATTCGACGCAGAAGGAATAGAAATCCCCTGGCCCCATATCAAGCTTTACTATGGTAATACACCATCGGGACAACCAGTAGAGATGGAGCCTCCTAAAGTGAGGGTGGTAACTACTCCAGAGGTAGCTGAACAACCTCACATAGAGGTCATAGGTGATAGTGGCGGAGAGGGGCAATAGATATAGATAGAGACAGAGACCCCTCCCTTCCCCCTCTTGTCTCTGCCCGAAGATAAGTAATGAAAGAAGTTCCCCTGAGCAGCAATGAAATTAGAGCAATGTTCCTTCGTTTTTTTGAGGAGAAGGGACATAAGGTTATCCCTAGTTCTTCCCTGATACCAGAGAATGACCCCACCCTCCTCCTTACCACAGCAGGTATGGTGCAAATCAAGCCCTACTTTATGGGACTGGCAGTCCCTCCCAGTCCTCGCCTCACCTCCTGTCAGAAGTGCTTCCGCACCACTGATATTGATTCCGTAGGGGACACCCAGCACCTCACCTTCTTTGAGATGCTGGGCAACTTCAGCGTAGGTGACTATTTCAAAAAGGAAGCTATCGAGTGGGCATGGGAATTTACCACCCAGAGGCTTAAGTTGCCTCCTGAGCGATTGTGGGCAACAATCTTCCTGGATGATGAGGAAGCCTTTCAGCTCTGGCAAGGGGTGGGAGTACCTCTAGCAAGAATCAAGCGCTATGGAGAGAAGGATAACTTCTGGGGACCCGCAGGTGACTCTGGCCCCTGTGGTCCATGCAGTGAACTACACTATGACTTTGGCGAAGAGTTCGGCTGTGGGAGACCTGAGTGTGGTCCCAACTGTGAATGCGGTCGGTTTGTAGAAATATGGAACCTGGTCTTTACACAATATAATCAGGACAAAGATGGTCACCGCACTCCTCTCCCCAGGCCTAATATCGATACTGGCATGGGGCTGGAACGCACAGTTGCCGTAGTGCAGGGTAAGACCTCAGTTTACGAGTGTGACCTGTTTACCCCCATCACAGCCAGGGTGGCTACTCTGGTAGACAAGGCATGTGTGCCCGGCAGGGGAGTAAAAAAGTCAGGGAGTCAGGAGCCAAGAGTCACGAGGGGTGGAGAGGGACTCAGGACTCAGGACTTAGGACTTAGGACTGATGAAGCCTCAGAGCGTGCTATCAGGGTCATAGCTGAACACAGTCGAGCTATCACTTTCCTGATTGCTGACGGAGTAATACCGGGCAATGAAGGTAGAGGCTATGTGTTGCGGCGTATGTTGCGGCGTGCTGCCCTCTTTGGCAGAAGACTGGGCATGGAGATTCCCTTTCTTCCCCAGATAGCTCACACGGTAATTGAGCACATGGGAGATATCTACCCTGAGCTACGCCGTAAACAAGATATTCTCCAGATGATAGAAGCAGAAGAGGAGAGGTTTGAGCAAACCCTGGATACAGGAATCAACCTGCTGGACAGATTAATAGAGAAAGTAGGTGACGGAAAGAGGTTGTCAGGTAAGGAAGCCTTCATGCTCTATGATACCTACGGCTTCCCCCTGGAGTTAACCTCAGAGATAGCTTCAGAGCACAACATCTCTGTTGACTGTGAAGAGTTTGAAGTTGAGATGGAGCATCAGAGGGAGCGAGCCAGAGCAAGCCATCGCTTTAATACAGGAGCTAAATCTGAGATTAAAGTTTACCAACAACTGGGGGTATCCACCACTGAATTTGTCGGATACGATACTCTGAAGCAGTGCTCTACAGTAGTGGGACTGCTGAGAGATGGCAAGGCAGCAGATACTGTATCCCAGGGAGAAACAGTGGAGATAATAATACAGGAAACACCTTTCTATGGTGAGATGGGTGGTCAGGTGGGTGACAAAGGGGAAATTTGTGGACCACAGGGAAGGGTCATTATTAAGAATACCATCAGGCCACTACCCGAACTCATTGTCCATCAAGGCAAGGTGACTGATGGGGCTATTTCACAAGGTGATGTCATAGAGGCTATAGTGGATGAGAACAACCATCACGACATCGCCCGTAATCATACCGCTACTCACCTTCTTCAATCGGCACTACGAGCAGTATTAGGAGAAGATGTGCACCAGGCAGGCTCTCTGGTTACCCCGGAGCGACTAAGGTTTGATTTCACTCGTCTCACAGCTATCCCAAGAGAACAACTGATGCAGATACAGCATCTGGTCAATGAGAGGATACGAGAAAATCTCCCGGTGCGGAGTGAGGCTGTTCCTTACAATGAGGCTATCTTGAGGGGTGCTATCGCTCTCTTTGGAGAGAAATACGGTAAAATGGTCCGCCTGGTAGAAATAGGCAACCCACCTTATAGCCTTGAATTGTGTGGCGGTACCCATGTGGCATCAACCGGAGAGATAGGTTTTTTCCATATAACCAGCGAAAGCAGCATCGGCTCAGGAGCACGACGCATTGAAGCAGTAACCGGCTACGGCGCTGAGATCTTTCTGGAACAGCATCTCTCCACCTTAGAAGCAAGCGCTCATATCTTAAAGGTTATTCCTCTGGAAGTCCAGGCAAAAGTAGCTGCACTTACCAGCGAGCTGGATAAAGAAAACAAACAGGTTGCTACCCTGGAGCAGGAATTGGCAAGGAGAAGAGCAGAAAGCTTATTATCTCATGCAGAAACTATCAATGGAATAAGACTTATAGCAGTGAGCGTGCCCTCAACCAATCCTGATACCCTCAGAGTGATGGGAGACTACCTGAAGGAAAAACTAGCCAGCGGCGTCATCGCTCTGGGCACCATCTATGATGATAAACCCTACTTCATGGTAATGGTCACACCTGACCTCACGGCCAAAGGACTTCATGCTGGTACGGTAGTAAGGCAAATAGCAAAGCGGAGTGGAGGTGGGGGGGGAGGTAAGGCTGAATTGGGGCAGGGTAGTGGTAAGGATAAGAACAAACTTAGTGAGTCCATTGCCATAGTAAAAAACCTTCTCAGCAAAATGTCAGACTGAGCGACACCCCTTTCCCTGAAATTACCTTCTCTCCCAACTTCCTACAAAAGAGGAGATTTGGGGTAAGCTTCAGGTATGGAAATCGCTAAAACCTCAATGTAGTAATCTAACAGTCTTCAGCCTTCAGCCTATCTACCTGGTTATCATGTTTGGATGTTCCTCATCTCTCCTGAAGAATTAGCCTGGAAGAACCTTGAAGCTGAACACCAGGAGATAACAGAAGAGGATTACAAGGTTAACATCAAGAATTTAGAGGAAGAGCAAAGGGTGGTGAGCGGCATCCACGATGTGTACGGGAGGTTATTTCACGAGTTGGGATACGACAGGGTTATCAAGA
>JAUWOP010000048.1 GCA_030612045.1 Chloroflexota bacterium | reverse complement strand
TCTTGATAACCCTGTCGTATCCCAACTCGTGAAATAACCTCCCGTACACATCGTGGATGCCGCTCACCACCCTTTGCTCTTCCTCTAAATTCTTGATGTTAACCTTGTAATCCTCTTCTGTTATCTCCTGGTGTTCAGCTTTAGCTTGGAGATTCTTCCGGGCCACTTCTTCAGGAGAGATGAGGAACATCCAAACATGATAACCAGGTGGATAGGCTGAAGACTGAAGACTGTTAGATTATTACATCGGGGTTTTAGCGATTTCCGTATCTGGAGATTACCCCAAATCCCCTCTTTTGTAGGAAGTCGGGGAAAGGGGATTGCAGTTATTAGGGCAATACTGTAGCTGTAGAGTCAGCTAGCTATTAAGGCTCTCTCTGCCACTTTGAACATTACCTCTAGTGGTGCCTTCTTCCCTGTCCAGAGTTCAAAGGAAGCAGCACCCTGGTATACCAACATGGAAAGCCCACCTAAGGTATTTGCCCCTACTTTTCTGGCATCCCTTATCAGGGCTGTATCCACGGGATTATATACTAAGTCATAGACAAGGGCATCCCTGGGAATAAGGCCAGGGTCCAGAGGAGAAACGCCCTCAGTCAGGCTGTATCTCATACCTATAGCGGTGCAGTTGACCAGGAGGTTGCAATCATGCAAGGTTTTTACCAATTCCTCTTCCCCCTGACTGGAGAGACTCAGTGAGGATGACCAAGGCAAGACATTAATCCTTGTGTTATCGCCATACTGTAATTTTAGAGAATCCCTCAGTAACTCTGCTCGAGAAATAGTACGATTGATAACAAGAAGAGACCTTACCCCTGAATCCATCAGAGCAAATCCTACAGCTCTAGCAGCACCACCGGCACCGAGGAGCGCTACATGCTTACCTCTTGGGTCAAAAGAGGACTCTTCACGAAGTGCCCTGAGAAATCCCATGGCATCAGTATTATAGCCAATGAGCCTATCTTTTCGCTTGATGATGGTGTTTACTGCTCCGATTCTCTGCGCTATACCCTCAATATCATCTAGCCAGGATATTACGCTCTCCTTATGGGGTATAGTCACATTAGCGCCCAGTATAGAGGGATAACGCAGATGGCTCATTGCTTTCTCCAGTGAATCTGGCGGCACATCCCATGATTCATAATGAGCATCAATATGATAATAATCCAGTGCAGCCTGCTGGAAAGAAGGTGAAATAGAATGTCTCAAGGGATGACCTAGAAGAACAATCATACTACCCACTATTTCGCCTTCTATCCAGATAGCCTTGCAGAATGAATACTGCTGCCAAGGTATCTTCATGCTCCTTCTTTTTGCTCTTCTTGATTCCGGACTCTGTGAGCATCTTGTTGGCAGCTACAGTAGAGAATCGCTCATCCCATGTTTCTACAGGAACATCTGTTTTTACAGCCAACTGCTGCATAAACTCCCGTACACTTTGAGCCTGCTTCCCCTCTCTACCATCCAGTAAATAGGGCATCCCAAGTACGATGGTTCCCACCCCACGCTGATGTGCCAAGGCAATAATAGTCTCCAGGTCACTTTTAAGTTCTTTGCGAACAAGCGTTAGTAATGGGAGAGCTAAAATCTCCTCAGAGTCACTGAGAGCTATACCAATACGCTTTTTCCCTACATCCAGTGCCATAATATGCATAACTAGACCTACGTGTTATTAGTTAAGGGTGATATAGACGAGTGTGACATCTCCCTCAGCTCAGATATAATACCCGGTAAGATGGAAAGTACATAGTCTATCTCCCCTCTGGTATTCTCGGCTCCCAGAGTAAAGCGTACGCTACTATTAGCAATCGGGTCAGGAATCCCCATTGCATGGAGCACATGGGAGGGCTCAGGAGAGGCAGAGGCACAGGCACTCCCGCTAGAGACCGCTACACCAGCCATATCCAGACTGAATGATATAGACCCCCCTTCTACAGATTCAAAGGAGAAATTCGCATTATTAGGAAGCCGCTCTTGAGGATGACCATTGAGATGAACCCTCTTAATACTGGATTGTATTCCCTCAATGAGGTAATCTCGCAACTCACGGCAATATGTGCTATTTGATTCCCTGTGTTCTTCGGCAAGCTTCAGGGCAGCAGCGGTGCCCACAATTCCAGGCACATTCTCGGTACCGGCTCTCCTCTCTATTTCGTGAGTTCCACCCCTCTGTTGAGATGAAAACGGAGCCCCCCCTCGTAAATAGAGAACCCCAGTACCTTTAGGTCCATAAAATTTATGGCTTGAAAGGCTTAACATGTCCACACCGAGTTTCCCTACATTCAAATCAAGAGCACCAGCGCATTGTACTGCATCAGTATGAAACATAATCTGCCTTCTCTGAAGGGAAGCATAATCCCGAACTACCTCAGAGATACCAGCTATATCCTGAATAGTGCCTACCTCATTATTAGCTAGCATGATACTGACCAATATCGTTCTCTCGTTAATAGCTTCCTTTACTTCCTCTATACCGACCCGCCCATACACATCTACAGGAAGATAGGTAACATCGAAACCGAAGCTTTCAAGCTGGCGACATGTTTCTATCACAGCATGATGCTCGATAGAAGAGGTGATGATATGGTTACCCTGCTTTTGATTGGCGAAGGCAAGACCTTTTAGGGCAGTATTATCACTCTCAGTACCACCACTCGTAAAAATTACCTCAGAGGACTGACACCCCAGAATATCTGCCACTATAACCCTAGACTCCTCCACAGCACGATGTACTTCTTGCGCCAGAGAGTAGCTACTGGATGGATTATAAAACTTCTCTGAAAAATAGGGCAACATGGCTTCCAGCACCTGAGGATGAAGAGGAGTAGTAGCCGCATGGTCGAGATAAATCATCTTCACATGGAAAGGTAACCGCAGCCCCAGTTCTCTTGTTTCAATCCCCTCCCGAGGATTAGTTCCTTTCTGACCATCCAGCGTCAAATGTCGAACCCCCTCCTTCTTACTACTCAGTGTCAACCGCAGCTACCGCACTCATTCTAACAATCGTATCCACATCACTATGCCGCTGGAGGACATGAACTGATTTTTCCAGCCCAATAAGAATCGGACCAATAGCTTCGGCGCCACCTAAATGTGACACCAATTTATAGGCGATGTTACCAGCTTCAAGAGATGGGAAGATGAGTACATTTGCACGATCATGCAAATCACTAAACCCATAAACTCGCTTAATCAAATTTTTATCGAGTGCCGGGTCTACTTGCATCTCACCATCGATTTCAATATCGGGACGCCGCATCTTAACAATCCGAACAGCCTGCGCAACCTTTTCAGTCAATGGATGACGGACACTGCCAAAATTACTAAAGGAGAGCATTGCAACTCTCGGTCTTACATTGAATTTTTCAACTTCATCTGCGGATAGGATAGCAATTTCTGCTAAGGTTTCGGCAGTAGGAGTTATATTCACAGCAGTATCGGCAAAGAAAATCGTCTCATTCTTTAAAACCATCATATACAGTCCGGCGATAACCTTTCTTTCCTTATCAACCTCCAGAATTTGAAGTGCAGTACGGATTACTTCTGGATAGTAATAATTTACACCAGAAAGCATAGCGTCAGCATCACCCTTTTTAACCATCATTACACCAAGTGTATTGGCATCCTGATGTAGTTTTCTGTAGCACATAGAAAAGGTCATCCCCTTACGTCTTCGTAAGCGGTGCAGCTCCTCAGCGTACTCATCCATTTTTCCAAAATTTTTGGCATCAACAATTGCTGCGCCTCTTACATCGAGCTCATACATTTCAGCACACTTCAAGATATTTTCCCGGTCACCAATTAAGACAGGTTGGACGATATTCTCGTCTAAAAGAATTTGTGTAGCTCTCAAAATCTGCACCTCTTCACCTTCAGGGAAGACGAGGCGCTTTTTGGCAGCTTTAGCTTTATTGATTATAAAACGCATAATTTCACGAGACTTACCTAGTTTATCCTCCAAATGGTCACGATAAGCATCCCAATCAGTAATTTTCTTGCGAGCCACACCAGACTCCACTGCTGCCCTGGCCACCGCTAAAGCTTCCCAGGTTAGAATACGAGAATCAAATGGCTTAGGAACTATATATTCATTACCGAAATGAATTCGTTGCCTACCGTAAGCTTTAATTACCGAGTCGGGAACATCCTCGTGAGCCAAAGCAGCTAAAGCTTTTACAGCAGCAACTTTCATTTCCTTATTAATAGTTCGTGCCTGGACATCAAGCGCACCACGGAAAATAAACGGAAAGCCTAATACATTGTTTACCTGATTTGGATAATCAGAAGACCCTGTTGCCATAATTAAATCATTACGAACACTAATAGCATCAGTATAGCTGATTTCCGGTTCTGGATTCGCCATGGCGAAAACAATAGGTTTATCTGCCATACTTCTAACCATCTCTTTAGTAACCAAACCACCAACCGAAACACCAACGAATACATCTGCCTCTTTCATTACATCTGCTAGTGTTGCAGGTCCACTGCCATTAGCTAAACGGTTTTTGTAGGGATTCATTCCTTCCTTACGACCTTTGTAGACCAGCCCTTTTGAGTCAACAAGATAGAGATTTTCTTTTTTAACGCCCAGACTGATGTACAAATTGGCACATGCAATGCCTGCAGCCCCAGCCCCACTAATTACAAGTCTTACATCCTCAATTTTCTTACCCTGCAACTCCAGCGCATTTAACAGTGCAGCACCAGAAATTATGGCTGTCCCATGCTGATCATCATGAAAAACTGGGATATCTAATAACTCAATTAATTTTTCTTCAATATAAAAGCACTCGGGAGCTTTGATATCCTCCAGATTAATCCCACCAAAGGTCGGTTCTAGAAGTTTAACAGCTCTAATGACTTCATCTGGATCCTGAGTAGCTAACTCAATGTCAAACGCATCAATATCAGCAAACCTTTTAAACAGAACTACCTTCCCCTCCATTACTGGTTTTCCAGCTTCGGGACCAATATTACCAAGACCTAAAACAGCTGTACAATTCGATACGACAGCTACCAAATTCCCTTTTGCAGTGAAATCGTAAACTTTATTGATATCCTTACAAATCTCACGGCAGGGTTCTGCTACACCTGGCGTATACGCCAGACCTAAATCAAGTTGGGTAATGCAGGGCTTTGTAACGGTAACCTCAATTTTACCTTTTCGCCCTCCCGAATGATACTTCAGGGCATCTTCTCTGCGAATCACTGTATCCTCCTAAGAGTCCAACCACGGACCCAATCTGTAACTACAAGAGACCCCACCACATCTCATAACCCCCCTACCTTAAAGTGAAAGGACAGGAATGAGACAGTAAAATGGGGTTAGGTGCTTGCGTCTTCTGGAGTAGTGGCAATACCCAGTAATCCTTCAGGGGATTTTGGCAACTGTACCTGTGCTTGAGTAATAATAGGAAGGCCCCAGATACGAATAAATCCTGGTGCATCTCTCTGGTCAAAGGTGTCCCCTTTGTCATAGGTAGCCAGTTCATGCTGATAAAGAGAATAGTCGGATTTGCGACCCACTACACAACAACTACCCTTAAACAGCTTCAGACGAACTGTGCCACTAACCCATCGCTGTGAGCTTTGTACATACGCTGCCAAGTCCTGACGCCAGGGAGTAAACCATAAGCCATTATAGATGAGCTCAGCATATTCTGCAGATACTCTTTGTCCGAAGCGTAGCTGTTCCTTGGAGAGAGCCAGAGACTCTAATGCCTGGTGGGCGATAAGTAAAACTGTGGCTGCTGGCGCCTCATAGATTTCCCTTGATTTTATCCCGATGAGTCTATCCTCAATATGGTCTACCCTCCCCACACCATGTTCACCCGCTATCTGATTGAGTCTCTGAATAAGCTCCACCCCATCTAGCTTCTGACTATCAATACTAATGGGAATCCCCTTCTCAAAACCAATCTCAATATAGTAAGGCTTATCGGGAGTTTCTTCAGGAGACCTGGTCAGGGTAAAAGCATCCTCAGGTGGTTCTACCCAGGGGTCTTCCAGAACACCACACTCAATAGCTCTGCCCCAGATATTTTCATCAATGGAATAGGGACTGGAGACCGTTACCGGAACAGGTATACCATGCTCTTGAGCATAGGCTAAGGCTTCTTCCCTGGTAATCCCCCACTCACGAGCCGGTGCCATAATCTTGAGCTGAGGAGCCAATGCAGCTACACTCACCTCAAATCTCACCTGGTCATTACCCTTGCCTGTGCAACCATGAGCCACGGCAGAGGCATTCTCTTGTAGCGCCGCATCTACTAAGAGCTTAGCCATGAGTGGGCGGGATAGGGCTGTAGCCAGAGAATATTGTCCCTGGTAGATAGCATTAGCCTGTAGAGCAGGGAAAACAAGATGGTCTACGAAGAGCTTTTTAGCATCTACCACCAAAGCCTTGATTGCTCCTATTCGGAGTGCCTTTTCTCGAACTTGAGAGAGGTCACCCTCATTCCCCACATCCACAGTGAGGGTGATGACCTCCGCATTATACCTCTCACCCAACCACTTTATGGCTACTGAAGTATCCAGCCCTCCACTATAGGCTAAGACTATCTTCTCTAACATTTACATCTACTCCTCTCAATAATTTCTCCAGTCTCTCTATTAATTCTCTTACCACCTTTGGGAGTAACCCCCTTTTTATTCCGAAAATAGACTCATCCCCACATCTGTCATTGCGAGGAGCGTGTGAGCCGAAGCCCCGAACGAAGCGAAGGGGACGAAGCAATCTTATCATCACCCCACCGAGATTGCTTCGCTTTGCTCGCAATGACAGAGAGAAAGGGCTCGCAATGACAGCTTATTTTCATGGTTCGCTGGTGGGCAGCCGCCCATGAGGGTTTATTCTCAGCAAACCAGCAAACTCTGGTGGTCTCCGTGCTCTCCATGATAAACGCCTAGTTGAAATGCTGCTCCAGGAAGGCAGTGATAGGATACTCTACCCCAGGATAAACCCAATAGTAATCATGACCAGGATTATGGCAGCAATCAATCGGATCTACTGGTATTCCCTTCAAATATGATACGCACCACTTAAGAGGAGCCAAAACATAAGTTGATATAAGGCTGCCCATGTCTCCAGTTACCAGCGAGTCCTCTCCCATCCCATTATCACACAGCTCCAGTATCTGTCCTGAAGCAATACCTGCCTTATAATAGAATGGTACTCCTGCCTCCACACACACCACCCTCTGAGCAGCAAGGGGCTCTCCCTCCAGCCTTTTCATTACTTCATTAATATAAGCCGCCCCCTGACTAACCCCAGTGAGTATAATCTTAGTAGACGGGGTATTCTGCAACAAGAATTTTATCTCTGTTGAAAGCCACTCAGACTTAACAGGGTAGGCATTTACAAAATCTTTCAATTCCATCATACCTTGTATAATACCATTAGCAGTACGCTTATAATCGAGGATGGCAGCAGAATATCCCTTTTCCTCCAGCATGGTTTTCATATGCCCCGCTACCTCTCCCCATTGAGGGTCATACTTTATAGAGGCTCTTCCCATCCCACCCGGGTTATAAATTATAATCACATCTTCACCTGCCACCTGCACATAATCCTGAAGAAGCTTTTCCTGGTAATAGGTACATTGTGCAGCATTATCCCCAAAGAGTGCCACAGCTATACTATAAGCCTGCCTTACTATACCTTCAGCCTGCTCTGGAGTAATGACTATCCCTTTCTGGTCCAAGTTATAAGAGATATAGTCAGTATAGTACTGCAACTCTTCATCATTGAGTGAGGCTGCCACACTATGCGAGGGCAGAGGCAACACCTGGCTCAGGACAAAGAGAGCCACTATCATCACACCTAATATTTGAGAGTGCCTTTCCATCTCCATCTATCTCAGCAAAGAAGATTACTCGCTAGAAGTAAGAGTATATAAACTCTGTGACCTGTGAACGCACCCCAGGATACTCCCATGTGTAAACATGCCCTGGTAGCTTCACATACCAATTCAGTATCTGCATAGAGCCCTCCTTTGGAGGAGAAGTGGTAGGAAGCCGCCCTGCATTTGCCTTTATTATAGTCCAGAATTCACCTCTACTAAAACTATCTGGCATCACTCCATTGTCATCAATTATAAGGGTTCGCGGTACCTCTGAGCCCTTATACCAGAAGGAAGGCCCTGCCTGAATACTGTACACCCTCTCATTCCCTTTCAGAAGCTCCATCGCTGCATTACTGAATGCAGCGCCATTGCTCCTCCCTGTTATGATAAATCTAACTTCAGGATTATATCTGGTAACAAAAGATACTTTGGCAGCCAGGAGAGGCGCCTTACCTTTATATCCATCCAGAATCTGGGCTACCTCACCCACAAACCCCCTAATGTCAAGTTCAGAGCGTTGATGCTCAATAATTTTGGCTGAATATCCCATATCCTGGAGTTCCCCCTTGATTCCCTCTAGAACACTGGGCCACTCTGGGTCATCAGCCATAGTTGCTCCTCCAAAGCCACCAGTATTGTAGACCAGCAAGAAGTCCACCCCCTGTGATTCAAGATATATTTCCCTTAGCTCCGCAGCAAACTGATTTTGCTCTTCTTTATCATCAAAGAGCCAGGCAGAGAGTTGATGCGACTGCGTGCTAATAAACTCGTCACTTAGAGTCTCACCAGGAGGATCAAGGGAATCAACGTAGCTCTGCAGTTCCGCCGCACTCACATTCTTCTGAGACCAGGGATGAATCCACCATAGCCCCAGAGAAATGACAGCTACCACTGACAGGGATATAATCAGCCATCGCCTCTTGTGTTTCATCCCTTCTCACGCAGTACTCCATTCAGAATCTCTATCGCACGGTCAATCTCCGCCTCAGTAATAATGAGAGGAGGCATGAAGCGTAAAGCATCAGGCTTGACACGGTTTACCAGCAGTCCCCTCTTACAGCAAGAAAGCAAAACCTCTTCTGCGATAGGGCTATCAAAACTCAGAGCAAGTAGTAGTCCGCGGCCTCTTACCTCAGTAATGAAGCTAAATTCCTGCTTCAACTCCATGAGCCTGGCGAAAAAATACTGTCCCACCTGCATAGTATGTTGTGGTATGTTATTTTCCAGGATAAATTTAAGATTGGCATATCCAGCGGCACAGGCGAGAGGGTTTCCTCCCATTGTGGAGCCGTGGTCACCAGGTTCAAAAACTGCCGCCTTCTCTGAAGCAAGGATACCACCCAGAGGAACACCACCTCCCAATCCCTTACCAAGGGTAACGATATCTGGCTCGATTCCACACTGCTCATAAGCAAACAGGGTACCCGTTCTCCCTATGCCCGTTTGAACCTCATCTAAAATAAGCAGGATGTCTTGCTGGTCGCACCAGCAGTGCACCTCTTTCAGATAATCACTATGAGGCACATTTACACCTCCCTCACCCTGAACTGGCTCCAGCATTATAGCACAGGTATTGGGAGTGGTAGCCTGCCGTATCGCCTCAACATTGTCATATTCTACATGGGCGAACCCAACAGGAAGAGGAGTATAAGGAAGGTAAAATTTCTCTTGTCCTGTAGCAGCGGTCATTGCCAGAGTGCGTCCATGAAACGACTGCATTGTGGTAATTACCTCGTAGGCACCCCCACGGTAAAGCTTACCATATTTACGAGCCAGCTTTATCGCACCCTCATTAGCTTCAGCGCCACTATTACAGAAGAATACACGGTGCAGACAGCTATGCTCCACCAGGAGTTCTGCCAGTTGCAACTGGGGAATAGTATAAAACTGATTTGATGCCTGAAGTAAGGTGTGAGACTGATTTACTATCGCCTCTACTACTACAGGGTGGCAATGCCCCAGGTTATTTACCGCCCATCCCCCTACAAAATCGAGATATTCCCTTCCCTCATCATCCCAGACATGCATTCCTTCTCCCCGCACCAAGACAACCGGCACACGATTCACTGTCCTGAGAAAATACTTCTGCTCCTTACCCTGCCAATCAGTCAACTTCAGGTCCCCCTCTATATTCTAGAGAACAATAGTAGTCCCTAATCCTTTACGGGCAATCTCTTGAATCAATGCATGAGGTACTCTACCGTCTATAATACGGGCTGCATGTACGGCTGCTAGTGCACAGCAGCATGCTTCAACCTTAGGAATCATCCCTCCTGAAGCTATACCAGAGGACACAAGTCTCCTTGCTTCTTGGGAGGTAAGCTGTGGAATAAGCTCACCTGACTTATCACATACACCAATAACATCGGTGAGGAAAATCAGTTCCTCTGCTCCTAAAGCGGCAGCTATCTCTCCCGCTACAATATCTCCATTAATGTTGAGTAAAGCAGGATAGTCCAGGGCATTCGCCTTGCTCCGCCCATCCATAGAATAGAAGCCCAAAGGAGCAATGATAGGCATATAGCCTGCTCCGATAATAATTCTAAGTAGATAGGGGTCAACCCGTGTTACTTCACCAACACAGCCCAAATCCACAGATTGAGGCGTTGCCTGAATAAACCCACCATCGCCACCACAGAGACCCAGAGCCCTTCCACCTCGGGCTTCAACAGCGCCCACCAGCTCTTTATTTACTAGACCAGCAAGTACAGCAATCACTACCTCCAGTGTAGCAGCATCTGTTACCCTCAATCCTCGCACAAATCTGGCAGGAGACCCACTTCGCTCCAGCCATTGAGTAACTCTGTTACCACCACCATGCACTACCACAAGAGACACATCACTTTTCTGGAGCTCTACAAGGTCATCCAGTATAGTCTCACACTCCCCCAGGGTATTTCCACCTAGCTTAACCACGATTGTCTTCATAATCAGTAATTTCTTTATCTAAAGGGATGTTCCCATACCCTCAACTCTAGCTGCCTTTGTGAGGTGTTCATCAGCACAAGAAAAAGCAACAGGTGACTCAACCTTCCTACTCAACATAAGAGCAGAGGCAAGATGTATAGCATCAAAACCTCTCAGAGGGTACTTCTCAGCAAGCTCACCAGCTAGCTCAACAACAGATGGGGTAACCTCTAGGACGAAGAGCCTGTCCCAATCACCCTCAAAATGGCGCAAAACCCCTTGATATTCATCTCTAGCAAGCTCACCACTCCGATGTTTCCTGGCAAAAGCGGCTCGTGCCTCAGCGTAAGCAATACGGGAGGTGGCTACTACTTCAGCTTGGTCTATACAGGCATAGGTTTGCTCAGAGTCTGGCTCAGATATATAAAGCTTAAGCAGTGAGCTAGTATCCAGGTAAAGAATCATCGTCTATCCTCGAGAACAATCTGTGATAGAGACTCGCCTTTGCCACAAACAGGCAGGGTTATGCCCCCAGGTTTTCCACCACTCCAGGTAGCAATCCCTTCACTGGTGAGCCTTCTTAATTTCCCCATCATCTCCTGCTCTTCTATAGGCACAATAATTGCCACAGGTCTACCATGGTCAGTCACCACCACATATTCACCCTTACTAGCACGTCCTATATAGTGACTGAGTCTGGACTTTAATTCCCTTATCCCTACCTTTGCCATCCCTTATCCTCTATCCAACACCTAACTACATTATAGAATTATGTAGTTACATTGTCAATGCTATGTCAATGCCATTTAGTCATTAAGCCAATTATGTTACAATTAGCTCTTGGAGGGTCGGAGGGTTTTAGAGGTGATTTTACCGAACAGCGCAAATGTTGTCATTTTAGCTTCAAACTACAATCCATCAATTGTATCCAAGGAGTGGCTATATCAGACATGAAATGCCATACAAAGCTGTGGGTCTGAACTACCATTGAGTGGCTTGAGCAAGAGAATGTTCAGTTGCGAACGGAGAATTATGTCTTGAGACAAAGAATACAGGCGGTTGAAGAACGCCTTGCGCACATTGAAGCTATCATCCCAGAAGAGAGAGTGGTTATCCTTCGTGAGGTTTCAAAGGAAGAAGGAGAAAGGGAGATTTTGGAGCTCTTTGCGAAGGGACAAATACTATACTACTCGGACATTGCTGAGCAGTTTGGGCTTGACCTCAAGTTGGTGGTAGAAATTTGTAATGAACTCCAAAGTAAAGGGGAAATTGAGGTAGTTGGAGACATACTATAAAGAAGGTGAGGCACTTCTAGCCGAGCGAATTGCAGTGCAAGCTCGGCGAATTGATAAAGTTTTGGTAAAGCATTGTTTTGAACATTCCGATGAAATGTTCAGTGCGTTTAACGTACATTATACGCGAGACAAAATAAAAGCTTAATTTTTGTCGTTGCTAATCCGAGGTTTATTTAGCTATGAGGTAGTGCTACAATGAGTAAAATACTGCCAGCAACAAGTGGATTACACTTTGAGGTTTACCAACATCCTGAAGATGTAGCCGAGTTGAAAGTGAGAAAAGTACCCATAGAGTGAGGTGGTCCCCAAATTTCGGACAGGTTGTTAAGAGCGGGTTTTGCTCCTAGAATACTAGAATACAAAGAGAGATAGGAGGAGCAGGACATGAAACAGAACCGCAGCAAGCACAGCCCATCATTTAAAGCCAAAGTAG
>JAUWOP010000028.1 GCA_030612045.1 Chloroflexota bacterium | reverse complement strand
CAATGCCATAGGTATACCGCAGCTATCCACAATATGGTGCAGCATGAGAAAGTAGCCCTGAGCATCCTCCTGCTCCCTGAACAAGGCATAGGGCATCTTGCCTGTGGCATCATCTATTACCCCTATGAGGGTTAGATAGGGTCCTCTCCTTCATAGGGTGACATTTTCGCAGAACAGTTAGATGGTGACAAAATTGTAGAACATCAACAAATGGAAGAAACTATGGATGACACTTGTGCCTAATATATGCTATACTAATTACTGGGTGACCGCGGGGGTGCGCAAAGGAAACTCTGCTACCAGAGCTTGACTCTGGTGGGAGAGGCTGAGACCCTGAGTTTTGGGGAACTCCTTGAACCTGATCTCGTTAATGCGAGCGTAGGGATGCGGTTTAGCAGAAAGTTGGAGTCTGTGTACGGTCACTGACTCCTCTTTTTATTTATGGAGGTAGGAAAGATGACTCAACCTGAGTTAGCCAAGAGGAAGATTATCTCACCTGAGATGGCTACAGTGGCTGAGAAAGAGGGGGTGACGGGAGAGTTTATACGGCAAGGGGTGGAACAGGGTAACATTGTAATCCTGGCGAATATGCAGCATAAGAATATCAGCCCCTGCGGTATCGGCAAGGGACTATATACTAAGGTAAATGCCAACATTGGTACCTCTGCTGATTGGAATAACCCGAATATGGAGTTGGAGAAACTCCATGTGGCTATTGAAGCAGGAACAGATACAATCATGGACTTGAGCACAGGTGGTGATATTATAGCCATAAGGCAAGCTATTCGGGAAGCATGCTCTGTCCCCTTGGGTACCGTACCTGTCTATCAGTCAGGCATCGAAATGGTGGAGATGGGAAAGGCAGTAGTTGATATGAAGACTGATAGGCTCTTTGCTGTGATTGAACAGCAGGCAAAGGAGGGGGTTGATTTTGTGACCGTGCACTGTGGGGTAACCCGCAGGGCTGTTGAGTTCCTCAAACATCAACATAGAATGACACAAGTGGTATCTCGTGGAGGAGCTTTCTTGATTGGTTGGATGCTTAGATGGGACAGGGAAAATCCATTGTATGAGTACTATGACCGCTTACTGGAGATAGCTCACAGCTATGATGTAACTCTTAGTTTAGGCGATGGATTACGCCCAGGGAGCCTCGCTGATGCCACAGACCGTCCCCAAATCGAGGAATTGCTGACACTAGGAGAACTGGTAGAACGTGCCAGGGACGCCGGAGTTCAGGTTATGGTAGAGGGACCAGGACATCTACCCTTGAACCAGATTGCTGCCAATGTCCTGCTGGAAAAACGAGTATGCCATGATGCTCCCTTCTATGTCCTGGGTCCGCTAGTAACTGACGTTGCCGCTGGCTATGACCATATTACGGCAGCTATCGGGGGTGCTGTAGCTGCAGCAGCCGGTGCTGATTTTCTTTGCTATGTTACCCCCTCAGAGCACCTTGCCTTACCCAATGTAGATGAGGTAAAGGAAGGAGTAATTGCTACCCGTATTGCCGCACATGCCGCCGATATCGCTAAAGGTGTCAATGGAGCCCTGGATTGGGATAATAGAATGTCTCAGGCTCGCAGGAATCTTGATTGGGAGAAACAGTTTGCCCTCTCGATGTACCCTTCGCGATGTAGCCAGATTCGTACCCGTTCTTCTATTCCTGGAGCTACCTGTACTATGTGTGGACCATTCTGTGCTATGAAATTGGTAGAGGATTATCTGCGGACTCCAGTCGCATAGAACCACAAAGTAATACAAAAAAGGGAGTAAACTATGATTTTTCACCCTGTGAAGGAAAGCGAAGTTACCATAGCTATTGCCAGAGCATTCCTTAACCACCTCGAATATTGTGCCACAAGTGATGTTATCATTGTAGGTGGGGGACCTAGTGGACTGATAGGGGGACGAGATATAGCAAACAAAGGTCTCAAGGTGACATTAGTGGAGCGGAATAACTACCTCGGCGGCGGTTTCTGGTCGGGCGGCTACTTTATGAACAAGTTTACTGTGAGGGCACCAGCCCACGAAGTCCTGGCAGAGCTCGGCGTGCCCTGTAGTGAGGCTGGGGAAGGATTATATGTAGCTGATGCTCCTTATGCTTGCTCCCAACTTATCGCCTCCGCATGTAAATCCGGAGTAAAAATATTAAACCTGACCCTGCTTGAGGACATCATTTTGCGAGAGGCTCGTGTCAAGGGAGTGGTAATTAACTGGAGTCCTGTTACATACCTCCCTCATGAAATTGCAGCTCTTGACCCTATACCACTGGAGGCAAAGGTGGTTATTGATGCTACTGGTCACGATGCCAGCGTATTGCGCAAACTTGAGAAACGAGGGCTAGTTAAGCTAGAAGGAGAGGGAGCACTCTGTATTGAGGAATCAGAGGATGCCATAGTAGAGCGTACGGGAGAGGTCTATCCTGGACTTATCGCTACCGGCATGGCAGTTGCCTCTGTCTATGGACTCCCTCGAATGGGCCCCACTTTTGGCGCCATGCTCCTCTCAGGGAAAAAGGCTGCCGAGGTCGCTTTGAATATTCTTAACTACACAGGCATTCCAGTTTCCTGAAAACCGCTTGACCATTCAGAGGGAATTATAGATACTATATAAATGGAGCCGATTACTTTTACCGTATCCGCGGCTTTATTCCCACAATCGGAAAACAGGGAAAGAACATGTTAGAGTGCTTGCACAAGGTTTTTCAGACATTCAAGGTAGACGCTATTTTGTTGTCTGAAGGATAAGCTGTGTAGTTACAAGCAAACCATTGAAAGGAGATTCCGTGTACGAGCAGATTCTTAAAGATATCAAGCAAGACTATTATCAACAGAATTTCTCCAACAATGGGCAGAGATTTGTCGCGTGGTATTTACGAAATATCCATTTGCGTGACAGAAATGAAACCAAAGATGATATCACTGACGGAGCAGATGACAAACAGATAGACGCTATAGTAATAGACGACGACAAATCAACCGTTTTTGTCATCCAGGGGAAATTCATGGGTGGCGACATAGTAGATGCCGAACCCCTGAGGGAAGTCTTGTCATCTTGGATACAGTTTAGGGATTTGGTGAGACTCCAGGAAGTAGGGAATAACAAATTGAAGAGGAAGCTCGCTGAAGTTGCAAAGGCTCTTGAAGATGAATATGAGATAGCTTTTGAGTTAATAACTACCGCGATACCAACTGAAGCTGCAAATCTTGATTTTGCAACCTTCCAACAGCGCTTGGCTGAATTGTCCGAAAACGATGATATATCCTCATCAATCGCAGTTATCGACGAAGATGAACTCCGCAGAAGGTATGACCTCGCACTCGAGCGAGAGAATCCATCTATCAATTATACTATGGAATTGGGCCAAGATCGTTTCTTCCCTCTTACAATAGCAGGAACACAGGTGGTGATCGCTGCTGTTCCATTGAGTGAATGCGTCAGAATCCCTGGCATAAAGGATGGTACACTTTTCCAAAAGAACGTCAGGCAGAGTCTTGGCTTGAGTAATACAGTAAACAAGGGGATACGAGCCACTATTTACAGCGACAAGCATCGTGATTTCTTCTTCTTTCATAATGGGATTACCGCAATTTGTAACAAACTGGAGTTACAAGATGGGACACTCAAACTGCATGGGATTAGCATAGTAAATGGTTGCCAATCCTTGAATACGATTCTTAGCTGCAGCGAGAGAGTTAAGACTCTAGATGACACCTCGGTACTGTTCAGATTCTATGAGATCCCACAGAGAGACCGGGCCGATAGAATCAGTATCAGCACAAACTCTCAGAGTGCCGTCAAACCCAGGGATTTGAGGAGTAATGACAAGAGAGTCTTGAACCTGAAGAAACTCTTTGAGCAGAGATACACAAATGGTTACTTCGTGACCAAGCGCGGAGAAGTTCCATCGGCCGACAAAGACAAGAATTATATTCTCGATTTGTCGGATTTGGGGAAGTACCTGATTGCTTGGCATTCACAGAGGCCAAATATCTCTTACAGCGAAACGAAAATATTTGACAAATACTTCGAGCAACTATTCAAAAGAGAATACGCACCTGAAAATGCGCAGGCACTCAATCACTGGATGCAAGAAATTCAAAAGGCATGGGTGAAGGAAAATCCCTTAGGCTTCAACGAAACGCTCTTGGCTATGAAAGCTTATGCACCGTATCACCACCTATATGCGGTATCAATGTGTTTCGCAATATCAAACAATCAACCTGACCGAGTGCCAAACCCGCACAAATGTCTACAAAAAGCAATACAAGCTGACATGGCTAATGAAGTTGTCAGAATCAGTGGAATTAGTCTTAATATGGCCCTCGAGGCCGCTGCCAATGAGCCACAACAACAGAACAGGGTGTTTAGCCCCCAAAACTGGATAAAGGCGAAAACCTGTTTAGCTGGCATAAATTTCGCAATCAGAAACTATTTCAATATGCTGCCTATGCTTCCCGGCGGTCAAGAGATAAAGAACAACCTAAACCAGATCCTGGTTCTCAACAATGAAGATTTTGAATACAGGTGGGCAGCAGATTAGGGATAAATCTCACATAAGACTGGGTGGGGCAATCAGCAGGCTAACAAATCAATACACCTGACCACCAGGACATCGCGGTTTGGCGAGAGTCATCTTGCTTATCGAGGTACTCCAGGTAATCGAGGTTTGTTTTGCAATAACCGTTCACCCAACATAGCTCTGAATAGCCGTTCACTCCCGAAATGTTGACATCTGCACCAATCTAGTGTTTAGATTGGATTCTTGAAGAATAAACGGAGAGATTAGCAAGTGCAGATACAAAGACATAAGGACAAGTTCGCTATTCGAAAGTAATCTCGCGATTCACCTAATACGGTGTAAAAGCCTACGCTTCGCTCTACCCAAATTCTGCTCCGCCGAACTTCTTTTACACCGGGAACGTTAGGCAAAATGGGCACAGATATTTTGGAGGCGTGTAAAATATGTTCAGACCACGTATCTATGTTGATACCTCTGTGATAGGAGGTTGTTTTGATGAGGAATTTAAGGAATACTCTACGCAATTATTTGATGAATTCATCTCGGGAAAGGAAATGCTGATTATCTCCGATGTAGTGCTGTTTGAACTTGAGGAAGCACCTGAAGAGGTGAGGAGTGTACTAAAGAGAGTCCCAAGTGACAACATTGAATACGTTTCTCTTGATGAGGAGTCAATTACACTTGCCAATGCTTACCTTAAAGAAGGCCTTGTAGCAGAGAGTAGTATTTCAGATGCACGACATATAGCAATTGCAACAGTGGAGCGAGTGGACATTTTGGTAAGCTGGAATTACAAACACATTGTAAACATAAACCGTATTCGTCTATTAAATTCAGTAAATCTAAAGTTAGGATACCCTATACTTGAAATTAGAAGTCCAAGGGAGGTGCTTTATGAAGAGTAAGAAATTGGACGCTGTAGAGATGAAGCGTCAGTTACAAAGAGAGGCGGAATTGAAGCTATCTTTTCTATCAGAAAAAGAGCAACTCGAACTGTTACATGGGAAGTTTGGGCATTTGGTAAAACAAAAAGCAAAGGCACACCTCGTCTAATAGTCTTTGCTTACCAGAGCTATATATTTGACAAAATGAGGGAGAGGAAAACTCAACAAGGTATTGCACCTGACCGCACGGCATAGCCACAAATCGAGTTTTGTTTGCAAATGGGGTTTGTCATAAGTTGGGAGTGGTCTTGCAAACACCTGGTGGTAGGTGAGCTTGGTCGTTTGCCCTCGAAGAAACCCAATTTGGTGGTAGAAGGGATATTGCAATGAAAGTGCTTAAATCTCTACCGGAAAATGAATTTGTCCAACTCAGAGGCTGGTTTGCCAAGAATGATTGGCAGAAACTGGCAACTGATAACTGAAAATTGAGGTCTATCTTGTGAAAGCTGAAATTATTTCCATCGGTACTGAGATTTTGCTTGGTGAAATTGTAGATACTAATGCCTCCTATCTGGCAGGGCAATTACCCCTCTTGGGAATCGAACTAGAGCGTGTCACTCAAATTGGGGATAATAAGAATAAGCTAGTGGAGATACTGAAGCATACCTGGGAGCGCTCCGATATCATTATTACGACTGGTGGACTGGGACCCACCGAAGACGATGTTACCCGTGATGCCATCGCTACCTTCCTCAATGAAGAGATGAAGGTTGATGTCACTCTACTAGAGGAATTAAGAGCTTTCTTCAAACGCTACGGTATTCTTATGCCGGAGAGTAATATCAAACAGGCAATGCTGATTCCCTCAGCTTGCTCCCTACCTAATCCCCAGGGTACTTGCACCAGGATGGCGTATCGAGAGGGAAGGTAGACTACTTTTAGCACTACCAGGCCCACCGCGTGAAGTGCAGCATATGTGGAAAGAAGTAGTTCTGCCTTATCTCCAAAATAAGCGACCTGGAGGTGTCATTCTCACTCGCACACTGAAAACCTTCGGGCTTACCGAAGCTCGTGTAGATGAGATGACAAGTCCCCTCCTCATATCCACTGAATTCAATCTCGGTGTCTACGCTAAACCTGATGGTATCCACCTGCGGCTAATGACCAGAGCCCCTGATGCTACAATAGCAACAGAAAGAATATGCCGTGGTGAGACTCAGATTCGGGAGATTTTGGGACCATATATTTGGGGGACTGATGATGATGAGCTAGCAGAGATAGTAGCATCCCTCCTCTTAGCTAGGCAACTGAGTATAGCCACCATGGAAACAATAAGTGGGGGAATTCTTGCCTCTACACTTTCAGAAGTGCTGAGGGATTCCGGATGCTATCGGGGTGGATTTGTGGCTACTTCTGAGGGAATGCTGAGCTCTCTGGGAATTGATGCGTCACTTCTCAAGGAACATGGACTTGCCAGTATAGAGTTAGCGGAGGCAATGGCTGAGGTGGTGCGGCGTCACCTGGGAGCAGACATAGGTATAGGTGTTACAGGCATAAGAGAGCCATCAGGTAAGGTAGAAGGGAGAATGTTGCATAGAATCTTCATCTCCATCATCAAGGATAATGTAAAGAGGAGCTGGCAGGGAAAGTTTCCAGGCATTCCCGCCGCAATGAGACATCGGGCTATGATAGCAACACTATTCGAGCTGAGACAGTTATTAGGTGATTGAGCGCCTTCAGACTCTATTCTAATCCAAAAATGAGCTTGGGTGATAGTAGTAGGAGTAATAAGGCTCTACACCTTGATGTTTGCTCTCTCCTCAGTTATACTTATCCTGAGGGGGAAGTGGTGGTTTTATGTGCACATTTGTTCACATACCTTTTTTATTGAGGTAGGCCATAGTTCCTCTCGGCTATTTTCGGGATGTTGTTTTTGCAATACTACCAAAACTAATTTGCTAAGAGTTGCGGGGTGAGAATGGAAGTCAGAGAAAGATTAGCCCAGATAGAAGAAGAAAGGGAAAGGCTATTTCAAGGGGGTGGTCCAGCCAAGATTTCTGAGCAACATCAGCTAGGCAAGCTAACCGCCCGGGAAAGAATCGAGCGGCTCCTCGATACAAATAGCTTTAGCGAGTTCGATTTATGGTCTACCCCAATTAACCCCAAACAAGGTATCAGAGGTGATGGAGTGGTCGCTGGCCACGGTAAGATAGCTGGTCGTCCCCTCTTTGTTTGGGCACAGGATTGGACTTGCTCTGATGGTCGTGCTGGCATTATCCATGTTCAGAAAATCGCCCGACTAACTGAGAAAGCCCTCAGGTCACGAGTCCCTTGTATCGGCATCTTTGATTCTGAAGGGACAAAAGTAGAGGATTTTGTCAATGCGCCAACTAATTACTTTTTTGATAAGGTTGCCTATTCCCAGACTCAGGCCTCTGGAGTAATCCCTCAAATCTCACTGATAATGGGACCCTGTCTTGGTTCAGCAGCTATCTCGGCAATGTTAGCTGACTTTACTTTCATGGTTCGAGGAACTAGCTGCTTGAATATTTCTGAACACCAGGGGAAGCCTCTTGATGCCTGGACGCATGCCAAGAATACCGGTTGCTGTGATATTCTTACCGAGAATGATGAGGACTGCCTGAAGAAATGCCGTGAACTTTTCACCCTCTTACCATTAAATAACAACCAAAAATCACCTCAAATAGCTACTGGTGATGACCCTGACCGGAAAGAGGAGGAATTACTTGGAATAGCGCCCTTAGATAAATGCAAAGCCTATAGTATGTATCGGCTGCTTTCTTTAATCGTTGATAATGGTAATTTCTTCGAAATAAAGCGCCATTGGGCAACTAATCTAATTGTTGGTTTAGCGCGGCTTGACGGAAAAACTGTTGGCATTATAGCCAATAATCCTCAGAGCAAGGGGGGTTGTTTAGATATTGATTCAGCCGATAAAATGGCTCGCTTTGTTCGTTTTTGTGACGCCTTCAATATTCCGCTTATCTGGTTTGTTGATACCCCTGCCTTCCTCCCCGCTGTGGAGCAGGAGAGGGGTGGTATTATTAGGCATGGGTCAAAGGTGGTTAGTGCTAACTCTTTAGCTACAGTCCCTCAGATAACTGTTTATGTTAGAAAATGCTATGGTGGTGGTAATCTGGGTATGCCCGGGGAAAACCTTGGTGGAGATATTAGCTTAGCTTGGCCAACAATGATTATTGCACCAATGATACCCGAGGGAGCTGTGGCTATCGTCTATCGCAAACAATTGCAACTTGCCGAGAATCCAGAGCAGGAAAAAGTCAGGTTAGCTGAGAAATTTGAGACAGAAAGCCACGGATTGCTCTGGAAATGGCTGCTGGTTCAAGAGTATATTGACCCACGGGAGACTCGACCATTACTGGTCAGGGCTCTAGAATTATTATCTGAAAAGAATGAGGTGCGAGCATGGAGGAAGCACGACAATATCCCACTATGAGAGAGAGGGTTGCTGAATTATCCCGCCAGAGAGAGAGAATGGAGCTTAGTGGTGGGATAAAGGCAATTGAGAAACAACATGAGCGAGGTAAGCTGACCGCTCGAGAAAGGGTAGCTAAGCTCCTTGACCCTGGTAGTTTTACTGAGCTTAATCTCTGGGCTAAGCCGACTCCTACTGGTTTTGCTGAGGTTGATTCAAGAGAGGTCATCGGTGATGGGGTTATTACTGGCTATGGCGAGATAAATGGTCGGATGGTATATATTTATGCCCATGATTTTGTAGCTGGATTGGGAGCTACCCAAGCAGCGGTGCAGAATTGGAAGGTGTGTCGCATTATGGATGCAGCGGTTAAAATGGGCGTTCCTTATATTGGTATTGTTGATTCTGCAGGAGTAAGGCTTCATGATGCCTTTGGAATTGCTGCAGGGCGGGGTGTTAGCTTTGGTACTGATGTCTGGTACGCTCCAGCAGTAGCCTCAGGTGTAGTCCCGAGCATCACTCTCCTCCTCGGAGCTTCTTATGCAGGCACAGCTTATTCCCCAATGCTGGCTGACCTCTTCTTTATGGTTAGAGGAGAAAGCTTTATGTCATTAGCATCTCCTGAGTTGTTGAAAGAGGTCACTTTTCATGATGTTACCCATGAGGAAATCGGTGCTGCGGCTATGCATGCTGAGATTAGCGGTTCTTGTGACTATCTGGCGGAGAGTGATGAGAAATGCCTCGAAAAATGCCGTGAGCTTCTGGGCTTTCTACCTTCAAATTGTCGAGAGAAACCACCAACTGTGGATAATAGTGATAGCCCTGAGAGAAGAGATGAAGAGCTTCTCGATATTATCCCGTTAATACCAGGGGAAGCTTATGATATGCATCAGGTAATCTGGCATATTGTTGATAACCATCACTTCATTGAATTGAAGAAGGAATATGCACCAAACATTATTACTGCCTTGGCTCGGCTTGGCGGGAGACCAGTTGGCATTGTAGCTAATAACCCGGCAAACCTATCTGGAGTAATTGATATTGCTGCTGCTGAGAAGGAAGCCCGGTTCATTCGGTTCTGTGATGCTTATAATGTTCCTTTGACCTTCTTAGTTGATACTCCAGGGTATCTAGCAACTCTTGAAGAAGAGCGGAGGGGACTATTAAGGCATGTGGCTATGGCAACTTTTGCCATCTGTGAGGCTACTGTGCCTAAAATCACCCTGTACATCGGTAGATGCTCTCACGAAGCAGCTTTAGCTATGTCCACTCGGGAGATGGGCAATGAAGCAGCTTTTGCCTGGCCAACTGCTCAACTTGATTTAACAGAGACAGTTTATCATGCTGCCTCAACCTGCCTCAGTATCGATGATGTTATTGACCCTCGCGATAGTCGCCCAGTCTTGGTCAAAGCACTTAAAATAGCTGAGGGGAAGACTGAATCAGAAAGGCCAGCCAAAAAGCAAGGGAATATTCCTCTATAGTCTTTTAAGAGCCATTTGGTTAGTTAAACTGCCAAAGGGACTTATGGAGTGCTGAGAGTAATGCCTCATCCTCGTGAGGGAAGACAGTACGAGGGTCAAGCAGCAAGAGGTTTTTTTCTACTCGTCCTATCACAGGAGGTTGTTGTTGCCGTAGGGTTTGTGCCAGTTTCTGAGCAGTGAACCTTCCCTCCCCACCACTCTGCCCCCTGATAGCTAGCAATCTAGTAGGTAAGCTACTTCCTGGCAGACTCCCTCCACCTACCATCGATTCTCCTTCAACTACTGTAGCTATACCCCTATCATAAGCATTGTGAGGAAGGGCGGTACCCCACTGCCTGGCTCGTACTTCAATTTCCGAAAGAGGAACAGAAATCATCTGCCATACTGGAATCTTGCTTATTGCCTCACCTCGTAGGTAGTGCAGTAGGGTAGCGGTCAATCCGGCTAAGTTTATCTTATCAATTCGGGCTGTACGCGCCAGGGGATGCTTCCTGACTCGCTCGACAAGCTCCTTCTTACCCACAATAATTCCTGCCTGGGGTCCTCCCAGAAGCTTATCAGCAGAGGAGAATGCCAATCCTACCCCAGCAGAAATGCTCTCCTGAATCATAGGCTCATGGTCGAGCCCAAATTCACTAGTATCCAGCAAACACCCACTCCCCAGGTCATCCAGGACAAATAGGTTGTGGCACTTACCCAAATTGACCAGTTCGTTAAGTCCAACACTCTGTGTGAAGCCTACAATTTTGAAATTACTGGAGTGAATGCGTAACAGGAATCTCGTCCTTGGAACTATCGCCTCTTCGTAGTCTGATAGATATGTACAGTTGGTAGTTCCTACCTCCACAAGTTTTGCTCCACTCTTACGCATTATATCAGGGATACGAAAGCTATCACCGATTTCTACTGCTTGTCCCCGAGAGAGAATAACCTCCTTTCCCTTTGCTAGAGCACTTAGTACCAGTAAAATTCCTGCAGCATTGTTATTTACTACCATGGATGCCTCAGCGCCAGTCAGACGACATAGCAGACTCTCTATATGAGTCTGGCGAGAGCCTCTTTTACCACTCTCAAGGTTAAGTTCAAGATTAGTATAACCCATTGCTGCCCCTTTCATAGCTTGGGCAGCTTCATGACTTAAGGGTGCTCTCCCCAAGTTAGTATGAAGTATGACTCCTGTAGCATTAATCACAGGGCGAAGGCTAGGTTCTCCAAGGGTGCGCAAGGTGCTATGTAGAGAATTTACTATCTCCTCATAAGGAGGGCAAGATATACCCCTGCTCATAGAGAGACGAAGTTGCTCCAGGTGCTGGCGCACAGAATCCACAAAAATAGGATAAGAGTACCTCCCACCTATTTCTCTGATGCGCTCATCAGATAGCAGCTTATCTACACTAGGAAGGCGATGGAAATCCTGAGTCATTTTTGTAGTGCTCATACTGTATCCCTGATGTAATTCTAGCACATTGCCCACTATGGGCAAAGTATCTGTACTCATCCAATAGATCAGTATCACATATCTTCGTATTTTTGGTAATGTTATGTAAAATCTGCTCGCTTATACATTGATTTAATGACTGCTCTATGTTACAATTCATTTCTTGTGTAAAGTGGAAGAGACCTAAAAGATGTTTGTTCTAGGTACAGCAGGACATGTAGACCACGGAAAATCGGTACTGGTTCACTCCCTCACTGGTATTGACCCCGACAGGCTCCAGGAAGAGAAGGAAAGAGGGATGACTATTGACCTTGGCTTTGCCTGGCTCAAACTCCCCAGTGGCCGTGAGGTCAGCATCGTGGATGTTCCTGGACATGAGCGCTTTATCAAGAATATGCTGGCAGGGGCAGGGGGCATAGATGTCGCCCTCTTGATTGTAGCTGCTGATGAGGGCGTAATGCCTCAGACTAGAGAACACCTGGCAATTCTTGATTTGCTCGGCATAGAGAAAGGGATAGTGGTTATCACCAAGAGGGACCTGGTAGACGAGGAGTGGCTAGAATTAGTACGCCTCGATGTGCAGGAGCTCGTAGCAGGAACTACCTTAGCAGAGTCACCTATTGTGGCAGTATCGGCAGTAAGTGGTGAGGGGCTGGATGAGCTAATCTCCATCATTGACTCCCTTCTTGATTCTGTACCAGTCAAAAAGGACATCGGTCGGCCAAGACTTCCAGTTGATCGGGCATTTACTATTGCAGGATTCGGCACAGTTGTTACCGGGACACTGCTTGATGGTAAGCTTTCCTTGGGACAAGAGGTGGAGATATTACCACAAGGACTCAGAGGCCGCCTTCGCGGTTTGCAAACTCACAAGCAAAAGGTTGAGCTTGCTTTGCCCGGAACTCGTGTGGCTGCCAACTTGAGTGGCGTCTCAACGAGTGCAAGCGTTACAAAAAATGAGCTGAGACGAGGAGATGTGCTAACAGCTCCAGGCTGGCTGAGCCCTACCAAGGCAATAGATGGTAAGCTGCGCCTATTAACCTCTGCTCTGCATCCTCTCCACCATAATACTATCATTACCTTTCATTATGCCACTACCGAAGTATCAGGAAAGGTCCGCCTGCTGACACGAGAGAAGATAGAGCCCGGTGAAGAGGAATGGGTACAGATAGTCTTGGCTCATCCCATAGCAATAGTTAAAGGTGACCATTTTATTGTTCGCTCACCCAATGAGACATTGGGAGGTGGGGTAATCTTAGATACTCATGTCAGGCACCATCGTCACTCTCGCACAAAGATAGTACAAAGTTTGGAGGCAAGAGACTCCTCCGACCCTCAGAAGGTATCTCTCGCTACTCTGTCCGAGAAGCAGCCTCTAACATTAAAGAAACTAGCGCTTTTATGTAATTTTACTACCTCTGAGACAGAAAGGATAATTCACTCCTTGATAGCAAGCAAGGAGGTGATAATGCTACCTGCAGTGAGAAAGGAAGACATGCTACTCTTCTCTGTGTCGGGATGGACAGATTTTGCAGAGAGGATAAAGCAGGCTGTGGAGAAATACCATCATCAGTTCCCTCTACGCCCTGGTATGCCCATGGAGGAATTGAAGGGTAAAATGATGATTCCTTTTCTATTCTTCACTCCCGCATTCCAACAGCTTATAGGGGATAATGTGCTTGCCCAATCAGAAGCAGTGGTGCAATTGCCCGACTTCGAAATTCAGTTGACACCATCACAACAAGAATCTGTCGATCTATTCTTGGAAAGTTTGAACAGGAACCCTTATTCCCCTTTGCAGGATTTACTTCTTGAGCAGGACCTACTGGAACTACTTATCAGGAACGGTAAGGTAGTGAAGGTAAGTAACGAAGTGGTCTTTATCAGCTCTGCCTATGATAAAATGAGGGAGGGTATTATCAGTCTTTTGGAGTCTCAGGGAAAGATAACACTGGGTGAGGTACGTGACTTGCTTCATACCAGCCGTAAATATGCGCTTGCAATGCTGCAGCACCTGGATGAAGAGAAGATTACTATCCGAGATGGTAATGATAGAATGCTATACAAACATCATCGCAGCTATCAGGTCACAGCTCGCTGAAAGCTGATAGCTCAGCATTAAAACATCTCCACATTCTATGTGGCAAAAAGAGGAGTAAGAAGATGGATTATGACATCAAGGATATTTCCCTTGCGTCTGAGGGGAAACTTTATATCGAGTGGGCATCGCGAGAGATGCCAGTACTGCGGTTGATTCAGGAAAGATTCGCCAAAGAGAAACCCCTGATGGGTGTGAGAGCCTCTGGTTGCCTCCATATCACTACCGAGACAGCAAATTTGGCACTTGCTCTCCAGGCAGGGGGAGCAGACCTGTCTCTCTGTGCTTCTAACCCACTGAGCACCCAGGATAATGTAGCGGCATCACTGGTAAAAGACTACAATATCCCTGTTTATGCTATCAAGGGAGAGGATAACGAGACCTATTATAAGCATATCCTTGCCAATCTGAATCATGAACCCCAGATTACTTTGGATGATGGTGCCGACCTGGTAAGCACTTTGCATAAAGAGAGAACAGGACTTCTCGGCAATGTAATGGGGGGAACAGAGGAGACTACTACTGGGGTTATCCGATTGCGTAGTATGGAGAAAGGGAAGCAACTAAGGTATCCTATCATTGCCGTTAATGAAGCAGAGACTAAACACCTCTTCGATAACCGCTATGGTACAGGACAAAGCTCCCTTGATGGTATTACTCGCGCTACTAATGTTCTCTGGGCAGGGAAGAAGGTGGTGGTTTGTGGTTATGGCTGGTGTGGCAAGGGGGTAGCAATGAGGGCTCGTGGATGGGGGTCGCAGGTAATTGTTGTTGAGGTTAATCCAGTATGTGCCCTGGAGGCTATAATGGAGGGCTTCCAGGTTATGCCAATTGCTGAGGCAGCCCAAATAGGTGATATATTCGTTACCGTCACCGGCGACATTAATGTTATAAACAAGGAGCACATGGAGCTACTGAAGGATAATGCCATCCTGGCTAATAGTGGACATTTCAATGTAGAAATCAACATTCCTGCCTTAAAAGAGATGGCTGTTAGGAAACGAGAGATTCGTCCCTTTGTTGAGGAATACACTATGTCTGACGGGCGACATATCTTCCTTCTTGCTGAAGGAAGACTGATTAACTTGTCAGCAGCAGAGGGACACCCTGCCAGTGTCATGGACATGAGCTTCGCCAACCAGGCGCTATGTATGGAGTACCTGATAAAGCAAGATAGAAAGCTTGAGCCAAAGGTCTACAATGTACCTCAGGAAATTGATGGAGAAATAGCCAGGCTAAAGCTCCTCTCCATGGGTATCACTATTGACAAATTAACAGAGGAGCAGCAAAAATACCTGGAAAGTTGGGAGTGGGGCACATAAATAGACAGAAGGAGATTTGAGTTAGAGGCTACTCTAACTTCACCTTGGCTCTTCATGGTAGAGAGAGAATGAGAAGAATTAGAAAGGGAGGGAGACATGAGCACAACTTTTACGCGCTCTTCATCTTATCTATGCACCTCTGAATCAGTGACTGAGGGTCACCCTGATAAGCTCTGTGACCAAATATCAGATGGTGTTCTGGATTCGATACTGGAGCAGGACCCCTTTGCCAGGGTAGCTTGTGAGACTGCTATGTCTGTGGGTCTAGTACTTGTTGCGGGTGAGATTACCTGCGACTGCTATGCCGATATTCCTGAAGTAGCACGGGCAGTGATACAGGATGCAGGGTATACACATCCTGAGTATGGCTTCGACTACAGGAGCTGCGGAGTGCTCACCTCTATCAAGACACAATCTTCCGATATTGCTCAGGGTGTTGAGACAGCACTGGAGATGAGAGAAAAGGAGTCTGCCAATGCAGTTCTGGACAAGATTGGTGCCGGTGACCAGGGTATGACAATTGGTTTTGCCTGTAATGAGACTCCTGAGCTGATGCCTCTGACTATCTCTCTGGCTCACAAACTATGCCAGCGGCTGGCACAGGTGAGGAGAGAAAATATCCTTACATATCTACGTCCTGATGGCAAATCTCAGGTTAGCGTGGAATACTCCTACGGCGTACCACAGAGGGTAGATAGTATAGTAATAGCAGCTCAGCACAATCCTGATGTCAACCACGAGACAATTGAAAGGGATATTATTGAGACAGTAATCAAACCAATTGTGCCTCTGAAGTTATTGGATAACACTAAATTCTATATCAATGCTACAGGTCGTTTTGTAATTGGTGGTCCTGTAGCTGACGCCGGGCTCACAGGTCGAAAGATATTGGTAGATAGCTATGGTGGTATAGCGCGACATGGTGGGGGCTGCTTCTCTGGAAAGGACCCTACCAAGGTTGATCGCTCAGGAGCATACTACGCTCGATACATTGCCAAGAATATCGTATCTGCTGGCTTAGCAGACCGCTGTGAGGTCGAACTCTGTTATGCCATCGGTGTAGCTCATCCTCTTGCTATTGCAGTAGAGACCTTCGGCACCCATAAGGTTGACGAAATAAGAATTGTCAAGTTAATCAGGGAATACTTCGATGCTCGCCCAGAAGCTATTATACGGAGTTTGAACCTGCGCCGTCCCATCTATAGACAGACAGCCACCTATGGTCATTTTGGACGAGATGACCTTGACCTCCCGTGGGAGAAAACTAACAAGGCAGAGATACTCCGAAATGAAGCCAAGTAGATATATGGCTTATTCAGAAAGAATTAGAACCTACTACTTGCCTCAGTGGCAAAAAGGTAATGGTTCTGGTATAATTCCCCATTGTTTCTCCCCAACAGGGGTTATTTGGGGGTGTTCCCCCCACTTGAGGTAATTGACTGAGAACGAATGTAGCCTCTATATCAAGATTTATATGACATCTGAAAGAATTCCACCACCAGTAACGGTTACCTTTGTAATCACTCGTGAATGCAACTTGCGGTGTAAGCATTGCTATAGTAGTGCCACTGATTCTCCTCATCCTGAGGAACTCAGCACTGGTGAGGCAAAAAGAGTCATCGAGGATATTGCTGCTAGTGGCGTCCGCATGCTGATTTTCGATGGTGGAGAGCCATTGATGCGGCTCGACATTTATGAGCTTGTTGATTTCACTCGAGAGAGTGGATTGTATCCCCTGATGATTACCAATGCCACCCGACTCAGTTCTGAGGCTGCGAAGAAGCTAATCAAGGCAGGGATTATCGCCTTGGCTATTAGTGTTCATGGAGCTACTGCCAGAATCCATGATAGTTTCACTGGTATTGAAGGAAGTTGGAACCGAACCCTCTTAGGGATTCAAAATGCTCATGCTGCAGGAATCCCATTTCAGATAAACACTTGCCTTCACCATGATAATGTGAACCAAATTGATAAAATTATGGATAGGGCGAATGAATGGGGTGCAATTGCTATTGAGTTTTCTGATTACCTTCCTATTGGTAAAGGCAAAGAGAACCCTGAACTCATGTTGACCCCTGATATGCGTCAACACGTAATCACCAAACTAATACAGCGTCAACTCGAAACTGATACCTTAGTCTACTACTGTAATGCTATTCCCCAGCTAATGGCAGAGGTAGAGAAGATTGTGCCTTCAAAGGAGAGAGTAAGATTTAGCAGAACCTGTTGTGATGCTGCTCTCCACAGGTGCAGTATATTCTACGAAGGCACTGTTTATCCCTGCGTAATGCTGCAAAAGAAGGCAGGAAACATTCGAACTCAAAGCTTCCAGGAAATCTGGCGGAACTCAGAGGTACTGAAAACCTTGAGGAATAGAGACAAGCTGGAAGGTAAGTGCAAGATTTGCGACTACAGGTATATCTGTAATGGAGCACGATGTCACATATTTGCAAAGACGGGGTCACTTACCAAGGGAGATAGTGATTGCTGGTTTAAGAAGATGGATATTAAGCAACCCATCACCCTCCCTGATGAGCTTGAATGCCGGTATTGTGAGAGGAAAGCCCTGACCAGGTGCGAAGTTTGCCGCTCTCCTCTTTGCGAAGAGCATTTCTTTATCTCTTCCCTATACAAGACTCATCTCTGCCATCCCGATGTGAGTGACTGCATCTTCCATTACGAGATGAAGACCCCAAATTCCAGGTCTAAACGTAGAATCCCCTAATTCCTTAATCCATCTCGCCCCAGTTCTTACCTACTTTTACATCTACCTTCAGGGGAACACTTAAGACCATTACTTGAGACATTACCTGCTCTACTAGGGTCACCAACTCTGCTACTTCTTCAGCAGGTACTTCGAAAAGAAGTTCGTCATGAACCTGGAGGATCATCCGGCTTTTCAGGTTTTTTTCATCCAATTCCTGCTGTATTCTAATCATAGCTAGCTTGATAATATCAGCAGCAGTGCCCTGAACCGGCATATTAACTGCCATTCGCTCGGCAGCTTCCCGCACTTGCCTATTAGACGAATTAATCTCCGGGATATAGCGCTTCCTTCCCAGTAGTGTCTGCACAAAGCCCTTTTGCCTCACCTCTTCCTTAGTAAACTCAATAAACTCCTTCACACCGGAATACTTCTGAAAGTATGTCTTGATAAATTCAGACGATTCCCCCCGCGAAAAACCTGTTGCCTGCTCCAGACCATATTCACTCATCCCATATATCACTCCAAAGTTTACTGTCTTCGCTACACGGCGCATCTCAGGAGTAACCTCCGCAGCAGAAACGCCAAAGACCTGTGTGGCGGTAACAACATGAATGTCAGCATCCTCTCTGAAAGCCTCCAGCAAACCGGTATCTTGAGAAAGGTGGGCAAGAATGCGTAGCTCAACCTGAGAATAATCACCTCGAACCAGAAGGTGGGATTCCCCTGCTACAAATGCACACCTTATCTTACTTCCCCACTCACCTCGAATAGGGATATTCTGTAAGTTAGGATTACTGGAAGAAAGCCTCCCTGTAGAGGTCACCGTTTGATTAAAGCTAGTGTGTATTCTCCTTGTTGTAGGGTTAGCTAGTGCTGGTAGCGCATCAACATAAGTAGACTTCAATTTCGCAAGCTGGCGATATTCCAGAATTTTTTCGATTATAGGATGAACTCCCCGCAAGGACTCCAGGACAGATGCATCAGTAGAGTATCCCTTTTTAGTTCTCTTCATTGCGGGTAGCTTCAGCTTCTCAAAAAGGACCACCCCCAGTTGCTGGGGTGAATTAAGGTTAAACCTGTAGTCGGTATAGTTATAAATACTCTCCTCCAGCTCCCACAGCTGCTTCTCCAATTCCAGGGACAACTGCCTCAAAAGCTCAATATCAAGCTCTACGCCATTTCTTTCCATTTGGGCAAGCACAGGAAGCAATGGCATCTCCACCTTAGTAAATAGACTTTCCTGCTCATTATCTTTCAGCTCTTCTGTCAAAGGCTGCCTCAGCCTGCTGATAGCATCAGCCTCAGTACAAACATACTGAGCAACATGAGAGACACTCATCATGGCTAATGAAGGGTGATGTTTATGACCTGTTACTGAATTCAAGGGTGTAAGCCCCAGATTTAATTTGCTCCTGGTGAGAGTACTAATATCCAGGAACTTCTCCCCCAGAAGATAGGCAGCAATAGCAACATCGAAATCAAGATTACACACCTCAATATTATGCTCTCTCAGAGCAAGTAGGCACTCCTTGCCATTATGGGTTACCTTGCTAATATGCTGGCTCCTCAACAAAGGTTTGATACTCTCCAACATTTGGGCAGATGGGCACTGCCCTAGCTGTGGTTCTAAACCATGGTGAGCGAGGGGCAAGTAGTACGCACTACCACATACTGGGGACAAAGCTATGCCTATAATGTTTGATGCGGCATTCCTGTCATGCTCTAACATCATAGATATGGCAAGAAGGTCGGAGCTACCAACATCAGCTATCATTTCATCGAGTGAAGACACCGTGTTGACTATTCGATAATCCCCTGTTACCTTTCCTGTTTCGTATACCTGTCTTTCTCCACCACCCAGTAACTTTTCCACCCTAGATAAATTATCCAGGAGAGTATGAAACTCCAACTCGGAGAATAGCTCAATTAGTCCATCCTGATCATAGCTCCCTAGCTTACAATACTCGGATTCAAAGCTTAGAGGAACATCTCGAACCAGAGAAACTAGTTTTTCCCCCTCTCTGGCATCAGCCTCTCCTGCTATCAAAGCATTCCTGACCCTCTTCGTAATACCTGCATCTTGGGAAGTTATATCATCAAGATGCCTGTAGATTTCATCAATGCTTCCAAACTGCTGAATTAACCTCGTTGCTGTCTTTTCACCAATACCACTGACACCAGGAATATTATCTGAGGGGTCCCCCTTGAGTCCTTTGAGACTAATAAGCTGTCTGGGAGAGAGACCATATTTCTGCTTCACCATTGCCTCATCATAGAGAATAGCATCTGTAAGAACACCCCGGGTCAGCAGTACGTTCACCCCTGGCGAAACAATCTGCAGAATGTCAGTATCTCCAGTGACGGCAATGGCCTCTATTCCTTGCTCTTTTGCCTGACAAGCTAATGTTGCCAGAATATCATCTGCTTCATAGCCATCCATCTCGAAAGAGGGAAGATGAAGGGCAGCAACTACCTGCTTTACTCGCCTCAACTGGCAAAACAGGTCATCGGGCATAGGCGGGCGCTGTGCCTTATACTTCTCGAACTGGATATGACGGAAGGTAGGAGCAGCCCTATCGAAAGCAATTGCCCAGTAGTCAGGAGTATATTCTTGAATCACTTTGAACAATGTGCGGGTAAAGCCATAAACTGCCCCTATGGGTTCTCCTGTCTTGCTTACTGTAAGGGGAGGTAAGGCGTGATAGGCACGATGAACCAGAGCATTCCCATCAAAAATTATGAATAATCCTTGAGGCATTACTAGTTTATTCTACCAACACCCAATGATAATAAGCAAGAGTCAGTTTTAAGTTTAGTCGGCGGGAATTATAAATCAACATTGGAAGAGAGTCTTTCTGTTGTTGTCCAGCGAAAATGTCACCCTAACTGTTCAGCGAATTTGTCACCCCCTATCTATATGCACTTTGAAAGGTCTGCGCCAGGGATGGTCTGGGCCGGGTTTGCTGCGATGAGGAATCTTTGGCTGTGGGGTTTTC
>JAUWOP010000059.1 GCA_030612045.1 Chloroflexota bacterium | reverse complement strand
CTGAACCTCACCAGCACTGTCTCTATCCATTTGTACTTCTCTTCAATAGATGAACCCCTGAACTCTACTGTCTCACCCCCTTCTAGAAATTGCCTGGCTTGTTCTATCGTCTGCATTCGTTCATCATTCATAATCAGTAGCATGTCCCAATCATAAACGAGTTGCCTGAACAAGGGGTTGCAACCCCTTGTTCAGGCTCACCTTGCGTTGGAAGAGACTGTTCGTGGTCTCATTCAGTGTGATATGATATAATACTCTACTAGCTCGAACATTTCTATTAGCGTGGAAGCAAGGAAAGCAGTAGATATAACGGGGATTTGAGCGATTAAAAGAGCTAATTCGGAGGTTGAAATGCAGACCATATATCTTGTTCCCCACTCTCATTATGATGTGGCATGGGCATTCACCAAGGAAGATTATCTTGGCATAAATGAAAGTATTCTGGAGAAAGCTATAGAACTGATGAAGGAGAGCGATGATTATAAGTTCTCCTGGGAGCAAATTTTCCCCTTAAAGGTACTAGAGGAGAGGAATCCCAAGCTTTGGTCAGAGATAAAAGAGATGATTCAGAAGGGCAGGCTTGAGATAGTTGATGGTCAGTATCTGATGCCAGATACCATGCTTCCCACTGGAGAGGTATTAATAAGGGAGATTTTCTTTGGTAAGAAGTATTGTAAGGAGAAATTTGGTGTAGATGTTCCTGTATCCTGGGTGGCAGATAGCTTCGGGATGAATGCACAGCTCCCCCAGATTTATAAAAAGTCAGGATATAAGTGGGTTGCTTTTAGAAGAGGCACCAAAGAGATGCAGAGTGAGTTTACATGGAAGGGGCTGGATGGAACAACCATCCTGGCACACTGGATGCCTTTAGGCTATAGAGCCGGTTTAGATTTGGATAAGCTGGAGGAAAGTTACATCAACCTGAATAAATATGCTCCCACTTCCCATATCCTTATGCCCTCAGGCAGTGGGGTAACAATTCCCCAGGATGAAACCGTTGATGTTGTGAAGAAGTGGAACGAGGACCATAAAGGTGGCTCTGAAATGAAGGTAGCCACCCCATCTGAATTCTTTCAGGCGATGGAGAAGGAAGGTGCACATCTTGAAGTCGTTGAGGGGGAATTATATGATACGGCGCTCTCTGAGGTATTTCCTCAGGTATGCTCTAGCCGAATGTGGGTAGTGCTTGGAGCAAGGAAGTGTGAAGGATTACTTGCCGAGGCAGAGTACTCTGCTACTGTTGCATGGCTGTTGGGTAAGGAATATCCTGCCACTGAGTTAGATGAATGCTGGGAGAAGATGCTTTTCATTGCTTTCCACGATATTATCACTGGCTGCGGCATAGATGAAATCTATGATGAGGCAAGGGATATATTTTCCTTCCTTGAATCTCGGCTTTCTGGGATTGTAAATGACTCCTTAAGGTTTATTGCCAGCAGGGTTAGTAGTCAGGGTAAAGTGGTTACAGTCTTCAACCCCCTTACCTGGAGAGTAACTAACTGGTGTGAGGTAGATTTAGAGCTTGGCGAAGGTTGGAGGAATGAGCCGGGACTTGAGGATAAAGAGGAAATAGAAAGCCAGATTATGGAGGTGGAAAGGGATAGTGAAGGTAATATTAAGCGGGCGAGATTGGGCTTTGTAGCTGATGTACCTCCTTTCGGCTATAAAGTTTACAGGATTGTAGAGCGGGAAAAGGGGTTCAGTAGTAAGATAAAACTTGAACAAAATGAAGTAGAGAATCCCTTCTTTAAGGTGAAAGCCGATACAGAAACCGGGATACTCGAGGTCTTTGATAAAGAGGGGAAGCTTTTGGTAAAGGGGAATGAGCTTAACATTGAGAACGAAATAGGTGATCTATATTATCATCGGCATATGTTTTTTGAGCTTATAAAAAGTGAGAGTGGGGGAGGGCTTCGCTATGGGGCTTTCAAACCTAAGAGCTTCAGGATAGAAAGTGGGCCTCTTAAGTCAAAGATAATCTTTGAGAGTGAATATTATTCTCTCAGGTGGCCTTATCGGATGTTGGATAGGCTCAAGCCCCAGCTTTATCGGCATAAGGTCATGGATATTTCGAAGGAGGTCACTATCTATCGTGACCTTCCCAGGATTGAATTTGTGACCAGGATTGATAACAGGTATCCTAATATAAGGCTCAGGGTAAAATTCGATACCATGAAGGAGAGGATGGTATACTTTCGTGAGACCCAGTTCGGGGTTATTCCCGAGCCAACAGAGCAATTCGCTGCCACAGGGGAAAAGCCTGCGGGCATACCTAACTTCTTAACATGGTTTTATTATGGGGATGGCACAAGGGGCGTAACTTTTATGAATAGAGGCATCCCAGCTACGGAAATAAGAGAGAGTTCCGTTTACCTAACTCTGTTTAGAAGCGTAGGAAACCTTTCCGCTGACGGAGAGGCAGGTCCTCTGGTACCAACGCCAGATGCCCTAGAACTCAGAGATTATACCTTTGAATATGCCTTGCAGCATCATGAGGGTGATTGGAAGCAATCTGAATCATATAAGTATGGCCAGGAGTATTATCACCAACTTCTTTACACTCAAGCTGATGCTAGAGGTGATTTATTCTCGGAGTTTTCATTCCTCAAAATTTCACCACATAATCTTGTTCTTTCAGCTCTTAAGAAAGCTGATGATAGCGATGATGTGATTTTAAGATTTTTCGAGACCAAGGGAGAGGAAACCACGGCTAAGATTGAGCTATTCCGGAGGATTGAAAGGGTAACGGTTGTCAATTTACTGGAGCAAGAGGAATATGAACTGAAACCAGATCGCAATAGGCTGAGATTTGAAGTAAAGCCCTTTGAGATAGTAACCTTGAAGTTGGAATTTTAGTTTACTTCATAGTGAAGAATACCTTCACTTGTCTTGTCGGACTCGCAAATTATTAGACCTTCTGGGTTGACTATTAGGCTACCACCCAGGCTGATGGTAGTACCTTGGGAGCCAACTGCATTAGCTTTGAAGACATAGATTCTATTCTCTACTGCTCGGGCAATGGGTAAGGCTTTATTTTTCTCAAGCTTTGACCATGCTTCTGGTGGAGAGTAATAGTGGGCAGCAAGGATGAATATAACCTTTACCCCTTCTGCTGCATACCTTTGAGCTAATGAAGGGGAATTCTGGTCTCGGCAAATTAAAACCCCACACTTAACCCCTCCGATTTCAAAAGACAGACCATTTTCACCTTCTTTCATAACTCTTTTAGTTGTGAAATACTTTTTATCAAACTGGGTTAAGATATGCTTGTAATAAACCATTCTACCTTTTTCGTAATACTCATGCTTATCACTTCTCAACAATATAGCTGCGTTAAACAGTTTATCATCTTCAAAATAAGGGGTGCCCAGGATAATATTTAGTTTATTTCCTGCAGCTTGTTCATGAACTAAATCAAGAGCTTCCCTTATCTCGTCTCTATTGACCCTATGAAAGTCACGCATATAGCCGGTAAGGCTGCATTCAGGGAAGCATAGGATATCCAGCTTTAGCTTTGCGGCAGACTCGATGTAGGAAGAAATCTTTTCTACATTTGAGCTTATCTCATTATAAAGGGTAATTTGAGCTACCCCAGCTTTCAATAAGATACCTCCAACTAAGAGAACTCCTCTTTGAGATTTTGCAACCGTTCACTAGATGTCATTGCGAGGGCAGAGACCCGAAGCAATCTCAGGGGGTGTGAGAGGATAGATTGCCGCGCTTCGCTCGCAATGACAGAGGGTGGGTAAACGCTTACGAGATTTTAATGTAACTGAATAGATATAACAAAAGTAACTACTTACCCTAATGTCATTCTGAGAAAGCATAGCGACCGAAGAATCTCGGAGACCCTTCGCGGAGTTTACCCTGAGTGCCTTGAGATTCTTCGCTTTGTTCAGAATGACAGAAAACGAAGGGCTCAGGGTGACACAAAGTGGGCTGAGTAGTTACCAACAAAATAGCTGAACCTGGTTTTATGATAGGAAGCTTACAACTACAGTATCACATCCAACTTTTTCTAGATGTTACGGTCTATGGAAATCACTTTTTAAATAAGGAGGGGAGATTGGTAATAGGTCCCCTATTACCAAAGCTTAATCTACAACCCTGCAACCAGTTCTTTAACCGCTTCGCTCCATCCCTCTGGCCCCACCCCTCTAACATGATAGATATTTGCTATCTCCAATTCTTCCCACCGGTTGCCAGGTCTTTGAACTAATAGTGGGATATCTACCACGGCTAACATCGGCATATCATTGGAACTATCCCCAATACCAATAGACCTTATCTCGCCAAATTTCTGCTTGAATAGCTCAGCCAGGATTTTAACCGCTTTACCTTTGTCGTTTCCTCCCATAGCATCATAGAATCTTCCGCCATGAACATAGCTAAGCCCTACCTCCTCGATTTTATTCAGCACTGATTGCATCTTTATTTTGTCAGCTCCAATTTCGAAGGTCTCATCATATTCCCTTTGCTTGGCAAGTTCGGCAAATTTCAGATTTAAGCCGGTTCGCTGAGCTACCTCCTCTACACTCAAGTCACCAAAGCCTATAATACGGCATCCAGACTCCTCCTCAGCCTTTTTAAGTTTTTGTCTCACTTTCGTGTAAGGAGTGCCCAGCTCAATCACCAGGTAATCCTGAGTCACTTTATCATAGGCGAAGGAGAAGGAGAAATAATCCTTAGGGATAAAGATAGCTCCTCCATTTTCAACTATAAATGGGTCATTTATGCCCAGTTCCTCCCTATAGACCTCCTGCTCAGCCCTTGTCTTAGCAGAGCAGAAAATGATTGGTATCTCCTTGTCTTGCAGTAATCTTAAAGCATCCAGTGCCTGGGTATAGGAATAAGTAAGAGGGTGAAGCAGGGTACCATCTAAATCTGTGAATACCACTCTTCTTACCTTGGCTGCTGTCCTGCCAAATTCGGTGCCGATGAATTGCTCCCGAAATCCCCCTTCTTCGGGTACTACATACTTGCGGAGATGCCCTTCGAAGGAGTGAGAAAATTCCTGGATGTTGGCTTCCTGGGGTGGAGGGATAATATGTACTTTCGGGGGTTCCTCATCAGATTTCAAGCACTCTCGAGTTACCAACTGGTCGAGAATCAGACGCTTGGTGGGCAAATTGCAAAGGGGACTATGGTAGATGACGGAAAGGCTGGGTAGTAATAATTCATGTAGTAGATGCTTTTCACCTTTATCCTTATGGAGATGGGGATTTATACTCTCTGTTTGAATTACCTCTATACCTTGTTCTGCCGCAGCATGGTTAGTTATGGGTAGTACCCCACCAAATTGCTCAAGAATAGATACTAATTCCTGAGTCTCAATGGCATAGCATGAGCCATAGGTTAGCATTTTTGCCAATCCTATGCTCATGGCATGTTCCCCAGCATTGGCTGTCTTTATGATATCAGTTTCAAATCCCTTATTGGTCGAGATAAGGGAATTTAAGCATCTATTAGTTACCTCTGATACTCGCCCCCACTTTTTGAAGTATAACCCTCTTGAAATCTTAGGCTTATATCGCCACAAGACCCTGACCATAGCATAAGGAGATTTAGCCAGACTAAAGCCAGCAGCATAGTGTTTTACATACTCCCAGACAGCGCCAGGTATATAATTATCGGCATCAACAAATCCCACATAATCCTTACCTTGTGACATAGCCAATAAGATTCCTATTACCATCCCCTCACTTTTCCCGTCTCTTACCAACCCTTTCTCATCCAAAATCTCGGTATAGTTGGCTTGTTTCAGGGCTTCAGCCAGAATAGCATCCTTTTGATGAATAATTAATGCCTGACGCCTGGTAAAACGGCAAAACCGGCTCAGGATGTCATGCTCCATCTTGAAAGCATCCACTCGCTTTCTTTGACTGTTGGAAACTACTATCATCAAGCACTCGTGGGGTATAGCACTGATTACACCCTCAAAAATCTTAAGTTCCTCATTTTTAATAAGGATAACGATTGCCATCCTGTGTTCAATATCTTCAATGGTGTCTCGCCCTATTTTGCGTGCCCCCATAGCTTCCTCGGGATAAAGCTCCCCCCCCGCCCCTGAGTCTAGCTGCAGGACTCTCTGCACACCATTAATTCTTACCGAGCCAAAGTGCTCGATATATCTTGAACTTTCTACACGCATCTCAATTAGTAGCTTACCTTACGAAAGGTCATTCTGTCAACTTTATATATTCATAACGGGTCAACTTGTCCTACTTAGGGAATGCTCATGTGCCTTGGTACTCCAACTCTACAACCTGTGTCTCGGTAGGAAGAGTGGCTGCTGTAATGGTGAGCTTGGATTGGGGAGTAACTGCTCCCAAACCAAACTCTTTGAAGAACTTGTCTGCCTGCTCAAGCCGAGGAGTCATCCCCGCATTATAGTGCATGGGGATAACCACCTGGGGATTAAGTAGATTGACCGTTCCTACAACAGATTTGATGCTAAGAGTAGACACGCCACCTACAGGTATCATCAGTATGTCTACTCTCCCGATTTCCTCCACCTGCTGGGAAGAAATGGGTTGCCCCACATCTCCGAGATGACATAACCTGATTCCCTCTATCTCCACGACATAAATAACATTCTTACCTCGTAGACTGCCCCTTTCCAAATCATGAAAGGTTGGTATCCCGGTAATAAAAACTTGTTGCACTTCATATTCCCCCACACCCCTGATTACATAGGGATTACCCTCTATACCATCTACATAGTTGTGTCCCGGGTGGTCATGGCTAAGCATCACAATATGGGCTGTAAGATTCACCGCGGGATATCCAACACTAGCATCATGAGGATCCACAACCAGGATTACCTCCTTGCCTTTAATTCTAAAACAGCTATGCCCTAACCATGTAATCTCCATGCTCACCTCAGAAAAAGTGTATTTAAAGGCACAGGAACAGCTTGGGTAATTCCTGTACCAGAGATTATATTATACCTGAATCTGCGAGATAATGTCAGGCTCAGCTGTGGTGGGATTTATTGACATAGGTAGTGCCCTGATGTAGAGTAATTTTAGGTGAAGAAAAAATGAAGCATTCTTTGCGCGTGGGCAAGATTTTTGGCATCCCACTATATTTGCACTATTCATGGTTTATCATCTTCATCCTGATAACCATGGCTCTCATTTATAGCAAGGAGTTTTCTCATATTAGCTACCCTCTGTGGACAAGAATACTGGAGGGGGTGGCAATTAGCCTTCTGCTCTTTGCTTCAGTGATAGCACATGAGCTAGCGCATAGTCTGGTAGCCAGAAGGAAAGGTGTTCCGGTAAGGAGCATCACTCTGTTTATCTTTGGTGGGATGGCTCATATAACCCGTGAAGTGCCTGATGCAAGGTCAGAACTGGAGATAGCGATTGCGGGACCCATCTGCAGCCTGATGCTGGGTTTCCTCTTTATCATCATCTGGTTTCTGGTATGGGGCAGTACATCAACTACCTATGCTAACCCTATATTCTGGTTAGGATGGATTAATGTCTGCCTGGCATTCTTCAATATGATTCCTGGATTCCCTATGGATGGGGGGCGGGTGCTCCGAGCTATCATCTGGAAGGTGACAAAGAACTTTCGTCGAGCTACTCAGATTGCCTCCTGGTCGGGTAGAGGATTCGCCTACCTGTTTATCACTGGGGGGATAGTAATCATGTTCTTTGGGTTTGGCGATGGGCTCTATGGCCTTAGTCCTCTCGATGGTCTCTGGTTTGCTTTCATAGGCTGGTTTCTCGATAATGCTGCTACTTCTAGCTATCGCCAGGTAAGGATGCAGGAGGAACTCAGGGGGATTACTGCCCGGGATGTGCTGAGCACTGATTATCCCTCCATATCCCCCACCCTTAGCCTTCATGACCTGGTACATTCCTTCATCTTGCCTACTGGGGGACGCTATTTCCTTGTAATGGAATGGGGAAGGTTGAAGGGGTTGGTAGCCTATTCTGATATCAAGGCGGTTCCCCGGAATAAGTGGGAGACCACTCAGGTGGCAGAGGTGATGACACCGGTGGAGAGGATGAGAGTTGTTCACCCTGGAGATAGTGCCCTCAGTGTACTGGAGAAAATGGGTGAGTATAATCTGGACAAATTGCCGGTGGTGGTAGATGATGTAGTAATAGGAATAATCATTCGACAAAGGGTGCTTCACTTTATTCAACTTCGTTCGGAGTTAAAGGTGTAGTTCTGCGACAGGGCAAGTTTTTTTGCGATGCGCATCATCCCAATTCAGATATTGGTAGATGGTATTGACATTAGGGGAGAGGTGTATCTGCCTCAGAGATATGGGGTTGGTTTGCTCCCTGCTGTATGCCTGTGTCATGGAATACCTGCATCTGCACCTGACCCCACGGATAAGGGGTATGCCTTGCTGGCGGAGCGACTTTGCTCTATGGGATTTGCCACCGTAATCTTTAATTTCAGAGGTGCTGGTGCCAGTGGAGGTAATCTTGATATGTTAGGCTGGAGCAGAGACCTCCATGCAGTGGTAAGCTATCTTCATAGTCACCGTGATATTGACCCAGCCCGCCTGGGTGTGATGGGTTTCAGTGGTGGGGCAGCCGTTGCTGTTTATGTAGCTGCTCATGACCCCAGGGTGTCTGCAGTAGCTCTCTGTGCCTGCCCTGCTGAGTTTGGTTTTATCCTCCGTGGTGAAGACCCCCATGAGCTCATCTCTCACTTCAGAAGTATAAGCACAATCAGAGATAGCGACTTTCCATCCTCTATCCCAGAGTGGGTAAATGGCTTTCGGGAAAGTGCTCCCCAACAGTGGATTGATAGCATCTCGCCTCGGCATCTTCTTATAGTGCATGGAGACAAGGATGAGATAGTCGAAGTAAGCCATGCCTGGTCTTTATACCACAAAGCGAGGGAGCCGAAGGAGATAGCCATCATAGATGGTGGTGAGCATAAGCTGCGTCTGAATAACAGAGCCATGGATATTGTCCTGGAATGGCTGCAGAAGCACTTATAGTCATCAGATAGAGATTTGAGATAGACAGAGCCCACCCCACCTCAAGACTTCTCTATCTCTTCTCTCTATCTGTAGTGTGTCAATTCCCCTACAAACCCCCATAGGCGATTGCCCACCAACGAATCATGAAAACAGTGCCTCCTTGCAACAGCTTTGCCTGTCATTCCTGCGGAAGCAGGAATCCATGTGGGGTGGGTGTAGATTCCTCCCAATGATATTAGTGATTCAACTGATGTACCAAGTGTAGGGATAGACCTAAAGGTCTATTCCTAGATTCAACGGACAGGTTTTTAAACCTGTCCCTACAGTGTTCATTTTTGCTGAAGCAATCAGTTATCTTCGAGAAGTTTCTTTCTGATATAACCCGCTCCCGACTTCCTACATTTTCAGGGAAATTAGATATGTTTTCCCAAAATCAGGGCACTACATTTTCTCTATTATGTAAGGTGTGCAGTGCCTGGTGACTTCTAAAATGTCGTAGATTTTCCTGGCATGTTTGGACATCCTCGAAGGAAGCCCATAGCGAATCTTCTTGCTCTTGTCG
>JAUWOP010000077.1 GCA_030612045.1 Chloroflexota bacterium | reverse complement strand
TGAATCGAAGACCTCATCGAGATTGGGTCCGGTATCTATTAGAAACCACCCCTCATTCCCCCGCACCAGGTAGGCATTGATATGCTCTACAGGGAGTTCACCCATAGGCAGCATTAATTGATATAGGCCGGGAACAATTTCTCTCACATCACCTCTCTATGCTATAGAAAGCTTCCTTCCCTGCATAGTGGGCAGCAGTACCTAATTCCTCCTCAATCCGAATCAGACGATTGTACTTACACAGTCGCTCTGTCCGACAGGGAGCACCGGACTTTATGACTTTCTGACTCTTTGCCACGGGCAGCGATTAGTTTGATTTGTTTGAAGTCTTTCTCACTAAAAATACTGGCGTTTGCCACATAAAGACCGTTATCATGGAAATCAAAACTAATCCATTCTGACTTCTCATCGTCGGCATTTTGCACAAGTTCTTTAGCTATCGCAGTAAACCCGCTTAGATTGCTAAGCTTCTCTGAGATAGTGCCAAAAAAGTCGACTCCATAGCGGTGCTTCTTAAGCATCTTCATCCTCCTGAATTAAAGCTTATTATATTGTGCATTCTATTTGGGCGACGCTGAATGCTCTATCTATCTCTACCATTCCTCCCCACCTTATCTTCAAGGTGATAGTATGGATTTCCTCAACTAAAGGCTCCCATCTGCTTCACTCGCGTTATTCTTTCTTGCCATGGTCTACCTTCCGCTATAGTGAGATATCCTTACTAAACACCAGTTTAACAGGTTTGTAACTACCCAGCCACAGAGGACACCGAGTTTTGGAAATCGGTGCTTGGGATTTGTGATTTCAAGTTCTCGTTCATTTTGTCGGTGTTCTCTGTGAACTCTGTGGCTATCAATTGCCTGCTGTGTAATTACAGATGCTTTAGGTTTCTCAGTATGAGGCGTTTTTTCTTTGAGCTCGGTGACGAGGTGGTGCCGAAATAGCAATCTAGTCTTTCCCAAGGGATAATTCTACAGTTTTACCAGTGGATTCATCAGTTAAGACGAGTTCGCCACCTTCCATAATTTGAAGCTGCTCATTTGCATTTAGCAGCTCGATGCCGTAGATTTTCCCATCCGGAGAAAGGTCAATATTCAGTTCATCACTTACTCCAATGGTCTCAACCTCTCTGGTTTTCTCACGCAGCCGAATATAGGCAATGTTATATCGTGGGTCGTAACTGAGTTTCATCCTTTACCTCTCTAGAAATATCTTGTCATCACAGTGATTATAATCCAGTCCTTACCTTCCTGCACACCGTACGCTTCAATTTGTTTTGTCCGATATGACTTCCCTCGCCATGTCCCTTGGAAGGGAAAATTATGTCTAAATCCAGTGCGACCAAACTTTGCTGGGAATGTTTCTCCCTCTTCCATGGTTTTAATCACTTCCTCCTCTGTAGCCCCTCGCTCCTCCATCCTTTCCCTGGCATGGGGGTGAATCTGAATCGCCATCCCTACAATTCCCCTCTAAATGCCTTTCTCAGAATCGCCTGATGGAGGGCATTTATGGCTTCCAACTGCTTTTCAATAGCTGCTTTGAGCTTTTCAGCCTGGGCTATCTCCTCTCTGAATTCTGAGGCAATGCGCTGCTGTTCTTCTACTGGCGGTAGTGGAACCTCGAACGACCTTAATCGGCTTCCTGAAAGATTGGGAATTGTCGTATTGCTTTCTTGCCCGCTATATGACCCAAAAATCTGGAAGGCAGCTTGCATCCAGTACATATAGAAATCTGGCACCACACTGCCGTTTAGCCTACGCAAACGATGAATGTGGTTCTGGTGAAGACAGCCCTCCAGTCCCCCCTTCCAAATCGCTGTCCTGCCAACCTCGCCACCTTCACATACTAAGAGGTCACCATGCTTTAGGGATAACTTAGCAACCTCTTCATCAGTAAAATCCATCTCATCCAGCACGGACAAATCAACATGTCCCCAAAGTACATTTAGAGTCCGGAGGAAGGGGTATGGGGAGATACCTTCCCGCCTTTGTGGAGACATAGCAACTCCCTGCTGTACATAGAAAAGCTCCCCCAGCCTCCCCCTTTAAGTATACTATATAGAACGACATAATTAAATGCGCATACACTGGAATTAAACTCTAATCTCTAAGTTCTAAATCCTAAATAATAGCCAAATCCAAATAACCAAAACTCAGTAAGATCCCAGGGCAAGGAGACAAGAATTAACCCCATTGCAACTACATAAAGTGGACTATCATTACTTAATTAAACAATACAAATTCCTAAGCAATGATAAACACCTCGCCTTTTCGTACATGCGAATGTGGTAGCTTTGTTGAAGAGCTATGCTTCTGTTATTTTGCGATAGAAATCCCAAAGCTTCTTGGACATGCCATCGTTCTTAACTAGATGCTCACGGATCCACCCCTCGGTTATTTTATTACGCTGATTGGAGCAAAGCAGCCTCCAGGCATTCCATCCAATAACGACATCATTGAGCTTTTGCCTACCCCTGTTCTTAGTCTGTCCCTCGAAGCGCAACATTTCGTGGAAATCAATCAATGAAATGTTCTTCTCAGAGCAGAGTTTGCATTCGATGTCGTTTCTAGCATAATCGATGCTACAGTGAGTATATAGAGAACATCGCTGCTGCAAGAATTTAAACGCTGGTGTATCTAAAGGAAGCATGTTGCTATTGCCGAAGCAGTATGCTTGTAAGCTTCTTACAAACTTAGGGCCGAATCCCGAACCGTGGCCATCTAAGTCTCTAATATTCTGCTCCGTTATCGCCTCCTTCCATTCATTAAAATAAAGGACTACAAGTTTCGATAGCCTGCCTCCGTTCCCACTGCCATACGGATCGTTGAATCCGAAGCCACACCCCCCTTCTTCGCTCTTCCCCAAGAGTTTTCTTATCTGTTCGTCATGTAAGCCCTTCAAATTTTGAAAATTCGGGTGCCTGCGAAATAGTTCCCCCAGACAGACTGACAAACGATGGTCATCAATAGCTTGCGAGAGAATCATCGTCATAATAACGCGGTATTGGTCGCGCGAAGTGCATCTTAGTTCCTCGGGCAATCGGGTTTCGAGTGGCAAGAGGTCGTGAGGATGACTTTTGTAGAGTCCATGATAGACTTTCAACAGCAACGCTTTGCTAGGTGAAGCTATAGTAGTAAGCTGAGGTCCTCTCGGATCAACAGGATCGCAAGGAGATAATACTCCTTCTGGACCGTCATAGGCTTGTTTGTCAAGTGATATCTCCTTTCCTGCACCGTCATAGGCTTGTTTGACAAGTGATATTGCCTCTTCTAAAGATATCCCAGAATACCTAAAACCGGGGTAACTCCATAGCGCCGTAAGGTGTCGCCCTGGGTCATGATAGACAGCATTGATTTTCTCTGTGCTTTGTCTAATGATACAGACTTTATCCCCTTGCGCTCTAGCCACCTTGTAACTGACCTCAGTCCTAAAGGAGGGCGCAACTGAGCCATCCCTGGAGAAAGCCAACAGAATCTGATCCCGCCCACCAAAAATACCACCTGAGTGGCGGTTTGGTGTCGTACTACCCCTGTCCATCCGGAAATCACTGCATCTAGTTTTGAGAGCATTGAGAGCATTCAGGTACCTCACTCCACCCTTCGGGCTTTTAGCATATTCTAGCTCATTGCCCTGCCTGAAGTAAATCTCCAGTCTCTTCCAATACAAGATGAGCCTGAAGAGGGTATCGATTTCTAACACAAGATGAGCCTGAAGAGTTCAGGCAGTTCGCTTATGATTGGGACATGCGATTGATTATGAACGATGAACGAATGCAGACGATAGAACAAGCCAGACAATTTCTAGACGGGAGTGAGACAGTAGAGTTCAGGGGTTCATCTATTGAAGAGAAGTACAAATGGATAGAGACAGTGCTGGTGAGGTTCAGATATAATAGGCTAAAGAAAGCAGAGAAAGGGGTGATACGGCGGTATATACAGAAGGTTACGGGGT
>JAUWOP010000081.1 GCA_030612045.1 Chloroflexota bacterium | reverse complement strand
GGGGTAACTCCTTGATTTCTCTAAAGGAAACATCTCTGTCTCTATACACCAGGTGGATTGAGCCATCCAGATGCTCCTGAACGGTGACCTTATTCTTCGCAGGAGGCAGGTTCGATTGAGACACGATCTGGAGAAAGCGATTCTTGTATCGGACAACCCAATTATTCCCAATGGTACGGGTTTCTTCTAGACAGAACACTCTCCTCACATCTAAGGTAGGGGCGAATGATTATTCGCCCCTACCTTCTGGGTTGGACAGCGAACTTCGCATTGAGGCTCTCTGCAAATCCAGGCAGGAACTGGTTGGCCGTTTCGATATCTCGGATATCTTCCAGTCGAAGCTCCTTCACCGCTCGGTCTTGATATACCCCATGTTTACGCTCTACCCCACCCACGCCCATAACACCTGCATCGTTGCTGCCGTTGTCTCTTCCTCGCTTATTATGACCAGGGTCTCTCCTGTTGCGTCGTCTACCATATCCATCAGACATGCCTTCTCCTCTTGGACCTCAAACCAACTATGGTGACTGCCATCCATCTGTACCAGCTCTCCAAATCCCCCTTAGTCCCCCTTCTCTAAAGGGGGAAAGAATGGTAGTCCCCCTTTTCTAAAGGGGGATTTAGGGGGATTATCCTTTATAGTCATCGCTTTCTCCCTTACCCTGGACATCATAACCAGGCGGGAGCGCTCTCTCTGGCTCATCACCAGAAGTCCTCCTTCCATCAAGGCACCTCCTACTGAGTTGCCTCTTATTTAACTCCTTTTCTCGGAAAGAGGACATTTCTATTGAGTTATATAGAGGACATTATCATAGAGTTACAACACACTACTACTTTAATAATTAGCAGATTTATGGTATAATTATTCATCTATTGACAAGTGGACTGGTGATGGATGGCATCACCAGTGAAAAGGATGGATGAAAATGGCAGATAAGGCTAGCCTGATTAATGAGATTGTAAGTATTGAACTTGGTATGTTTCAGCAGGTTCCCACTGTTTACCCAACTAAATACCAGGAGTCACCGGAGGGGTTTAAGCTGATGAGGGCTATGTCATTCGAGACCTGGTCAGAAAATACACTACAGTCCTACTTGAATGACCTCTCCGCTGCTCTAAAAGAAGGCAGGAACCTGATGACAGAGAAATATGCCCGGATGGACAACCTGATACCAACAATTAATGCCAATCCTATAATTGATGAGATAGTAAAGATAGAATCTGAGTGGCAGAAGGAGCTTTATGATAAGTATCCTCGTACTCTGGGTAAAGGTGCGCTATCCTCCGGAGCCCCTAGCGCAATTATAGGCTTCATCCACTATCTCAAGAGTGAGCTGGAGACCTACTCAGATAAAACACTGGAATCTTATTACAAAGACCTGCAACAGGCACTGGAAGAGGGAAGAAATATGTCATATGAGAAGTACACTTCCTTATTCCAGCGTTTGGGGTACGGTCCGATAGAAGACGTTGAGAGAAAATCTGCCTAGGGTAGTCTAAAGTAGGTACTCAGCTATCAGTTCTCAGCAGTCAGTGAGTGGTAATGTGGAATCTAGTGATCGAGTGCTCGTGGAACGGGTATGAGTTCTGCACCAGTAATAAGGAAAGTATGAACAGATGGAGCAGGTCCTGCAAGGAATCAAGCTACGAAGTGAGGATGCTATCCTATCTTTGAAGAGTAGATGCCTGGTCTAAACACCTTCCACAAAGTTCTCGGTACTTGCAGTAGGGACATAAGCATTTATCCTCTGGGAGGGAGGAAGGATGTCTTTGCCGTGGGGATGTTTTCCTCGATATTCTGGCATTAGTATATGGAATAGGAAATAGTGATGGCTCCAGGCTACAATAGGCAGGTGCGGTTAATGGAAGCACAAATCTATGCAGGAGGAGCCATCGAATGAAAAATAGCACAGCGAGGAAACTCAAGCAAGTCCATAAGGGGTATTTGGTGATGGGAGTTGACCCACACAAGAAGAGGCATGCGGCAGTGGCCATAACCCAGAACTTCACCACTCACAGCAAGTTTAAGTTCGATAACTCCAGGGAAGGATTTGAGGTAGCATTGGAAAGAGCCAAGGCGGAGATGGTGAGAACTAGTTCAAGAGGTGTCATCTTTGCCATAGAGACAGGAGGACACTACTGGCGCAACTTGGCTTACTTTCTGGATGAGAGAAGTATCCCCTTCCACTTCATCAACCAGTTTACCCTTAAACGGAGGCGTGAGGAGAAGGCTGCGTGCTCTCCACTATGATGCCCGAACCTCCATCGGTATCGAGGAAGGTGCTCAGTCAGTCTCTTCTGAGATTTCATTCCTGGTAGAAAAACTCTGTTTCATTAGACGGCAGATCGGCAGCATAGATGAGACCTTAGTGAGGCTAGTGGATGAAGCAGAGGAAGGCAAATATCTTCTCTCGATAATTGGGCTCAACTATATCTCGGTAGCTGGGCTACTGGCAGAGCCGGGCTCTTTCAGGTCTTACCGGAGTGCCAAGCAGCTGATAAAGATGGCCGGCAGCAATCCTACCGAGTCAGAATCAGGCGGAAAGCGGAGCGCTCATACTCCGATGAGCAAGAAGGGACGCCCGGTGCTACGCTATTGTGCTTGGACTGCTGTTATCCCTATGTTACGATTCAATCCCGATTTTCGTGCTTGGGCAAAGAAACTGCGGGAGCGCCCAGTCCATGCTAATCCTCTCAATGGGAGATGTTTTCATCTCCAGCAAAGAATGAGCAAGGTTAGGGGTGACAATG
>JAUWOP010000062.1 GCA_030612045.1 Chloroflexota bacterium | reverse complement strand
GAGTTCCCCACTAACCCAACAAACTCTATAACTCTATAACCCCACAAACTTTTTCATGTTACCCGCTTTTTTCGTAACTACTCAGCCACGGAGGCCACTGAGGTTATAGAGTTCATTGGGTTTGTAGAGTTTATTGAGTTCCCCCCTACCCTATGCTGAAGGCTGAAGTCCTTTAGCCTAACTGTCTTCGGTCTTCTCCACTTAGTTGAGTTCCCCACTAACTCTATAGCTCTACAAACTTTTTCATGTTACCCGCTTTTCTGTAACTACTCAGCCACAGAGGACACTGAGTTTATAGAGTTCATTGGGTTTGTAGAGTTTATTGAGTTCCCCACTAACCCCACAAACTCTATAGCTCTATAACCCCACAAACTTTTTCATGTCTCTGTGAACCCTGTGGCTATCAATTGCCACCTGAGTAGTTACGCTTATTTTACTAAAAGTCTGTTGAGCGTGCAACTATCTGAAGAGGTGGTGTTAAGGCTCATGAAGAGGGCACGGGAAGAGATACAATGATATAATACTGTGTTGCGGGGGAACCCACCCCATAAGAAACACTCACGGGTGGCTGCCCACCATCGAACTATGAAAATAGGCTGTCATTGCGAGCCCTTCCCCCCTGTCATTGCGAGCGAAGCGAAGCAATCCCCCTTAGTCCCCCTTTTCTAAAGGGGGAAAGGAATGGCAGTCCCCCTTTTCTAAAGGGGGATTTAGGGGGATTAAAGAGATTGCTTCGTCCCCTTCGCTTCGTTCGGGGCTTCGGATCACTGTGCTCCTCACAATGACGGATTAACGGATTATGGGAGCGTGCCTCGCAATGACAGATGTGGGGATGAGTCTATTTTCGGAAAAGGAGAGGAGCTAGCAGATGACAATAGGTATAGACCCTATCATAGGACACCTGGGAGGAGTAGGAATCGCCTGGCATGGGATAATGATGGCGCTTGGCATGGTCACAGGAATAGTCATTACCCTCTATTTTGCTCGAAAAGCAGGCATTAAGTCAGAGACTATCTATGCTGTGGCTCTGTGGGGGATTATCGGAGGCATGATAGGGACAAGGCTGGTCCATGTCCTCGATAACCTGGATTACTATGCCAGTCATGCAGGGAAGATAATCGCTATATGGGATGGAGGCATGGCATGGTATGGTGGGTTGTTTGGTGGCATAGTAGCAGTATGGATATACACCAGGGTGAGAAAGATTTCTATGTGGCAAATCCTTGATGTCGCTGCTTTAGGGACTATACTTGGTCTAGCAGTAGGGAGAATAGGATGTACCCTTAATGGAGATGCCTGTGGCAGTCCTACCTCCCTGCCCTGGGCTATTACTTACATCAATACCCCGTATGCACCATATGGAATACCTACTCACCCTGCGCCAGTCTATGAAATCATCTGGATACTGATTATCTCTGTGGTACTATGGCGACTATGGGGGCGGCTTCGTCCCCCGGGTTCTCTGTTCTTGCTAACGGCAGCACTATACTCCGCAGGGAGATTTGGTATAAGCTGGGTGAGAAATACGACATGGAATGAGCCAGCAGTTTTGGGACCATTCCATCAGGCACATATCATTTCCCTTGTTTTATTCATAGTAGCAGTATTCCTCTTATTTTACAGAAAGACAATACTGGAGAGGAAAACAGACTGCCATGAACAGCCCATGTAGCTATGTAGGTAGTTAGACTGAAGGCTGAAGACGCAAGCTAATCTAACAGTCTTCAGCCTATCCGCTTGAGCGCAGAGAAGAGTAGGATTTATGACATACAACTGTCGCAAACAGGCGATAAAATACACCTAAGCTCAGTTTCTAGAGAGGTAACAGGAACCTGATGTATGACGCATATCTTGATATTGAGACCACAGGCCTATCTTCGTATTACGACGATATAACCGTCGTCGGTATCTATCTGGTCAATAGCAGTGAGGGTAAACTGGTTCAACTGGTTGGTGGAGAAATAGCCAGAGGCAATCTCCTTCAAGCTCTGGAGGGTGTGGATACAATCTATACCTATAATGGCAGCCGCTTCGACCTCCCTTTTATACATGCTTCTTTAGGATTAGACCTGACCGACAGCTATTACCACCATGACCTCATGTATGACTGCTGGAGAAACAATCTTTATGGTGGCTTGAAGTCGGTAGAGCAGCAATTAGGTATTCCTCGCCAGCTAAAAGGCATCGGTGGGCTGGAGGCAATAATGCTGTGGTGGAGATACTATAATGATAATGACAATGTTGCTTTGGCAACACTACTGCAATACAATAAAGAGGATGCGGTAAATCTGAAGGCTTTGAGGGAGAGGCTGGATGGAACTGAAAAATGCGGTAAAGAAGCTCCTTAAACATATAAATTCTCTGGGACTAGCTCAAGGGGGATTAGAAGATGCCGAGATTAGCTTTGCGTCTTCGCGGAGTTTACCCTGAGCGAAGCCGAAGGGCTCGCAATGATACAGGTGAACGGTTACTTTCAGCCTTCAGTCTTCAGCCTATCCACCTGAGCAGTTACTAGCTCACATTGTTGCTTATCAAGGTGAAGGGGTAAAATCAAGAAGGCGGAGCTCTAAGAAGGTATCGCTGCCCCATTGATTTGCTGCCAGACTATACACAATGTCCAGCTTATCGGTGACATCAGCTAACCGTCCCCCCAACCCGAAGCCAATCCCACGCCAGATAACCTTGTTCGCAACACCTTCACTATTATTAGATTGCATCTCCAGCTTCAAATGTTCTCCCCTGCTGGTACTCCTGCAATTCCTCACCTCTACCCCACGGCTTAAAAAAACTGGAGAAGGATTACCTACTCCAAATGGAGCAAGCTTCCCAATAAACTGGAATAGCTTACCCTTTAGCTCAGTGAAGGGCAGTATAGAATCAATTATCAGGGCGGGATATAGCTCCTTCTTACTACTAAGTTGAGCTCTGGCTATCTGCGAGAGATGCTCATAAAGAGGGCCAAGGTTCTTTGTGGATAAGGTAAAACCTGCTGCCATGGGGTGTCCTCCAAAACGAGAAAGGAGGTCAGAGCATTCCCCCAGCGCAGCCACAATATTGAATTCAGGTATGCTGCGAGCGCTACCCCGACTTGTAGTCTCTCCCTTTTCAAAAATAACAGCAGGACGATAGTATTCATCTACCAGACGACTGGCTACTAATCCTGCTACTCCCGGAGGATAGTCTTTGTCTCCTACCATTATCAGGTAGGCATCATCTACATCTTTGGGAATCTGTTCCTTAGCACGAGCTAAGGTGTCCCTGGTCAACCGTTGACGCTCAGAGTTTAGCCACTCCAACTCCTGAGCCATTTTATGAGCCTCCACAGGAGAGTGAGATGTCAGCAGCTGGTAGCTGGTGATAGCATGCTCAATTCTACCTGCAGCATTAAGACGGGGAGCCAATTTCCAGGATATTCCACTTGCTTCCAGCTCATCAAGATTTAACATGGCAAGAGATGCCATTTCCCGAATTCCCAGACGCTTACCAGCCCTGAGTACCTCGATTCCCCGTTTTACCAGATAGCGGTTCTCCCCTACTAGAGGTACCATGTCAGCCACAGTGCCAAGAGCAACAAGGTCAAGCACTCCTTCTAAACACTCTTCTTTCCTTGTAGTACTTATATTACTCAGGGAATGAAACAATGCCTCGAGAAGCTTAAATGCTACGCCTACCCCCGCCAGCATGGAAGCAGAGTAGTCACTATCTTTCCTGACACTTACATTTTTGGGATTCACTACAGCCACAGCTTCAGGAATACCACAGATGGGGTCATGGTGGTCAGTTATAATCACATCCATGCCCTTACTTCGTGACCACTCTACCTCAAAGGCTGAGCTCGTTCCACAATCAACGGTGATTACCAGGGTGACGCCTTGCTGGCATAGACCTTCCAGGGCAGTGATACTAAGCCCCCGTTCCTCATCCAGACGATGAGGTATATAGGGGATTACAGTATTGCCCAGAAGCTCCAGCCCCTCAACCAGGAGAGCTGTGCTGCAAACCCCATCGGCATCGAAGTCACCGTATACAGCAATAGTCTCACCACGGAGTAGGGCTTGATGAATTCTGGATATTGCCTTCCCCATATCAGGGAGAGAGAAGGGGTCCACGTGAAGACGATGGTCAGCAGCAAAAAATACCTCTGCTTCTGCTGAGCTGGTAATACCACGATTATATAGTAGCTGAGCTATCGGCGGCGGATAATCTGCCAGGCTTCCCAGATATATTTCCGGAATCTGCGGGCGTATCTTCCAATGAGAGCTCAACTATGCACCTTCAACAATACTCATAACTATCCTCTTTTGTCATTGCGAGCGACCTCTTTTTCGTCATTGCGAATGTCCTTTTTCGTCATTGGGAGCGAAGCGAAGCAATCTCATCCTCCATCAAATCCCCCTTAGTCCCCCTTTTCTAAAGGGGGGAAAGAATGGCAGTCCCCCCTTTTCTAAAGGGGGAAAAGAATGCCGGCCCCCCCTTTCTAAAGGGGGGAAAGAATGGCAGTCCCCCTTTTCTAAAGGGGGATTTAGGGGGATTAAAGGGATTGCTTCGTCCCCTTCACTTCGTTCGGGGCTTCGGCTCACCACGCTCCTCGCAATGACAGAGGGAGGTGCCTCCTTGCAATGACACATTATGGGGATACTCCTCCTAAGGAACTCAGAGTTCCTTTCTGATATAACCCGCCCAGCACAGCGGCGGGTCGGATGCTTGCAATGACAGAATGGGTGCGTGAATGTCTAACAATACTCACGCAATATAAGGGTGGAATTGTGACCACCGAAACCAAAGGAATTCGATAAGGCTGTCCGAACCTCTTGATGGCGTGCCTCATTAGGCACATAATCCAGGTCACAATCAGGGTCAGGGCGCCTTAGATTAATTGTGGGTGGGATAACATCATGCTGAAGCGTAAGAATACATATTACCGCCTCAGCAGCGCTAGAAGCGCCAAGAAGATGTCCCATCATGGACTTAGTTGAACTAATAGGAATCTGGTAAGCCCTGTCACCAAAGACACTCTTTATTGCCAGGGTCTCACTTTTGTCGTTCAGTAGTGTGGATGTGCCATGAGCATTGATATAATCAATCTCTGAGATATCTATCCCGGCTCTATCCAGGGCAAGCCGCATGGCACGAGCGCCCCCATCACCGCTCTCCAGTGGTTGAGTGATGTGGTACGCATCAGAGGTGGCACCATAACCAACAATCTCTGCCAGAATTTTAGCCCCGCGACTCAGGGCAAAATTAAGATTCTCCAGAATTAGAATTGCTGCCCCTTCCCCCATCACAAACCCATCCCGTTCCAGGTCAAAAGGACGTGAGGCTTCTTGCGGAGCATCGTTCCTGACGGAGAGAGCTCCTACAGCATTGAAACCTGCAATACCTATAGGGACAACTGCTGCCTCGGCACCCCCACTTATCATCACCTGAGCTTCACCGCGTTTGATGGCTGCATAAGCCACACCAATAGCGTCAGCGCTGCTGGCACAGGAAGAGGTGACACAAAAATTAATCCCTGTTGCTTTCAGTGCAATGGAAATTTGTCCTGAGGCGCTGTCTGAGACCATCATAGGTATAAGAAAAGGGTTAACCCTATCAGGGCCCCTTTCCCGAAGCATTTCCATCTGGGTAGTAAGAGTAGCCAGCCCTCCAATACCAGTCCCGATAGCTACCCCAACCTCATTGGCAATACTTCTATCAATGTTAAGACCAGACTGCCCTACTGCTTCGTGAGCAGCAACTACAGCAAACTGGGTAAAGCGGTCCATATGGCGAGCAGTACGGCGGTCAAGGTAATTTGTGGCATCAAAGTCCTTAACCTGAGCAGCAAATCTGGTCTTAAAGCCTCTGGTATCAAAGGAGGTGATATAGTCAACCCCCGACTTACCCTCAATCAAGGATTGCCACATCAGGTTTGTACCTAATCCCAGGGGATTAATCACACCCATACCGGTAACTACGATACGATTGTAAGCCGTCTCCATCTTCTACCTTCAGCATACCCCTAATTGTAACTGTTCACCCACTCTCGTGTTATTGCGAGTTTTCTTTTCTGTCATTGCGAGCCCCCTCTTTCGTCATTGCGAGCCCTTCGCCTTCTGTCATTCTGAGCCCTTTCCCACTGTCATTGTGAGCGAAGCGAAGCAATCTCATCCTCCATCAAATCCCCCTTAGTCCCCCTTTTCTAAAGGGGGAAAAGAATGCCGGCCCCCCCTTTAGAAAGGGGGGAAAGAATGGCAGTCCCCCTTTTCTAAAGGGGGATTTAGGGGGATTAAAGGGATTGCTTCATCCCCTTCACTTCGTTCGGGGCTTCGGCTCACCACGCTCCTCGCAATGATATAGGTGAACGATTTTTGAGGTGTGAGGGAATCCTTTCCTTCACAAATTATGCAGGGGGAAAGGATTCCCTCACACCTCAGCTAATTTTCTACTCGATAAGTATACTCGATAACAAAAATGATGTAAACAATCTGAGAGACTGGGGCTTGATATGCCGTAACCGTTCACCCGGGATAAACGGTTCAATGGGTTCAGCGGTTCAGGGTTGAACCAAGCAACCGTGAACCCCTGAACCCAACGTAGCTCATGATGAACGGATAACACTGCTGGTGAACGATTACGACATGCCTTTACCTGGGGATGAAAACATCCTTCTTGACCCAGTTAGAATTTTCATAGTAGCGGGGGGTCTTGGCCCCCACCCCCGCTTGAGGATAAACCTCGGCGCTACAATAGCTACTTGTCCCCCACCCCTGCCGAGGATAAACCTCGGCGCTACAATAGCTAATCGTAAGAAGAGACTATCCTATTCTAAAGTTTCCAGAAGCACTAAAAGTATTGGAAGAGACAGGGGCTTGACATGCCTTTACCTACATGGTAAAATCACGCCTTATTAGTTGAGGGTGAAGGCTGAAGTCGTTTAGTCTATATAGCCTTCGGTCTAACGAGCAGCCCAACCGTTTAACGACCATGGTAGTCACGGAGACATGAAAAGGTTTGTGGAGTTATAGAGTTTGTGGAGTTGGTAGGGAACTCAATAAACTCTACAAACTCAATGAGCTCTATAAACTCGCTGTGCTCTGTGGCTGAATAGTTACAAAAAAAGGGTAAAAAGTCTTGACAAATCCTAATCCGTGGCGCATACTCTGGGGCAGTAAGTTTGGGAATGGTATGAGGGTTTGTTGTTGCTGGCGAAGACGCAGAGCTAATCTCGAAGTTGGGGAAGTTTTCGAGAGGAGAGTATAAATCTCTGGGTTACCTGAATAATGTGGGGATGTCGGAATGATGACAGAAGATAATCTAAATAAATGCTTATGGGCGGTTGCCCACCAGCGAGCTATGAAGATGGTATCTTCTTGTAACGACTTTGCCTGTCATTTTCGGAATAAAGCCAGACCCACTATCTGGGGTCTGAGAGTCCCTTTATTAAATATGGAGGTCTAGTTGTCATTACCTCCTCGCCCTGTGGGGGAAGCCCCCAGGAGGTCGGTGGAGAAATGGTAAGGCAAGGGGTTCCGTATTTTGTCATATAAGAGATAAACGGAAAAATAAAAGAAAGGAGAAAAGTTAGATGAAAAAGACAAGCATAACCAAGTGGTGGCTATCGCCACTATTGATTGTCGCTATGGTGCTTTCCCTCATCGTTGGGTCGCTGGCGGTTCTGCCGCAGCAAAGCGCCCAGACAAACGGTATGGTGCTTGGTGTGGTAATCACCACCCCTAGTTATGGCGCCGAAATTGATGTGTGTCAGAACTTCCCGGTAAAGGCGACCGTTACCAACACAGGTGATAACCTTGCTATCGATGTCGAAGCCAAGGTATCTTTTGACTCTTTTGGCGCTGAATTGGTAGCAGGCGCTAACCCGCAGAGTCTCGGTGACCTTGAGCCTGGTTGCGCCGCAGAAGCTATCTGGACACTGCACTGTAAGAACGCAGGTGCCACTAACATTAAGGTAGAGGCGTGGGATAATAGTGGAAGCGTTTATGAGGGGGGCTTGGTCAAGATTTACCAGATGATTGATGTGGAAATCATAGAGCCTGACATTGACTGCGCTGGCTACGAGGTCTGCCCCAGCCAGAACTTCACCGTCAGGGCTGTCATCACCAATACTGGTGTTGACACCATCACATTAGATGGTGTTGACCTTTGGGCAGATAAGGACAGTGCCACTGTAACGAGCGATCCGACACCGAACCCGTCGGGTGAAGAGCTCAATCCTGGTGATTCAATTACCATCACCTGGACGATGCACTGCGATGAGATGGCTGATGAAACCCTCGTTGTGGAGGTATATACCAACATTGGTGATGAGGTGCCTGACTTCATCCTCATAGGGTATGATGAGTATGCCTTCCACCAGAGGGGACTCATGGTAGACATTGTCACGCCCACCGGGGGTGAGACATTCTGCTACTGCCAGAACTTCTATGTCAATGCGGTGGTTACCAACACCTGTAATGATACCATCACGGATGTGAAAGCCACGATAGAAGTATATGGCAGTGCCAACCTGATAACAGATGAGACAGCTACCAAGGATGTTGTGGTTAATGGAGAGAATGGCTTATTAGACCCCGGGGTTATTCCGGGCAAGACGGCAACCGATGTGTGGTGGGAGCTACACTGCGATGGAGCAGGTAGTGTTGACATCACGGTGGATGTG
>JAUWOP010000052.1 GCA_030612045.1 Chloroflexota bacterium | reverse complement strand
CTGTTATCCCTATGTTACGATTCAATCCCGATTTTCGTGCTTGGGCAAAGAAACTGCGGGAGCGCCCAGTCCATGCTAATCCTCTCAATGGGAGATGTTTTCATCTCCAGCAAAGAATGAGCAAGGTTAGGGGTGACAATGCCCCCAACAAGCGTAGAAAAGCTGAAATTGTTGTCCGAAGCTGAGAACTGTCTGCGTCCCGGCATTACTTTTGAAAGTCTGGAAGCAGTCGCCAGTCAAATGAGCGATAATGAATTTGCAGAAAGGATGGTGAAGGCTCGTTCCAATCTCTTTCAACAGATCTCAAGATTTGATAAGTGGGTTGCCTGAAGCTGCTTTCTTTCTTTTATCCCCATATCCACAACTCTCCACAAAGAAAGGAGGGATTATTACTGCTGCCACTATCCTTCAGGCTCATTATTCGATTAGAATAGACTGCTCCTCTTGTTCTTGCCTACATGATTACATTACATGACGAATTGTTCAATGTTTGTTAATAATCCTGGGGAAAGAATTGCTACATCTACCCCGCTACACCAAATATGTAGCTGTCATCTGGCTAAGTAATCTCGCAGATGGCACATTCTTTACCTCTCTCGGACCTCGCTATCTGTCCACCTCAGGTAATCTTCGTTCCCGCCAATGATAGGCAAGGCAATTATCTCAGGGACCTCATAGCTGTGAACCCCTTTGACCAGTTCAACGATTCCGGGAAGCAACGATGCTTCCGTTTTGACAATTAGAAGGCTCTCTGTGGCTGAATCGAGCTTGCCCTGCCACCAGAAGAGAGAATCCACCAGTTGGAGATATTGGAGCTAATTACCAGGCTGAGTCAAGAGCAGGGACTGACTGTGGTCATGGTATCGCACGACTTAAATCTGGCAGCACGGTTTTGCCACCGACTTATCTTCCTCAATACAGGCAGGATACACACTACAGGAACACCTGAAGAAGTGCTGACCAGGGAGAACCTGCGCCAGGTCTATAATGGGTATCGCTGGACTCAATAACTGCGATTACCATCATACGCTGTGGAGTAAGCCGATAGCCTAATTCCTGCACCCTCTGCACTAAACTGCCCATCTTCTTAGAATTTATCCTACCATGAGGTAAAGTCTAACGCAACCCTTCCACGAGTTTAGGTTCCAAGTTTGTAACTACTCAGCCGGGCAATTGATAGCCACAGATCCTTCGCGCGGAGCTTACCCTGAGCGACTAATTGAGATTCTTCGCTACGCTCAGAATGACATAACGAAAGGCTCAGGACAAGGTCCACAGAGAACGCCGAGAAGATGAACAAGGATGAGAGGAATATTGTGCTGCTCAGACACACTCCTTGCCCATTTGGTGGAGAGATACTCAGGGTGCATATCACAGGCGATAAGCTCGGGTTGAATACGAAACAGCCTCTCAAAGCTGGAGGAGTATCAGGATGACCCCGGACATCTAGTGAGAGTTGAAGTTGCTGAGACGAGAGGTCTTTGGGGAACAGAACCAAAAGATTGAGAAAGAGTTGGTGGCAGTAATGAACAAGATATATTCTGCAACCACTTTACCCCTGGTCTAAATCTGCCTCAATCTCAGATGTAAATTCCTGGTACTCTCCATCTCTCAACTTCTGGAAGAACACATCGTAACTTTCGAGAGAGAGGAATTTGAAATAATATCGCCATTCTGATTGCAAGCTATTAACTCTACTGAAGTGCTCTCTGGCATACTTTAGCCTGGCTTTGTTCTCAGGAGAGGTATCCTTGTCCTCTTTGATTTCCACAACCAAAATATTATTACCTACCCTGATGAAGAAGTCAGGGTTAAAACTCTCATGCTCAGGGTGCTCCCCCTTCCGCCATGAATAATCGATGCTATAGAATCCAATATCAGGAGACTTAACCCATGCATCTATGAACCTGGCATTCTCTTCGCTAACCAGCCTCTTAATGAAATCCCTTTCCGGTTTGTGTGAGGCAAATACTACATTAACAGGTGTCTTGAAATCGAATGCATTCCTAACCTTCTGCAATGCATATATCGGTAATGTTTCATCCTCCAGTACCTCTTTAAGTACTTTCCTATCCTTTTCGTCTCCTTCTTTAATAGAGTAGTCGTCAAAGAATACGCTGTGCTCTCTCCTCAACGTTCCCACGCCAAGAGACCTCTTGTCCATATTCTCTGTTCTAACTGGGAAGAGGTTTTCCGCTTCAACTTTGTATCGTAAGCTCTTACTGCCTTTCCTCTTTATCACGCCAAATGCTTGTAAAACCCTCTGCTTATTTTCCTGGCTGACCAGGCTCTCTTTCTCACCTTTTCCCTTCAACGAATTTTGTATAATGGTCAGGACCTTATCAAATGGGTACTTTTTGCTGTAGCTGGTTCCCGTTTCTAGATCACACGCTCTAAATTTGTTTACTATATCCTGAGCCACATCCTCAGCAGGGTACATTCTGTATTCTATAGGGGTTTTCTTGGGACTTCGCTTTTCTGTGACGGCTCGCTCATAGGTAGTCTCCTCTTCTATCATCTTGGCTTGACTGGCAAGGGTAATAAAGCCTCTACTGAAGTCAAATTCTTTTACCTGGGGAGTTTCTACTACCTTCTCAGATTTCACATAGTCAATATTGTGAAGTTCGAAGTTGTAGTCCTCACCTTTGCGTATGGGATAGCTATACAACCTATTCTCTATCTCGAGGACTTCATTTACCAGTCCCCTAATGCTGCTTGACCATTTATCGTGGTTAAACACGGTAACTACTGGCTGCTCACCCTTATACTCCGGAGGAATGCGCAGACCTCGCCCCAGCACCTGAGCAATCAGGAGCTTGGAGTTGAAGGCTCTCTCCTCATGAGGAACGATTTGGCAGACATTCTGCACATCCCAACCCTCCGACAGCATACTGACCGAGGTAATCCATTCGATTGGATTGTTTTTATTATCGACATCCTTCAACTTTGGGATGTTGTTCTTATGTTCATTGGCAGAAGTGACAATTAGAACTTTGGCCGCCGCAGCATCCCTGCTGATGTTCTCCTTCTCAGTGAGGAAATCGACCAGGTCTCCGGTTAGCCTCTTGCAGGCGGCAATGTCTTTGGTTATCAGTATGGTGAGAGGCTTTATCAAGCGGTATTTCAGTGCTTTATTCTGAATGTGATTATCATAAATCTTTTGAAATTTCCCGTCTTTGGTATGCGAGATATCCTCGGCAACATAGTCAATCGTCTTCACGAATCTTTCTTCTATGGAGTCTCGTAAAGAAAAGCGATATATGACATCGGTAAAGTAGTCATTGCCTGCATAGCAGGTTCCTGAATCTCCCACGATATACTTGAAGTTATACCTTGGGTCTAATAAGAACTCCTTCCATTTCTTCAAAGCCCAATCTCGAGCTGGAGGATTAGCCATGTGGTGAACTTCGTCATTCAGAACGAGCGTCCTCTCGCCCTTGCCAACCAGGCTATCCTCTATGCTGGATTTCGTTCTCTGATAAGTAGCATGAATATTTTCTATGCAGATGTCCCCTCTCTGAACCGTCTGGGAGGCATTGATAATCCGTGGATTGGAGATTATCGCTGCGTCTGGAAGCACTTCTTTCAGTGTTCTGTCCCCTGATAAACTGCGGAACTTCTCGGTGAGACCGGTCTCAATGGTATTAGATGGGCAGAGAACGAGAACCTGATCTACGGCTCCTTCAGCCAGCATTATGCGAGCAATGCCGTATATCACATAGCTTTTACCAGTAGCGGTGGCTAAATCTAAAGTACAGGAAAGCTTATCAGGAAGCTGCAGATGCTTGTAAAAGTCCTCTAAAGATGGGTATAAGTCCTGTAGTACTGAGTTTTGCCTGTAATTTTCCCTTGCTAAATCTTTTACGCTGTTATACTGTCCTCCCAGGAGATAGCGAAGCGTCTCTCTTATAGCTTCTTTCTGATATTCCCTATCTCCGCAAAGGGCATCAAGGAACGCTTCATATTTGCTTATGTCAAATTTAGCCGGGTCAACACTCGGAGAGACCTTCAGCACCAAATCCTGGTTTTTAAGCTGTTTCTTATCTGTAATCATCTCACCCTGTTTGGCTAGGAGCGATACACGGGAAGCTTGCTCATACTACTACCACTGATACTTCGAACTTCTCTTTGGGCACAAGAAGGTTATCATCTTCGAGCGAGTGGATGTAGCAACTTATAGCCTCCTTGATGTTTTTCAGTGCCTCATCTTTTGTTTTCCCCTGGCTGATACAGCCGGGCAGGATGGGACATTCAACTACCCAATAGCCGTCCTCACCTGGATATAAAATAACCTCTCGCATTTCTACTCCTAGCTAGGTCTTGCTAAAATCTTTTAGCTTCTTAACCTACATCCTTTTGCTAAGGATGTCGATAATACTCTGGCATCTGTTGGAAGTATATACCTCAACGCTGAAAACAAAAGTTCTCATTCTTCCTCTAATGCTTTATGGTTCTTGAGAGCAACTACTCGAGTGATGATTTCGCTTAAAGTCCCGCTCGATTTGCCCTGGTTCTTAGCTTCCGTAATAATTTCCTCGACGACCATTGGATTTTTGAGAGCATTACCTTTGTCCAAAGATAGACGTTTGCAGCATGCTTTGAGAGCCGTATTATATATGTCTTGACCAATTTCGTTGCAAAGCGTCGATGTCAAGTCTTTCTTAAAACAAGCGAATTCGCCCGTTACCATCTCTGGCCAATCTTCAATTGGCTGTCCGAAAAGTCTTAGCAAACAGTGGTTTCGTTCTTTCTCACTGGTTTCGTTTTTATCTGTATTCCCATAGTCGCTGTCCCATATCGTATACACTGGGATTTGCAGATTCCCAAAAATGGCTGTCGGCCTATCAAGATTGTTTTTCCCCATACATGGGATAACGGAAATGCCCAAAGTTTCCAAGTTATATCCCATCGCTGTGGCGAATCCCACTATTGCAGCTCGATCCTCCTCCCCTTCGACCAGCACAACGACATCGGCAAAGAATCCCTCGTTCATCCAAGGAGTCATAAGCGTTAGAAGGCGCGGCTGCAAGGTCACCCCGGAGTAGGTACCTTCAGGCTTGCCTTCAGCCCTCTCAATGCTCTTTGCCACGTCGTCAAGAGTAGTGCAAAATACCTTTGTTTGCTTCGGCTTACCCTTTGCTACTGACACTTTACGAAGTGCACGCACTTGGTCAGTCCGCTCGACAGCTACAAACAAAGGTGAATGCGTACTGTAGATAATCTGCGTCCGTTCTGCCACTCCTTTGATGCTCCCCATCGCCAGCTTCGCAAGAACCTTGGACAGGTGGCGTTGTCTGTTGGGGTGTTGATAAAGTTCAGGCTCCTCGATTCCGAGAATAAGGTTTGGCATCTTGAGCACCGATTTCCTTTCGATGTTTTCTCGTTCCGCCTCACCCTCTAGCTGGGGAGCTTGCGCACGGGCAAGGTGTTGCAGCATAGTAAGAATAAAGGCACGTTGAAGACCATGACCAGCGCGACTCACTCCAGAGGGGTAACCATCCTCCACAAGCTTGACATCGGCCTTTGGTAGTGGAATGTTAACGATTTCTAGGGGTAGCCAGGTCAAGTCAATCCGTGCATCTGCAACATATGTTTTGAGAGTGTCGGTCAATTCACTCTCAAGAGTTCGCAATTCTGGGATATTAGCAGGGTCTAATATTTGCTCATATCGCTGCTGTGTATCGTCGTGCAGTTTCTTTACCTCTTCCCGCTCTGCCACAACGCTACGGACAACCAGGTCCATGATGTCGGTCAACACTGTCCCCCTTCCTTCTGCTGCGTCTTCAGCAGCATCATGAACCGCCGGAAGCAAACGAAATTGCGTGAACCGCTCAAGCCGAGCTTGCCCCACTTCTTTGAATCCGAAGAACTGTCCTTCATCGCGTTGACGTGAGCATAGGTCGGAATTGGATTCCTCCCATTTCTTCAAAGCCTCCACGGCGCAATCTTGCTTTGTCCATTTTGGCAACGCAGGATATTTGCTTGACGCAAGAAGTGCTTCATAAGCTTCCTTTCGTTCCCTTGCGATTGATGCCGAGCGAAAGGTGCCAAATTCCGGGCTTTGAAGCCTGGTACCATAGTACTTCTGGCTATCTCTACTTAGGGGCCACCTCATCTCCTTTTCGACAGTCAAATCCCCGCCCTCCATGCGTCTTTGAAAAAGCTCCTTCTCATCATCTGTCAAATCAGTGAAGGTCACCGTGATCAAGATGGGCTTCGAGGTGTCTTCTGCGTAGAAGTCCTGCGCGGTGTATCTTGCGCTTACCGTATAGAACATTTCAAGCGCTCGCAAAAACGAAGATTTCCCGGAACCATTTGGCCCGACGAGCGCTGTCAACTGCTCACATGGTAACGTCTCATCGCTGATTGAACGGAAGTTTCGAACGCGAATTGATTTTATAATCATCAGAGCCCCCACCTCATTGGATCTTAGTATATCGGTACTTGTCTCTTACATTGCCATGAAAGAAAGAGCCGCGAGAGGATGCACTCATCAGCGCGTTGTACACGGACTGAGGCACATCAAAGTACTGATATACACCACCGCCGTGGAACTCAATCTCCAACGTGCCAGACTCTGGTTCATAGCCAATAGAGCGGATGTTACTTGAACTGATAGGTTGTCGTTTCATTGTTTAACCTCCGAGCGTGTATGCATTCTACATCGATTCATACTCCCTTACTCCTAAAATCTTTTAGCCTCTTAACCTCTCGCTTCTCGTTGCCAAAGATGTCAATATAAATAATCATCATTTGGCCATCGAGCTTGTTTGAGTCGAAGCGTATTTCGTAATCCTGCTTCTTCAAGTCTTCAGCATAGAAAACATCAGCGAAGTTGAAAACCTCGCCATCATAGCTGTAATCCACCATTACCATAGAAAGGGTTTTCAAATTCTCATAATGCAGTGGCTTCTTGGAAATGATATTGCTCTCAAACTTTTTGATTCTGATTACCGCGCCCCTCCCGCTATGCCCTAGACCTACTTGCCCTTTAGGTTCGCCCAAGTAATATTCGCATTCAACATCGGGAGTCTGGATGAAGTCAAAACCTACTGCATCAACGGTGTTATTAACATCCATCTCGCTGACTGGCTGCTTGATATGGGTAAAACCCTTCCGGTGCAACTCGTCAATAATGGAATAGGGAATTCTCAGGAGGAAATATCTTGTGCTGCCCTTCTCAATATAGTCCTCTAAGAACATGACGCTTGCCGCTGGGGCAATGATGAAAAATCTCCGCCCTATCTTGTCGCCGAGAATAGAATAAAGGTCATCTATGAAGCCTCTATCCAGAACTGCATCCTTATACTTCTGGTAGTTGAAAACGAGGACATCATCCGCCCCCAGATACCCGTCTAATTCTACTCCGGCGATTCGATGTTTCTCATCACGGCACTGGAAAAGCTTCAAAACGAAATCTCGGTATTCCTCCCAGGGAAGCTGCTTCAGCTTCTGGTAGTCATAAAGTCCAGCGTTATATAAGGTGAAAGGTTTGGCTTTTAATGGCTTGCCCTTATTGCCGATTTCCTTTTTGAGGTTGAGCAATCGTTTTTGCATGGTATAGATTGCCAGCTTGCCACAATCAATCATAATCCAACGCCTGCCGAGCTTTTCAGCCACGGCTCCGGTTGTCCCTGAGCCAGCAAAGGCATCAAGGACAAGATCGCCGGGGTTGGAAGACGCTTTGATGACACGGGCAAGAAGAGCTTCAGGTTTTTGAGTTGGATAACCTATTATTTCTTTAGCTTGAGATGCTGTCATAAATGAAGGAATATCTGAAAACCAGTCCAAGCACTTAGTTCCCAGTGGGTGTTTTTCATAAATTTCTCCTTCACCCCACTTAGCAGGTTTTTTATTATCATCTTTGTATGGAACTCTAATTGCATCATAATTAAATGATGTTAATTGGGATTTAGCATAAAAGAACAATGTCTCATGCTTAGCAGGAAATCTATCTTTTGCCTCTGATGCTCCTTTATAACACCAAATAATTTCATTTCTGAAATTGTGTTCACCCATTACTTCATCTAAACTTGCCTTTGCATAATGCGCCTTCTTCCAATCCAAGTGCACGTAAATGCTCCCATCATCAGCCAAAAGATCTCGTAAGAAAATTAGCCTTTTCCTCAAAAACTCCAAGAACTCTGCCCCCATGATCTTATCTTGATACGCTTTTTGATCCTGACTTCCCCTAAACTCTTGCCTAGTGGCGAAAGGAGGATCAATATAAACCAGCCTTACGCCCGGTGTTCCATCGGCATTTTTGAGCTTGCCTTCCTGCTTCATCTTCATAAGGGTTTTCAACACCTGCAGGTTGTCACCAAAGATGAGCATGTTCGCCCAGCCATCGCCGTTGCTGCCAAAGGTTTTTACTGGTTGCAGGGGCACTGCGAATGTATCTGCTAATATATCCTCTTCTCGTTCTTTGTCGGCATAGGTAAGCTCGTATTCTTTCTTTGACTCAAATGGAATTATATACCGATAGCTATCGGGCAAGGGCTTGCCTTCCCTTAGGCACCGGGTGATAAATTCAATTTCCTGTTCGCTTAGTTGCGCCATAGTCTCCTTCTATTTGGAATGGCATTGAGTTCAATCTGCCGTTTGCTCTTCTATACCTCTAAGCACCTTCAAATTTGGGAATTGAGTAAGACGACTCATATCCTATCTTAGTTGTCCTCATCATCCTTCTGCAAACTTATCATACCACTGGTGCTAGCACAAGTGGGGAAGGTGGGACTGTCTATTTTGCTACCCTGAGCTTGAAGGAACTGAAGGGCGTGAGATTCTTCGCCTTCGGCTCAGAATGACATGGGGACAAAGGAGTCAAAATGACATGGGGAGCTTTTGCCAACCACAAATGAGCAAAAACATTACATAGAATCGAATTCCCGTTTGAAGGTTATTTCTTTCTTGAGGTTCAGGGAATCCAGTTGGTATTCCTTGATTAGTCCCTCATCGGCGAAGCTGAAGTATCGGTTGTCCCCCACTATTATGTGGTCTAATACCTCGATTTGCATGATGCTTGTGGCAAAGACCAGGTCTCTGGTTATCTCTTTATCGTTGTCGCTGGGCTGTGGGTTTCCCGAGGGGTGGTTGTGGGCGAAGACGAGAGAGGCGGCATTGTATTTGATGGCGCTTCGTATGACCTCCCGGGGATAGATGGCACTGGCGGTAAGTGTTCCCTCGAACAGGTCTTCCGCTTCGATGACACGGTTCTGTGCATCCAGAAACATGACTTTGAAGGTCTCTTTCTTGAGGCCTCGCATGGAATGAGAGAGATAATCGAATACCTCTTTGGAAGAGCGGCAAATGGGTCCTTTGAGCAATCCTTCCTTGAGGTATTCCCTGGCCACTTCCTGCACCAGCCCGATGCCAAAGGCGCCGTGAGGTCCTATTCCACTTATCTTCTGAAGCTCCTCTGGCGGAGCCTCCAGCACTCCCCTCAAGGTTTTGAATCTCTTTATCGCTTCCTTTGCCTGCTGCTTACAGTCACTGCGAGACCTTCCCAGTGTGAGGAGTAGTTCCACGATCTCATAGTCATTGAACCCTTTGAGGCCGGACTTCATGAACTTCTCCCTAAGCCTCTTCCTGTGTCCATCCCAACTCTTTTCGGCTTCCGTCATCTCAGGGCTCCCTCTTACTGGTGGACAGACCTTCAGGTCTGTCCCTCCGGCCGCATTTTAGCACCGATTTGCAGTGCTTCGCCAGTATATTCGCTCTCATCATCTACCCCCCAATACAGAAACCCCCAGAACATGAGGAGTCCTACATGTGTTTCCACTATGGCACCAACCTTTGACAGGTAGACACGCTTTCTGGGGAATTTGGGGTGATGTCTCAGACTTCCTGTAAAGGCAAATATGGCATAAGATACCTCCAGGAGAAATAAACAGGGTCTTAGGACCCAAAAAGGAGGGCTTATACCATGAAGAGAATACCACCATCGAGCAAGCTAAGACAAGAAGTTGAGGATGTGTTTAGAAAAACCTGTAACTACTCAGCAGGGCAATTGACAGCCACAGATCCTTCGGCTTCGCTCAGGACAAGGTTCACAGAGAACACCATGTCAGATAGAGACAGAGTTAGAGATAGTAAGGGGAGTGGTCTCTGTCTCAACTCTCTATCTCCTGTGTATCCTGTTATCCTGTCTGGAGACGCTCTGGTTGCTCCCCTCACATTATACCTCTGACTATTTGAGAAGGTTCCACCCTTGAGATTTCACCCTTATCAAAATCTTTATCGAAGCTCACGATTTTTAGGTTATGTAACTTTGCTATATAATACTGGTAAGCATCATCAAAGTCGAATTCCTTTTCCTTAGCGAGTTCGGATATATGGAATTTATCCTCTAGGCTGGTATTTACTATCCTCAAACCACCAAACCCTCTCAAGTCACTAAGAAAGTCAACCAAGGTGTCTAAAAGCTGCCGGCGACTTAAGATAACCGCGATCGAATGAATGGTGAAGTTTGTAGCGATGCCAGTCACTTTCCCTTCAAGCATCAATTCCATGAGTCTAAGATATTCGTCTTTCCTTTGCTGGGCTAAAAGGATTTCAAGAAAAATATTAGTGTCAATCAGATACATAATCTTTGCTCCAGATATCTCTTATCTCATGTTGAAGGTCAACTGAGGACTTGGGTTTTAAGTCTTTTAGCACACCTACCCATCTTCCAATCTGTGGCTTAACAATAATTTCAACCTCTTCCCCTTCCTCCAAATTCAGGGTGGTCTGGGGAATAAAAACTCCTTTTTCAAATTTGGCTTTGACCCTCATTTCTCCTCCCTATGGGCAGTTCATTTCTGCTCTGGTCCAGTCATAAACTCTACTCTGCTTGTCTAATCTTCTCCTTCAGTCCGCGAATCTCTACTCCCGGCACTTGACGCAGTGCCCCAGGATAGCGAGGTGCTTGAGGTCTGCTTCAAGGTTGTAAACTCGCCGCAAGGTATCTTGCAGAGGAGCCAGCATTCTCTCATCGAGGTCAGTAATCCTCCCGCAACGACGGCAGACCAGGTGGTGATGATGCCCTTTATCAATGGAATGATAACGCAATCCTGCCCTCACCCATGTCTGTCTCCGTTACCAGCCCTAGCTCATTGAGAGGCTCCAGGGTGCGATAGACAGTGGAGACATTTACATGGGGGTATTGCTGCCGCACCTGGGTATAAATATCCTCCGCACTGATATGGGTATCGCTGGACTCGATAGCCGCAATCACCATCATACGCTGCAGAGTAAGCCGATAGCCTGATTCTTGTACCTTTTGCATCAAACTGCTCATCCTACCACAAGGCAGAATCCAATACAATCCTTCGAATTGCACTGTCTGTGTAGCTATTGCGAGTAAAGTGAAGGTGTGAGACTAATCTCACTATTTCCTTCCTTACTGAGACCAGCTTATATCTTTATTACTGTGCTTCCTGTAACGACATGATGAGAGCATCTATCCACCGACTAAATCATCAAGATACTTAAAGGAGAGGAGTTTGCACACAGATTTTTGTATTAGATTATAAGTCTATTCTAATCGAATAATGAGCCTGAAGGATAGTGGTAACAGTAATAATCCTTTCTTTCTTTTTGCTACTTTTTCTTTCTTTGTGGACAGTGGTGGATATGTGGATAAAAGAAAGGAAGCAGCTTCAGGCAGCTCGGTTAGCGAACCTGGTGATTTGTTGAAAGAGATTGGAACGAGCTTTCACCATCCTTTCTGCGAATTGATTGTCGCTCATTTGATTAGCGATTGCCCCGAGTTTTTCGA
>JAUWOP010000051.1 GCA_030612045.1 Chloroflexota bacterium | reverse complement strand
TACTTTGGCTTTAAATGATGGGCTGTGCTTGCTGCGGTTCTGTTTCATGTCCTGCTCCTCCTATCTCTCTTTGTATTCTAGTATTCTAGGAGCAAAACCCGCTCTTAACAACCTGTCCGAAATTTGGGGACCACCTCACATATCCCTTGAGAGTCAGTCTATTCTAGTTGAATAATTTCAGCCTTAAGCTTATACTACAGCTATCTTCCATTTAATCATAACCTCACTGGAGGCATTTACATCAGGGGCTTTTTATAGAATAATTAGAGTATAGCCACGACTGAAAATAGCAGGAGAAGGCATGTTAGAGGTTAAGCAACTAACTATAGCGGTAGAGGGAAAGGAAATTCTCCATGATATAAACCTGCATATCGGAACCGGTGAGACACACATTCTCTTTGGTCCTAATGGCAGTGGGAAGACTACACTCCTTATGGCGATTATGGGTTTTCCTAAATATCAGGTAGTTAAGGGTAACATCATCTTTAAAGGCAAAGATGTAACTAGATTACCTCTGGATGAGAGAGCCAGCTTAGGGATTGGTATGTCCTTCCAGCGTCCTCCTGTAATTCACGGGGTGAAGACATGCGATATGGTTGGTGTCTCACTGAGAAACAGAGAGGATAGAGCAACCGTAGATAGATTAGCCAAGAGAGCCAACATGGTTGAGCTTCTAGAGAGAGATATAAACTATGGTTTTTCAGGAGGTGAGATAAAGCGCTCCGAGCTAATGCAGCTACTAGCTCAAAAACCTGAGTTGACTTTACTGGATGAGCCAGAGTCCGGGGTTGACCTGGTGAACGTAGCCCTGATAGGCAAACTAATAAATGACCTGCTGGAAAAGGATTACCGAATACGTACCCGAAAGTGCATGGGGCTTATTATCACCCACACTGGTTATATCCTCGATTATGTTAATGCCCGTACTGGTTATGTGATGCTGGATGGCAGAATTATCTGCGAAGGAGACCCCCATGAGATTCTGGTAACTATCAAAGAAAAGGGCTACGAGGAGTGTGCCGAGTGCGTGAAATAAAATCTTCTGCATCATATAGAGATAAAGCTGGGGCAGCATCAGCCAAAGCGGCAGCTTTTGGCGAAGATATAGACCTGAGCACCTATGTTAGCTCAACTGAGGAACAGCCATATTTGGCTGACCCATCACAACTTCCTGCCAGAGCCAAAGAACAAATGCTGAGGGTAGGAGTTGGTCTAGATGATGTAACCCAAAGGTCAGGAACCTTCATCCAGATGGATAACACGCCAGTTCATAGCTTAAGCCGGCAAGAGGGTATAGAGGTAATGACGGTGAGCCAGGCTCTGGAAAAGTATAATTGGTTACCAGACTACTGGTGGCAGGCGGTAGCTGTGGATGATGATAAATATACTGCCCATGTAGAGCTCAATCAGAATAATGGCTACTTCATCAGGGCTCTGCCTGGTTATAAAACTATCTATCCGGTTCAAGCCTGCCTCTATCTAGCGAAAGCCCAACTGGCTCAAAATGTACATAACATTATTATCGCTGAGGAAAACTCTGAGCTCCACATTATCACCGGATGCACCACTGCTCTCGGAGAGGAACCAGGATTACACCTGGGAGTTTCTGAGTTCTATATAAAGAGAGGAGCTAAGGTTACTTTCACCATGATACATAGCTGGAATCCAGAGATAGCAGTACGCCCCCGCACTGGTATTATTATTGAGGAAGATGGATTATTACTGAATAACTATGTCATTATGAGACCAGTTCATTCACTGCAGACAAATCCCATAGCTAAGTGCATAGGCGAAAATGCTATCGTAAGGTCTAACACTATCATGGCTGCTGCTCCCGGTTCCATGATGGATACTGGCTTCAGAGCTATTCTTGATGCCAAGGGGTCCAGGGCAGAGATAATATCACGGGTTATCACTACTGGAGGTGCCATTATCTCGCGGGGTTACCTGGAAGGCAATGCTCCTGAGGTTAAAGGGCATTTGGAATGTAACGGACTGATTCTACTGGGAGGAGGCATCATCCACGCCATACCTGAGCTTAAGGGAACACTGGCTGGTATCGACCTATCCCACGAAGCTGCCATTGGTAAGATTGCTGAAGAGGAGCTGGAGTATCTGATGGCACGGGGATTAACCCGGAGCGAGGCTACGGCTACCATAGTCAGAGGTTTTCTCAAGGTAGAGGTTGAAGGGCTACCACCAATGCTTAATGCCGAACTACAGCGTGCTATTGAAGCCAGCGAAAAGGAATTCATGTAGATAAATTTATGCCCCCCCTCTTTCATTGGTCACTTCGGCTTCAAGTCAGGTAGAGACATGGATAAACTTAAGGGCATCAATCATAAAGCAGGTAAGGCTACGGCTCCAGTAGTTACTGATAATACTCTCTCTACCCAAGAGGTCGCATATCCTGGTTTTTCTTACCTAAACCCTGATTTCTAGCTCTACCCCAAACCTCATACTTTATGAACCTTCAAACTCCTTATCGGAGGTGGGGTGGTCCTGCTGAATAAACTGAGCATATACCTGAGTCGTAGACATATTGGTATGCCCCAATCTTTGTTGTAATGTCTGGATATCCATTCCCTGTTGTAACATATGCACAGCATTACTATGACGCAGGGTGTGGGGAGTAACCTTTTTCTCTATCTTAGCTGCCTTGGCATGACCCTTCAGGATTTGCCAGAATCCCTGTCGGGTGAGCCGCCGCCCCAGCCGATTTAAGAACAATGCTTGCTCACCAGAATCCCGCAATAACTGTGGGCGAGCTTCTTCAGTATAATCCGTAAGAATTCGAGCAACCTGTGAGTCAAATGATATTCTTCGTTTCTTATTCTTACTACCACGGCACTGCACACATGGCTCAGCCCTCTGGTTGATGTCCACATCATCAATATCTAACGCTGTCATCTCACTAACTCGCATCCCAGTAGCATAGAGGAGACTAATCATCGCTCTATCCCGTTTTACCTCAGGGGTAGTACCATCCTCAGTCTGGCGCAACAGTTGTCCTATCTCTCCTTTATCAAGGATATGGGGGCTGACTTTCTTTGCAGGAGTTGCCCCTATTTCACCAGTAGGAAGCCCACTCAGTACCCCACTGGCAACTAGATACTTAATCAGAGATTTACATGCTGCTACCTTCCGAGCTATAGTGCTGGAAGCGTAACCCTGCTCCTGAAGAGTAAGCGTATAGTTCATCAAAGTCTGACGAGCTACATCGGACCACTTAACGCAACGCTCATTTACCTTATCCTTCCGTTGTAAGAAGCTTACCAACTGGATAAGGTCACCGCGGTAAGCCTCAATAGTGTTCTCTGAAAACCTCCTCTCTTTTTGCAAGTACTCTAGAAATTCCTCAACCTTCCTTTCCATAATGCCCTATTGTCTCCTTCTCAAAAATTATAACAACCTTCCTCTTCCTGGATTAGACCTAGGGAGGAAGAGATCCCTTTCTAAATTCAAGACTAAGAACCTTCGTGGTTCTCGAAGTAACCTTCACTCTATCATCAATACGCCATCCCACCACCCACACAATTTGTTGCGGTGAGCATACTATAGGCACCCGCTCACGCCAATTCCGTGGAATCTTAGCATCAACCATGAAATCCTGAATTTTTTTGGGTTTACCCATGCCCAGAGGATAAAAGGTATCACCCTGCCTCCGTCCCCGTACTACCAGCCTATCACCAGTGCCCGCCAGATCGAAAGACGCTCTTGCCTCACACGGAGTTGAAGACACAGACTCCATGTCCCAAACCTGAGATTCACCTTTATGCCTGATAGAAGCTCGCACCCCCCATCCGGGCAATTTAGTCTGTCCTGGTACTTGCAACCTCCTCTCGCTATCTAGAGTTGGTAGCAATGGGATTTCCTCCCCATGACATAATCTAAGTTTATCATAATCTACATAAAGATACAAGCCTCTGGGTAACACTATCTTCTTACCTACAGGGAGACTCAGCGCCCTCTTCATACTCTCTATATGCCTTCTATTAATATCCCTTAAATTACCTAGAAGGTGTTGTAATGCTTCTCGGAATAGATACCCCTGTAGAGCAGGATGAAGTGTACACATTTCAGTTACATCTATTACCAGAGTCTCTCCCTCTTCCTTTATTACTTTATCCCATAATTGCACCACTTGTTGAGCAAAAAAATCACAGTCATCGGAGAGAATCTGGGCAGTTCGGAGCAAGCTACTGGTAATATTAGGGTTGTAGCTTTGCAGCAACGGAAGTAATTCACCACGGATGCGGTTTCTAAAGAATGAAGTATCGAGATTAGAGGCATCTTCTCTAGGAGTGAGATGGTGCTCTTCACAATATATCTTTGTCTCAATATGGCTTGTCTCCAGCAGGGGTCTGACCACCATGAGCTGAGAAGAGGAGCCTTCAACTCTTAGCTCTCGGCTTGGGACTAAAGAGATAGAGGGCTGAATGCCTTGCAGTCCATAACTGCCGCTCCCTCTTATCAGATGCATCAAGAGAGTCTCTGCCCTGTCATCGGCAGTATGTCCTAAAGCTATCTGTTCTGCTCCTGACGACCTCGCTATCTGGGCAAAGAACTGATACCGTACCTCTCGTGCCGCCTCTTCAAGAGAGAGGTGATGCTCCACCTGGTAATCCTTCACACAACGCTGTCCGATAGTGGACTCCACTCCCAACCCTTGTGCCAGCCAAGAAACATACTGAGCATCTACATCTGACTCAACACCCCTCAGCATATGATTCAAATGAACCACATGAATAGTACATCTCAATTGCTCTCTGAGGGTCATCAGAACATGCAACAGGCAAACGGAATCAGAGCCACCAGAGACTCCCACCAAGACTTTCTTACCAGCAGGCATCAGGTCATATCTTCTAATGAAATCAAGGACACGAGAGGGTAGCATTTCCTTACTAATACTTGGATACATTCATCTCCTCTACCTTGCCCTCAACCATGAATACCACTCGCTCACAGATGTTAGTAACCCTGTCAGCCATACGCTCCAGGTTGTGACTTGCCCATATAAGGTATGTTGCCCGTGAGATAGTCTTGACATCTTGAAGCATGAAAACCAATAGTTCACGATAGACCTGTTCATGCAGGTTATCAACCTCATCATCCTCAGTGCAGATTTGCCTTGCTAGGGTGGTATCTCGGGTGATAAAGGCACTCAGGCTACGTCGCAACATGTGTTTAGTTCTGTCTGCCATACGAGGTATATCAATAAATGGCTTCAGGGGTGGCTCATCCCCTAACATAAGAGTGATTTTGGCAATGCCTTCAGCATGGTCACCCATACGCTCAAGGTCAGTAATTATATTCAGTACAGCAATAATGGTACGGAGGTCTGCCGCCATTGGTTGCTGGGTAGCAATTAGCTGAATTGCATCATCTTCAATCTCATAGCGTATCTGGTTAATCTCCAGGTCATCAGCTATTAGTTGCCTGGCAGCCTCCAAGTTCCTGCTCTTCATTGATTCGATAGAACGGGTGATAGCTTTCTCTACCATGCTTCCCATAAACAGCACCTTATTCTGAAGCTGCTGCAGTTGACGCTCAAAACCCTCTCGCGGCATTTTACCCTCCTCACAAGGACGATGAATCAAACCTTTACCCTGGTTTAGCCGAAGCGTCCCGTAATATAGCCTTCAGTCTTCTTATTCTGGGGATTAGTAAAAATATCCCTGGTTATGCCATATTCCACTAGTTCTCCCATGAGAAAGAAACCCGTCCATTGTGATACCCGTGCTGCCTGCTGCATATTATGTGTTACTATAATTATAGTATACTTTTTCTTGAGTTCCTGCATCAATTCCTCAATCTTCAGGGTAGCAATAGGGTCAAGAGCAGAGCAGGGTTCATCCATCAGGATTACCTCAGGCTCTATTGCCAGCACCCGGGCGATGCACAACCGCTGCTGCTGCCCTCCCGAGAGAACCAGCCCCGATTTATGGAGGCTGTCCTTGACCTCATCCCACAGTGCGGCAGCTCGCAAGCTCCCCTCTACAACCTCGTCAAGAGAAACCCCTTGATTATTACCTGACATCCGGGGACCGAAGGCAACATTATTGAACACAGATTTGGGAAAGGGATTAGGTTGCTGGAACACCATACCTACTTTCTTTCGGACTGCTACCACATCAGCATCAGGAGCATAAATATTTTGATTGTCCAGCAATACCTCACCTTCCAAGCGAGTGTGAGGTATGGTGTCATTCATCCGATTGAGGGTGCGCAAAAAAGTAGACTTACCACACCCCGAGGGACCAATGAGGGCGGTAATTTCTTGCTCCCTGAACTTTAGGGAGACATTCGCCAATGCCTGCTTCTCTCCATAGTAGAAGCTCAAGGAAGAGGTTTGCATCTTTATACCCATGTTCACCTCCTTTCTAGGTGGATAGGCTGAAGGCTGAAGACTGAAGAAATCTAACAGCCTACAGTCTTCAGCCTACAGTTGTTCATGTTCCCCTTACTCTCGCCATATAGCGCTGTGATAGCCAGTTGGTAAGGGTGTTGATAATGATAATAATCAGGATAAGAATTACCCCGGTAGCCATTGCCTTGTCGAAGGCTCGGGTATCCATAGCTAAATAATACAGGTGAAGTGAGAGAGTACGTCCCCCGGAAAGGAGTGAAGTGGGCATGGCAGCGCTTCCTCCCAGGGTAACATACAGGCAGGCAGTCTCCCCTACCGCCCGTCCTACACACAAGATAATACCAGTAATAATGCCAGGTAGTGCTGCAGGCAATACTACGTGTCTAATAGTCTGCCACTTGGTAGCTCCCAGTGCAAGGGATGCCTCTCGCTGAGCACGAGGTACTATCTTGATTGATTCCTCAGTTACACAAATCATGGTAGGTAATAGCAGGCATGCCAGGGTGAGGGAACCAGAGAGAATGGAGAAGTTGAAATGCAGGACGGTAACGAATAAGGCAAAACCAAAGAGCCCGAAGATAATAGAGGGCACCCCCGCCAGGGTTTCCACACCATAGCGCGCCAATCGGGTAATCCAGTTATCTGAGGCATACTCTGAAAGGTAGATGGCAGCACCTACCCCTAGTGGAGTGACGATAGCAATAGTAAGGAGTACCAGGTAGATAGTACATACAATGACAGTGGAAATCCCCCCTTCACCACTCAGTCCGCCTGCTGGTTGCATAAACAGGAAATCCCAGCTAAGACTTGATACCCCGTTAGCAAAAACATATCCAACAATAAATAGCAGGATGAATATAGTAATGACACCACTGCCCCATATGGCTACCCATGCAAGCTTCTGGGTAGTTTTAGGTGATAGTCTCATTCTGCCTCCTGCTCCCTCTGTCTGGTAACAAAGGCGATACTGTTAAGAGCAATAATGAGCACAAACAGCACCACACCAGTGGCAAAGAGGGCATTCTCATGAATACCCGCAGCATACATTATCTCCACAGCGATATTACCTGTGAGGGTGCGGGCGGGGTCCAGTGGTGAGGTAGGCATTCTTATCGCATTACCAATGACCATAATCATCGCCATTGTCTCACCGATAGCCCGTCCCATACCCAGTACCACCGCAGTGATTATACCGGAGCGTGCCGCTGGTAGGGTGACATGCCAGATAGTTTGCCACCGGGTAGCCCCCAGAGATAGTGCTCCATCTTTATACTTCTGAGGCACAGAGCGAATGCTGTCCTCGCTAATAGTAATCACTGTAGGTAGAACCATAGCTGTAAGCACAATGACTGCTGCCAGAATACTGAAGCCTGTTCCTCCAATTTCTCGTACCAGGGGGACAATAAACATCATTCCCACCAATCCGTAGACGATTGATGGTATACCCACCAGAAGTTCTACCATGGGACGCAGAATCCCCCGAACCTGATGGGGGGCAACCTCAGCAAGAAGAATGGCACAGCCTACACCCAGAGGAGTAGAAAGCACCAATGCCCCCAGGGTCACATAGATGGAACCCAGTATCATGGTCAGGATACCAAACTCACCCTGTCCTGGTCTCCATACTGTGCCGGTCAAGAATTGCACTATTCCAATCTCTCGAAAAGCGGGGAATCCTTGCTGGAAGGTGAAAATAGCGATAAGAGCCAGGATAAGCAGGGACACAAAGGCACAGAGAAGTACCACCCAGTGCGAGAGTTTATCGGTTAGATAACGATTCATCTCTTGAGTTCCCCACCAACTCTATAACTCCACAAACTCCAATTCCTTCCAATCAGCAATCTCACCACCAAATATCTGTGCCACCTCCCCTGTGGTCAGGCCATGAACAGGATTATCAGGGTGGACAATGATAGCCACGGCATCATAGGCCATAACGTGTGTCTTAAGGTCAGGATATTCCTCCATCTCACTGGATTTAAGCTCTCTGGAAGCAGCGCCAATGTCTGCTGTGCCATTACCAGCAGACTTAACTCCTACACTGGAACCCCCACCGCTAATGGTGATAGTTACTTCAGGATAGAGTTTCATAAATCTGTTTGCCAGCTTCTCTGCCAGGGGCTGAATAGTGGTCGACCCTCTCTCAGAGATATTCCCGATAAGCTTTTGAGGAGAATCCCAGGGTTTGCCTTCTTGACGGATATACCCTTCGTCAGCTACGATTGTCTGCCCTGCGTCACTGAGACAAAAATTGATGAACTCAGCAGTTACGCCCGTAGCTTCTCCGCTGGTAAGAAAGTAGAGAGGACGGGAGAGAGGGTATTTCCCTGCCTGGCAGTTCTCCAGAGTACAGCTTACTCCGTCAATAGCCAGTGGTATTACTGCTGAGTCTACATATCCTCGTGATATGTAGCCAATCCCATTAGGGTCTCCCGCTACGGCGTTCCTTATGGCTCCGTTGTAGGGGAGCAGTATCGCCCCGTCTGTAGTAAGGGTATCCCCCATGACAGTACTCTTAAAATAGGCTCTGGTGCCCGAACCTTCCTCACGGGAGATTATGGTTATGGCATCACTATCCCTCCCACACCCCACAGACAAAGCAAGGCTCAGTAGCAAGCAGAGGAGGAGGCATACCGATAGTACTCTACTCAGATTAGCGAAGTGTCTATCCCCCTTTCTGACATTGACAGTAACCGTTCACCAGCAGTGTTATCCGTTCACCCCGAGCTACGTCGAAGGGTCGTTCATTCTTCGACAGGCTCAGCACGAACAGTTACCATTAATATTAAGTATAGCCCCTGAACTTTAAGAAATGATTAACAGAATGTTAAGCGGAGGTTAAAAGACAGGCAGGAGACACCCTTTCTCCGTAAGGACACCTCCTGCCTGAGTTGTGCCGTGTTTAACCTATCGCCGACCACTCTGTGATGTTGCCAGCAAAGATGTCTCTTACCTGCTCCTTGGTCAGCCCGGTGATGTCATTATCCGGATGAACCACTAGAGCTACAGCGTCACGAGCGATAACATGTGTCTTGAGGTTGGGATACTTATCCAGTTCACTGGATTTAAGCTCCCGTGAAGCCGCGCCGATGTCTACTGTGCCATTACCGGCAGACTTAACTCCTACACTGGAACCCCCACCACTGATGGTGATGTGTACCTCAGGATACATCACTATGAACTTTGCCGCCAGCTTCTCTGCCAGGGGCTGAACCGTAGTTGAGCCTGCCTCACTAATCTCACCTGAGAGGATAGTGGGGGCATCCCATGGTTTGGGTGCCATGCTGATGTAGCCTTCCGCCGCCACGATTGCCTGACCCTCAGCACTCTGGCAGAAGTTGATGAAATGGGCTACCAGACCTGAGGGGTCTCCATTGGTAACAAAATTGAGAGCCCGAACCACAGGGTAGCTGCCATCGCGGCAGTTTTCCACACTACAGGCTGTTCCATCAATCGCCAGTGCCTTTACTGATTCATCAACATACCCCAGGGAGAGGTAGCCAATGGCTGACTCACTTCCAGCTACTGCGGTGCGTATTGCCCCATTGGAATTTTGCAGGATTGCCTTATCCGTTATCGCTGGACCATCCTTGCCCATCACCAGCTCCTCAAAACATGCCCTGGTGCCAGAGCCTTCCTCTCGAGACACCACCATAATCTCACCCAATCCCCCACAACCGGGGAAGAGCAATATCCCTGCCAGCATTATCCCTACCATAGAGAATAAAAACCACTTCTTACCCCACATTCTTACTTGACATCCTTATCTTTTTTGGTAATCGTTCACCTGCGTCATTGCGAGCTTTAGCGAAGCAATCTCATTGTTGTTTCCTTTTCCCCACCGAGATTGCTTCGTCGCTTGCGCTCCTCGCAATGACATGAGAGTGGGTGAACGGTTACCTTTTTTGATTTAGTAACTACTCGCCCATGTCATTCTGAGCCGAAGGCGAAGAATCTCTGGCCACTTTTAGACCCTTCCCCTTCGACAAGCTCAGGGGTCTCCGCTCGTTGGGGATGTTGTCATCCCCAACCTGGCATTCTTTGCGGGGGATGTTTTCATCCCCCGTGAGCCAGAGATTTATTTGCCTGACACTGTTTGCTTCTCTTTCCCACTCGCCCTGTATCACCCTCCTTCTCCTGCGTTTAGGCATTTGCCTCATGTCAATTGGCCCATTGCAGGGATAGAGAGCTTCATTGCGATATCGCCGCTTCATCATTTTCACCTCCTTTCCATACTGAATAAATTACGGTAGAACCTCTCCCTTCCCTTCTGAACCTCCTAAACCAGGACAGGCTGAGGTGCCTCTTCGGTACAGAGAGACAAGAGATGAATCACCGCTTCAGCAGTGGATCGATTGGTAGCCAGAGGAATATTATACACATCGCACAAGCGTAAAAGGGCAGTAATGTCTGGTTCGTGAGGCTGTGCTGTCAGAGGGTCACGCAGGAAAATCACTCCGTGAACCATCCCATGAGCTACCAGGGAGCCAACCTGCTGGTCACCGCCATGGGGACCACTTCGCAACAGGTTCACCGGCAAATCCAGATGCTGCTGAATTAGTTCGCCTGTCCCTTGAGTGGCTACCAGATTCCATTCGGCAAGTTGCTCCCTATGCCCTTCCATGAAGCTCACCATTTCTGCCTTCTTGGCATCATGAGCCACTAGAGCTACAGTTATCCTTCCCATTCTTTCTTTCCTCCTTATTTTTCTTTCTTCTGTCTCAAGCGTATCACAACAAATTTAACAAACAATTAAGGTGGTATTAATAATGTATTAAGCAAAGTTAAAGGAAGGTTAACCATTTACTTAGCATCATTACTACGAAAATACAGTTTCAGGCAGCTTCAAAGGTTATCTTGTGATACACCAAACTTTCATTCTTCGTGGTACCAATAGTAATTGGCACGATAGAATTGCGAGGTACTCCAGTACCCACGCAACCTCAGTAGGGGTACGAGTAGGATTAGCTTTGTATCTCCACCTTTGGCTCGTAAGGGCAAGGAAAGAGGCTATGCGTCACTTGATGTATTAACAAACGAGTACACTAGCAGTCTATTCTAATTGAAAAATGAGCCTGAAGGATAGTGGCAGCAGTAATAATCCCTTCTTTCTTTGTGGACAGTGGTGGATATGTGGATAAAAGAAAGGAAGCAGCTTCAGGCAGCTCGGTTAGCGAACCTGGTGATTTGTTGAAAGAGATTGGAACGAGCATTCACCATCATTTCTGCAAATTCATTATCACCCATTTGACTGGCGACTGCTTCCAGACTTTCAAAAGTAATGCCGGGACGCAGGCAATTCTCAGCTTCGGACAACAATTTCAGCTTTTCTACGCTTGTTGGGGACATTGTCACCCCTAACCTTGCTCATTCTTTGCTGGAGATGAAAACATCTCCCATTGAGAGGATTAGCATGGACTGGGCGCTCCCGCAGTTTCTTTGCCCAAGCACGAAAATCGGGATTGAATCGTAACATAGGGATAACAG
>JAUWOP010000047.1 GCA_030612045.1 Chloroflexota bacterium | reverse complement strand
TACTTTGGCTTTAAATGATGGGCTGTGCTTGCTGCGGTTCTGTTTCATGTCCTGCTCCTCCTATCTCTCTTTGTATTCTAGTATTCTAGGAGCAAAACCCGCTCTTAACAACCTGTCCGAAATTTGGGGACCACCTCAGATCCAGGGTCCATGCCTTGTAATCTCCGCTTGACTTTACAGAATGTTTTTCCTTCATGGCTTACTCCATACTACAACACTTTCTCGTACTGGCACTCGCCCATATTTCCCCATCTGTTGAGAACTGTTCCCTTTGTATCGAGCAATAAGGATGTCTTCAACTCGGAATCCTGCCTCTTCTGCCATCTCCGAAAGCACAAGGTCAACAGGCAACAACTCTCCCTCGAACCTTACATTATCGACGACCATAGCAACCCTTGCCCCCGGTGCCAAGACCCGCGCCCACTCTCTGATTACCTTCTGCATATCTACAAAATAGCCTGTGAGCATATCCGGTATTCGTGGATTATTAAGCAACTTACCTCTTTTTCTAAGAATATCTACCACTTCCTTAACCACTGGGTGTGGCGGTTGTTCATGGGAGTCTACCTTCGATTCAATGTGTGAACGAAGAATACCGAATCGGAGATCTTTCAGTTCGGCAAAGTTTCGGACGAAGTGGAAGCAAAGTTCCAGAGAGTATGTGCGTGTATAATCATAGCGATTGGCATAAGGTGGAGATGTAATAATAGCCGTCGGCTGCCGCGCGAAGGTTATCTCAGTAAGGTCACGGGTATCTCCCGGATAAACAGACGGCAACCGAACCGATTGGTCCCATTTGAGGTTCCTGACCAGTTGTATATCTCTTTCTGCTTCGTTCACTTTATTCTCCAGTGCCTCTTCTGGATCGGCAATCTTCTTTTCTCGAACCAGACGCAAGAACTGCCCATCTTTGGAGGTGTAACTGCATGGCTCCAGGACCGAAAAGAACAAAAGCAGGAGAATATCCTTGATAGGTGATTCCAGGCTGTCTATGGCAGTTTTCCATTTTCGCAGTGCCAGCAGCGTATCAGGAGGGAAGGCTACTTTCATAATGGCAACATCCAGAGCAACTGCAGCAGGAGGCGCTTGCTGAACCCTGGTCTTTAATAGCTCAAATGCGTCTCTGATTTGGCCGGGTCTAAGTGAGTAAAACAGAGGCAGCGTTTGAGCGATAAATGTAGCAATAGGAAGTTTATCCACCCCAATAGAAGGGATGCCTTTTTGAGAAGCCGTGAACAGGGTTGTTCCCATCCCGCAAAAAGGGTCGAAGATATAGTCTTCTTCACCCAAGCCAAACCGCGAAATGAAATCCTCAACGAAGCTAAAGGCGAAGGCTTCCTTATAGCGGTAAAGGCGGAGGACAGGTATCCCCTTATTGCCCACATAGGAAACCAAATTTGCTAATTGGAGGTCTTCATGTAGTAGGTGAGCAAACTTGTCTTCAATACGCTGACAGCTTGTGTGATTCACTGTGTTCACAGGAGCTTTCGTTAAGACTTCATCCTTCTCAAAGAAACTTAGTTGTGACATTATCTCACATCCCCGAGTTTGTGTATCATTCTCACTGTTTCGCTAAAGGTTCCCACTATTTGTGAAGCCCAAAAGGTTTGGGCGAATGCAGTAAGCCACAAACAGTGTATTAGACGAAGTAGCTGTCTTCCTATCCTACCTCTCTAAAATCTAAAAACGAGGCATTATATTTTTCCAACAATCCACGGAGGTATTTACTGTCAAAAAGCTCGATACGCTTTCCTCTTGCGAATTCCTTGCACTCCCTGGAGAATTCACCACTTGTGACCAAAATCCCTTTTGTAATGCCTGGCTCGGCTTGGATCACTCCGTACAAAGATCTGGCATGCTCAACTCCCACCACCCCATTGGGATAATGCTTGCACTGGATAGCCAAATATTCGGTTCCAGTTTCAGTTATATGTTTCGCATAAATGTCGATGCCTTGATCTCTGGTTTGAGGAGTTAGCTTCACTTGATACCCCATTTTTTCATAAAGGTCAGCGACCAGCCTTTCAAATTGTTGTGGTGAACTTTGATTCAATATATCTTTCCCTGTGAATGAAGTTTTTGGTGTAGCACGCTTTCCCTTTTGAAGGTTAAATAAGCTAAATAGTTCGTCCTTAGTTAGGGCTTTTGACAGATGTGTATCACTCAAATCATCGATAACCTCCTTGAAAAGCTCGCGCTTTCTTGCAAGAATGTCCTGTATCTTCTTCTCAATGGTATCCATTGTAAAAAGAGAGGTGACAAAAACCGTCTTCTTTTGACCTATCCGATGAACCCTACCCTCAGCTTGGTCGGCAACAGATGGATTCCACCACAAATCAAAGTGAAATACATGATTAGCCCTAGTTAAGGTTAGCCCCAACCCTCCTGCTTTAACAGACATTAAGAGAACTTTGCTATCTTCCTCCTCCTGAAATCCCCTAACTATGTCGTCTCGCTGGTAATATGAAAGCGAGCCGTGGTAGACAAGGGGACTAAATTGCTTAAGCTCTGGCTCCAAAAATTTAAGTGTCTTATCTGGATATTGAGAAAAGACCAGAACCTTATCCTCTTGCTCAGAAATCTCCTCTAATTTCTCTAACAAGTATTCCAGCTTGCAACTCTCCTTAGAGACTGGATCCATATTGCAAATTTGCTTGAGTTTTGTAATAAGGGCGAGAACATGCTGAACCGTCACTGAATCCCCCTGCTCATTTAAAGCTACAATGCCCTCTTGTTCTGCTCTGTCATAGGCTTCTCTCTGACCAGGGGAGAGTTCAAGCCATACCTCCTCGCAAATCTTTTCAGGTAATTCCGGCAAGACATCTATTTTTCGCCTCCTCAGGAAATAGGGTTTAATAGCCTCCTTCATTTTCCAAGGTATTGCTACATTATCATAATGTAAGAGACCCGGTTTAAGATAGGCAAAAATAGAGACCAATTCCTCTAGACGATTTTCCAAGGGTGTCCCGGACAGCCCCCAACGAATTTGGGCATCAATCATCCGTGTTGCTTTAGTTACACTAGCACCTGGATTTTTTACCTTTTGGATTTCATCTAAGATAGCAAAATCAAATTGTTTCCTTACTATATCTTCAGTACTATCATTTCCCCCAAGTGAACCAGATAAATCTTGTCTTAAAGTCTCATAAGTTGTCAAGTAGATGTGTGCGGGACTATTCCACCATATCTGTCTTTGCTCTCTCATCCCGCGCACTTTTACTACCCTCAATTCTGGTGCCCAATCCCATAGTTTTTTCTCCCAATCTGTTAGGACAGACTTAGGACAAAGTATGAGGCCGTTAGTTACTCTTCCCGTACGAACCAAGAATCTAATAGCTACAATAGCCTGTATTGACTTACCCAACCCCATTTCGTCACCAAGTAAGGCTCGTTCGTGCTCCGCAAGGAATTTGACGCCTTCACGCTGGAAATCATACAATTCCATTCCAGGAGGAAAGGCTATCGGATTATCAAATTCCCCTCCCAGCGGGGGTTGGAGAATAGGGAAAATCAGGTCAAATGGATCAATGTGAGGAGAAACTTTTTCTCTAGCTTGCCTTTCCTTTTCGATACAGATAGAGCACGAGTTCTTCTTTAATCCGTGAATACACCTCTTGTCCTCATCCTCTAGTCCAGGAAAGGATATTTGCCTACTTTCTGCTTCGCTTGCCCCATATGATTTTCCTGCCCTTCTTGGTATACCGATAGAGACTGCGAAGGACTCTATCGGCGGATATAATAACAGTTCCTCAAGCCATGCACTAAGATCCTCTGCCTCGGGTTCTTCAATGCCTGGACTCCACTGAGCAAGTTCGGGTTCAGCAGGGCAGGAGTCATTGGTAATCTGTGGCAAGAAGATGGCCGAAATATCAATATAGTTTATCCCCGCTTCCTTAAGCTCCACCTCTAATCTGTCAAGTAAAAGTATCTCTCTTCTCTCGACTGGAAATATTGTTCTCAACAACCTTAGTTTCGCTCTTTCTGAGAACTTAAGATTATTTAAACGCATCATATTATCCCTTATTGAAACTTTTTGTCTTGTTTACCAAGCACCTCGATTGCCTTTGCCATTCTCTCGAATGGTTCAAGAGGATCGAAATAGCTGAAGGTTGACTTGAAAATTTCTGTTGCAAATGCCGTATCATCATTAAAGTCAGGGCATGGCGAAAGTATGATCGGCTGAAACCTTCCATTAGAGCAGTCAACTCTTTCCCTTCTTAATGCAGCTTCTGAACTGTCAGATGTTATATCTATTGCCTCCCCTGCTCTGCGAATAAATATGACTGGGCAAGAGCTTGCTGCTCTCACATCGAGGAGAAACTCCTGATGAACCACTACTAAGGACGGTTTATTTTGTATTGACTGAATCAGCGGTATTCCGCACAGGTTGACCCCTATGTAAGGCTCTAACATATTTCCATAAAGTGGCTTTTGAATAGTGGTTGGTTTGACTGGATGCGTGCATCTAAATTCCTGGGGTATCCCGTGAATATCAGTAACAAGAATTGCCCCAAGATATCCATCATGAGACAATGTTTCATGAAATGCCAAAAATCCAAGTAGTCTGTTCTGTTCTTTTTTATCTTCTTCATCTGGATTCATTTCCTAGACTCTCCTTCAATGAACAATAATTTCAACCTAACAGCTTCGGTGTAAAAGAAGTTCGGCAAAACCAAATTTGGGCGGAGCGAAGCGTAGTCTTTTACACCATGTTATGTGGAGTCCGGCAAGGCTAGTTCTTTTTGCCTTTCTCCACCAAATTCCAGTCTACCTTTCCACAGTTACAGCGAACAGCTTCAAGCTTGGTCCCTGTAGTAGCAACGTGCAGTATCCCACCACATTTGCTACATACGAATAGACCATATAGGTCTTGAAATGCCTCCACTACAGGTCGGAAGTCAGGTTCAGAGAAATTAGCCCAGCTATTATAGTGGACATTTGCATTGACAGCCCATTGTTCGGCCTGGGTGCGAACGAAAATTGTGATTGCAGTGCTCCCCATCTCATTAAGCATCTCAAGTTTATCCCGATCATTCCATGAGTTTGCTGAACCTTTTGCCTGCTTTAGCAACTCACGGTATTGACTCATTGCTGCGGGAAGAAAATCCCCCAGTTCCCATCGTCCACTCAATTTGCATATTACCAGTGCTCGAAGAGACTCACACACCGTGCCGAAGAACTCCTCCGAACCTCGGCGTAGTCTAGCGGCTGCACTTGGAACATCATTTTTCTGAAGATCTTCCTCTATTCGTTCCCACATATCCACTTGGTAATTCACCTGCGGTCCGGTCTCGATGTGCCAGTTGTAGAACTCAACAGTTCCTCGTGAGTCCACGACGCCTTCGCTTCTTAGCTGATTGGCCCATGTCCTGTCGTGCGTTGTGACAAGGAACTGTCGCCCAGGGAAGGAAGTTGCTAAGAGGTGGCAAATCTGCCTACGGTGGTCAGCATCAACAGACATCACTACGTCATCAAGGATGACTAAATCAATCAAGCCTTCAGTCAAGCGCTCAGCCAAAGCTAAATATAGGCAAAGTCCCATGCTATCTTGATGTCCTTCACTGTGAAGGGCATGGGGTGGATGCATACCACGTCCGTAAAAATCCACTTCGAAATCGAGTCCAGCTTCCGCAGGTTCGATTTTCGCTGTAAACTTGTTTTCATCGATTCCGTGCAACTGCCGATACAGCTCCACGAATCGGTCTCTAATGGTGTCATAAAGTTTTCCCAGAACACTGTCTCTTGCGCTTAGGAAACTACGCAACAGTATGTTCGCTCTTTTCAGGGACAACTCCGTATTCTTGAACTTACTTTCGGCACTTTCGAGAGCCTTTAAATTCTCTTCGAGGCGTGTTAAGGTATCCCAGGTATTTTGTTCTGGCGTAGCCTCTGGGTATTTAGCCTTGATTGCTGTGTGAATATAGGTCAGTGTCTGGTCAACATCGGCAGGAGCAAGCATCCGCTGAACCTGATCCAATCCAAAGTGAGGGACTGGATATTTCTCTACGGCAGTGCTTAGCGCACTTGAAAGCTCCCGCAAATTACCGAGCCAGGATTGAAGTAGTGAGACCTCACCTTTGAGACCCACAAGCTGCGCCGCACCGATGACTTTCTGAACGCTTGCGATGGTACCATTGACAGAGCCAGCAATCGTGGCGGATATCTCCGTGATACGTTCCTGATGTTGTGTTGCAACCTGCGCTGTGGACAACCGTTGTTTCAGATATTCGCGCAGCTTACCAGGAGGCCAGGGGGTGTCACATAATGGGCAATTGCCGGTCTCGTCAATCAATGTAATACCTAGATTAGTCAATTGCAGACGTGAAAGAGCATGCAACAACTGAGGCTCAGACCGGACGGTTGCTATTAAATCGCGTAGTTGCTTATCATTTTTGGCGATCTCTGCTTGATTTTGTTCTAATGTCACGTTGCGAAGGTTCTGGACGTCTCTCTCAAGCAGTGTGACATTGACAGCCTTGTCGCTCGAGACAACGGTAGGCGATTTAAGCCCTGTTTTCAACTCTGTAGAGCGGAGGGTTGAAATAGGCTGACCACCTAGAACCGCACGATTTTGATTAACAAATTGCAAAACGATGTTTTCGCTGAAGGTCGTCTCTTGGACTGTTGCATTGACCGCCCCTCTTGCTGTTTCCACAGCACGCTTTGCGTCTCGGCAGTCTCCCTCGAGATCGTTCTGGGCTTTGACAAGTGTTTTCCTGATCTCCTCGATTTCGGTAATGTTCAGAAGAGCTTGAATCTCCTGAGCTCGGGTACTGGCTTCAGCCGTGATATACCTAAGTATATCACGCCTGGTTAGAACATGTTGCCCTCGCTTGGCAAGCATCATAATTGGTTCGAGGTGTTGCCTCATACTCTCGTCACATTCCAAGGTGTTGGGATCCGCCATGCAGCGTCTTATCTCTACTGGACCCTTTAACCCTGGCAACTGAACTATGGCACGCACCGTTGCCTCTTCTGGCTTGTGATCAACGTGTGGTCCATATTTGTTCAGCGTAATGCCGCCAGTCCCCTTACCTGTCAAGCGCGAAATTCGGCCCGTGAGTAGGAAATCAATCGCATCTACCACTGCGCTCTTCCCTGAGCCATTCGGTCCCCAAACGACAAGGTTTTTGCCGTTTGGTTTCAGTAGTAGGTTGGGAATGCCACGCACGTTGTGAATCTCAAGTTCAAGCATTCTCATAGTGTTTCCCTCGATGCTGACTTGATAGCTTTAGCAACCTGCGGTGCTTTCCTCAGATCACCACTTATGGCTAACTGCTTGAGCTTTTGAATTGTCGGAGCATCGAACTCCTCCCTTCCTTCGATTGTTGCAAACACCTCGTCGAGGATCTGCTCGACAAGCGATTTCTGAATGGTAGTCTCTTTTGTCATTGACTCACCCCCTACCAGATTTCACCCAACTTCAGTCTATCCGACATTAATGTTGTATATCCACCCAAACTGGTATTATATCTGAAACTTACTCCGTGTATGTTTCTTTTTAGCTGACTGTTAACCTCCATCTCCTTCAACCTCATTTTCAATATGCGATTCCTCATTATTGAATCTAACGAGCTTTTTTTATCTTACTCAAATCTTTATTGCTTACATGTGTGTATATTTCCGTTGTTTTACTGCTCGTATGTCCTAAAAGCTCTTAAGTATATCTTAGATCCACCCTACTTTCCAAGAGATTGAGTAGCTAAACTGTGCCTCAGCAAGTGAACACTAACAGTATATCCTGAACTCACCTCACATATGCTCCCCCTGGCTGAACTCCCTTATGTCTCTCCCTCTCAAAGGCAAGCAGTGCCGCGGGGAAGGGGCGGAGGGTCCTGTTTATCACCCCTTGCAGGAAGGAGATGCATACCCCATAGTTGGTGATGGGCACCTTTGCCTCTTTTGCCTGCTGGATTCGGTTCAGCATCTCTCTTCGGTTAATCATACATGCCCCACAGTGAATGATTAGCTTGTACTCCTCAAGGTTATCAGGGTAATCCCTCCCAGCACATACATCTACATCTAGTTCGCCACCTACATATTGCCTCAGCCAGCGGGGTATCTTTACCCTGCCAATGTCATCTTCAATAGGATGATGAGTGCATGCCTCGGCAATTAATACCTTATCGCCAGGATTTAACTTCTCTATTTGAGCTACTCCCCGTGCCATTTCCACTAAATCTCCCTTGTATCGAGAGAAAAGAATGGAAAAGGTGGTGAAGTTCACCTCTTTAGGCACATCAGCACTTACCTTCAATACCACCTGCGAATCCGTAACTACAATGTCCGGCAGTCCATTGAGCCGCTGCAAGGCATAGGCAAGCTCCCTCTCCTTTACTACCATCACGGTGGCATCGTTGTCCAGAGCGTCCCGAATGGTCTGCACCTGGGGCAGGATGAGCCTCCCTTTCGGTGCCTGCAAATCTATGGGGACGACAAGCACTGCCAGCCCTCCAGAAGGAAGAAGGTCACCAATTAGCGGTGGCGGCTGCACAAAATCCTCAGGACAAACCTCAATCAGGTGTCGTTTTAGCGGCTCTACATAATCATCTCTTTTTGCCCAGTCGGTAGCTGAGAAGAAGAGTAGGGGCGTATTACTATACGCCCCTACTCCTACCCTCTGGTTGACCAGGGCAACAAAATCCTCCGAAGGACTTTTTATATCTATCTTATTTATTACCACGATGAGGGGAATCTTTCTCCTCTTTGCTTCACTTACTACATCTTCTTCATAGTCTGACCATACCTCAGGCTCAATAACAAGCAGAACAACCTCTGTTCTATCGAAGACCTTATGAGTCTTTTCCAGTCTGAGAGTGGAGAGAGCAGAGGTATCATCCAGACCGGCGGTGTCCAGAAATAGCACGGGACCTAACGGCAGAAGCTCCATTGCCTTTTCCACCACATCTGTGGTAGTTCCTGCCACAGTGGAGACGATAGCAATGTCCTGCCCGATGATGAGATTCAAGAGGCTTGATTTACCTACATTCGTTCTGCCAAACAAGGCAATGTGCAGCCTATTCCCTTTTGGTGTCTGGTTCATAGTTCTTATACCCCAGTGCGGTCAGTCTATAGGGGGAGATGGTGCGGTCAACCAGCTCCTTCCCTAATTTTTCCTCAAGAAATAGCCTCATATTTCTCTTGCTGCTGTTGGAGAACTCCTGTGCCAATTCTGTAGCTCGCTCGTACCCAATCAACGGCAAAAAAGCGGTGATAATGACCGGACTTTCATCGAAATACTCCCGACACTTTTCTTCATCAGCGACAATACCCTTTATATGCTCCGCCAGGAGAAGATTTACATTGACAAGCATATCCATAGATTCCAGGAATACATGGGCAAGGAGGGGCAGAAATTCATTTATCTGGAGTGTTCCTCTACTCACCACCTCACAGATAATATAGTCGTTCGCCATCACCTTCATTCCTACTTGAGCGGCTGCCTCAAGCATAACCGGATTGACCTTACCAGGCATAATGGAAGAGCCTGCTTGCAGAGAAGGCAGCTTTATTTCACCTAAGAGGTTTAATAACCTCAAGTCATTACCTATCTTGACCAGGTTTGCTGCATGTGCCTTCAGGATGCCGGAAACCTCGACAAACGGGTCAGCATTAGCAGTTTCTCCCATTACATTTTCGCCCCGAGAGATGCCAAGCCCGGTTACATCACGCAACTTCTCAATAACAAGGAAAATATAGTCACGAGGGGCAGTTAATCCTGTGCCCACTGCTGTGCCCCCCAGGTTTACTACTCGAAGGCGTTCCTCACACTTAAAGGTCCGCCATCTATCTCGGGATATTGCTTCAGCAAAAGCGGCAAATTCAGCTCCCAGGGTGATGGGTACTGCCTCCTGGAGCTCCGTCCGTCCGATTTTTACAATCTTTCCGAACTCCTTCTCTTTTTGTTGAAAAGCTCCCTGCAGTTTGGTGATTGCCTGGCTGAGTTGTCTCAATCCGTAGATACCAGCCACCCTTATCGCTGTAGGATAAACATCGTTGGTGGATTGGTGTAGATTTACCTCCTCTAAAGGATGGACGACCGAGTAATCCCCTTTTTCTCCCCCTAAGATTTCGATTGCCCGATTGGCGATAACCTCGTTTATATTCATGTTTGTTGATGTCCCGGCGCCTCCCTGGAGGGCATCAACAGGGAACTGGTCTAAGAGGTGTCCTTCAATAATTTCATCACAGGCAAGTACAATAGCTTCTGCCTTCTCTTTTCTCGTAACGCTTACGCTGTTCAAGTAGCCAAGCTCATAGTTTGCCTGGCAGCAAGCCTTCTTCACCATTGCCAGGGCTTTGATTAGAGAGGGGTTCACCTTGTAGCCACTGATGTGGAAGTTGTGAGATGCTCTTTCGGTATGGATACCCCAGTAGGTATCATGAGGCAGACTCATAGTACCCAAAAGGTCATGCTCAATACGATGCGTGCTCATACCTTCTTTTTGCAACACCTATTCTCTTCGTAAACCCTGCACTGGCTTACTTCCGGGATAATGGGAGGCATCTTCTATACTGAACACCTACTCTGAGAGTATCTCTACCAGGTTATGGATTATTCGGGCAGTTGCTCCCCAGATTGCTTGCTCCTCATAGTTACAGAAGTAAGCTGGACATAGCTTGCCCTCATACTCCTCCACCTCTTCCCTGAAATTCCTTTTATCTTGCAGCGCTTCCAGGGGTATTTCGACTATCTCCTCTACCTCATCGGCACTAAGCCTGAATTGATAGGGATAGGGTATGAATCCTACGACAGGGAAGATTATATAACCGGTATTATGGGTTATAGTATCATCCAGCTCCCCCAGTACATCCACATCCTCTGGCGCAAGTCCAATTTCCTCATAGCTTTCCCGCAAAGCAGTGTCCTGTGTGCTTTTGTCCTCTGGCTCACAGCTACCACCAGGGAAAGAAGTCTGCCCCTTATGTGCCATTACTGTCTCTGTTCGCTTAGTAAACAGAATACAGGTCTTATTATCCTTCTGATAAAGAGGAACCAGAACCGCTGAGGCAGTGAGTCCTTTTGGTGAGAGATGTTGCTTTTCCCTGTGGGATAGAATCTTTAACAGACGGTCTCTCATCTCTCCATTTCCCCAAGAGGTATTGCACTCCGGCGGCGAAAATCCCAATATTTAGCAAGTCTTCCCAGTGTCCGTATTGCCCTTTCTACTGACGAGAACATTACTGACCTTCCTTCCTTTTCTATCTTCTCCGCTAAATCCTTAACGGTGGTATCAATCGTCCATGTCTCATATGCCCAACATACTATGGGCTTATCAGGAAAACCTTCAGTCATTTTAATAATTACCTGACTAAGAGAAGGATTAAACTGCTCCATCCATGCACCAGCGATGATAAAAAGAGCATCTACATTAGGGTCCTCAAGGAGAATTCTCACTCCTGAAGCAAATGTTTCACCAATCGGTTGCTCGGAGGCTACCATAGAGGGCCAAATATCCATTGGATTACCGGTGCCCAACCAGAGTGGCGATATATCCTCCAGTTTCTTTTCAGTCTCTGGTGATAAACTTGCTATTCTGAGGTTATGTCTCTCGCAGGCATCAAGGGTAATGTTAACCCCTGCACCACTAAAAGATGCAGCAGCTACTCTGTTTCCCTTAAGGGGAGGCAGGCAGATGAAACTCTGCACCACATCTCGGATTTCATCAACATCATCTAGCCGAATTATCCCACACTGCTTAAATGCAGCATCCCAGCTTTCATCTCTACCCACCATTGAGCCAGTATGAGTCTGGATTGCTTTCCTCGACCTCTCACCTCTCCCTGCCTTGAGAGCAATAATAGGCTTCTTCTGAGCAACCCGCCGTGCTACCTCCAGGAAGCGTCTTCCGTTGGGCATACCCTCAATATGCAGCACTATCACCTTCACCTGAGGGTCATCCTCATAGTATTCCAGAGCATCAGCGAAGTCAATGTCACAGGCATTCCCCAGGTCAATCCCTTTCCCCAGCAATGTCAGATCATGAAACCTGCCAAAGAAGACCCCACTCTGACACACTATTCCTACAGGCACCTCTTCCATCTTCATCCACATAAATGAGGTACTGAAGTCGGTAAAGGCATTGGCAACTCCAACAGTGTTAGGCCCCATTATCCTTATGCCACTTTCTCTAGCAATATGAATGATTTCCTCCTGTAGCTGTTTACCGAGTGCATCTGTGGCATCAGCGAAGCCCTGCCCCATTATTATCGCAGCAGGAATACCCTTGGCAGCACATTCCCTGATAATTCCAGGGGTTATAGTGCGTGAGGTTAGGACTACTGCAAGGTCAACCTTCTCAGGGAGAGCACTAACGCTAGGATAGCTCTTCATTCCCAGAATTTCCTCAGCTTTGGGATTTACCAGGTAAACCTTTCCTCCGTACTTATATCGCAGCAGATTCTCTATGGCATTGAAGCTGCCAAGCCCTGTCTCCCTGGTTATGCCCACAAAAACTACCGATTCAGGCTCTATAAAAGGACGCAGCTTACTTGCGCGACCTGTCATAAAATATCCTCCTTCTAAAGTCAAAACCTGAGATACTAAACAAACACTCATGGGCGGCTGCCCACCAACGAATCATTAAAATGATTCTCTCTTATTGTCATTGCGAGCCCTTCGCCTTCTGTCATTCTGAGCACTTCGTTCCTCAGCACAGGCTCCGCGAAGAATCTCAACATGCAGCTCAGGGTAAACTCCGCGAAGCAATCTCATCATTCTCCTTCTCCCCCCAGCGAGATTGCTTCGTCGCTACGCTCCTCGCAATGACAGAATGAGTGTGCTCCTCCTAAGGAACTCAGAGTTCCTTTCTGATATAACCCGCCCAGCGCAGCGGCGGGTCGGATGCTCGTAATGACAGATGTGGGGGTCCAGTCTATTTTCGGAATAAACGCTAGTGCAGTGTCTCTTAAATGACCTGACAATAGGGTACCCCATGTCATTCCTGCCCCGTATCAAGTACGGGGTAAACTCCAGCAGGAATCCAGAAGGTCTAGGGGATGGATTCCGTGTCAAGCACGGAATGACAAACTG
>JAUWOP010000057.1 GCA_030612045.1 Chloroflexota bacterium | reverse complement strand
GTAGCGTGGGGGCTTGTCCCCCACCCCTGCCGAGGATAAACCTCGGCGCTACGATAACCGGATAAACCTCGGCGCTACAATGGCTATCGGCGCTACAATAGCTAATCATAAGAAGAGACTATCCTATTCTAAAGTTTCCAGAAGCACTAAAAGTATTGTAAGAGACATTCTATTGTCTTGCTCTAGCCTTTCAGTTATAATTAATCACGAAGTAGGGGTGTAGCTCAGTTGGGAGAGCAGCGGTCTCCAAAACCGCAGGTCGTGGGTTCGAGCCCTGCCACCCCTGCCAAATAAAAAGGAGTCAAAATGGAAGTGAAGTATGAGCCGCAGGGACCAGTAGGGAGGCAATGCCAAGATTGCAAGTTTTTTGAGCCAATAAAGGATAATCCCTCACAAGGGAAGTGCTTTGGTAAGGACGTGATTGCCCAAGGAACCTGTAATGTGTTTGTCTTTAAATAGGATTGCCGAGGTGGTGGAATAGGTAGACACGCCATCTTGAGGGGGTGGTGAGCGTAAGCTCGTAGGAGTTCAAATCTCCTCCTCGGCACTTTTGCTCTTGGGAGAAAGCTTCCTTTCTACCTGTTTTATAGTGGCGGCGTGGCCAAGTGGTTAAGGCGAGGGTCTGCAAAACCCTTATTCAGCGGTTCGAATCCGCTCGCCGCCTCTTTTTTGTATCTACTGAGAGATGTGAAAGTTAGGTTTTTGATATGATTAAAGCCGTTTTCTTCGATTGGTTTAATACTCTGGCTTATTACTATCCCCCTCGAGAAGGATTGCATGCCTCAGCCTGTAATGAACTGGGTATTGCTGTAGAGGCAGAGGGGTTGGCTCAGAGTCTGGCTCAGGCTGACCAACTATGGTTTGATGAAGAGGCTCGCTATCCGATAAGGGCAAGGACACCTCAGGAGCAAAGGGAGGTCTATATCCAATATGAGCGCACTGTGTTACAGGGGGGAGGAATAACCATTGATGATGAGCTTCTCTTGCGAGTTATTCAGAGGGTATGGAGATTAGTTGAAAACTCAGGTTTTGCTCTTTATGATGATGTTCTGCCGACTCTTAACATGCTGAAACAGCGTGGTCTGGTCATGGGAGTTATCTCCAACATTAGGAAAGATATGCTTGATATCTGTAATGAGTTGAAGCTCATCCCACTTCTTGACTTTATCGTCACCTCGGCTGAGGTTGGTGCTGACAAGCCCCAGCCGGCTATCTTTCAGGCAGCTTTACACCGAGCTAAAGTAACTTCCTCAGAGGCAGCTCATGTGGGTGACCAGTATAGCTCAGATGTAATCGGGGCTCGTGGTGCAGGCATAAAGCCTATTCTTATTGACCGTTATCACCTATGTGATGAAATCATTGATTGTCCCAGGATAAGCCGTCTGGATGAACTATCAAATATACTTATCTAGCAATTTAGACTCACAAGCCGATATCCGGGGCGATCCTCAAGAGGAGGAATCCATTCTCCTGATTTCTGCAGCAAGGGTTGTGATATTTGCTATTGTCATAGTACAGCCATAGAATGGAGAGCATCCTTCTGTAACCTTGGCAAGAGATATCGTCCTGTAGCACAATCTGCCTTTTGAGCGATATCCTCTGGAGTCCCCGTAGCTACCACATACCCACCGCGGTCACCAGCGCCTGGACCCAGGTCAATGATATAGTCAGCATTCTTGATTACATCAAGGTGATGTTCAATTACAATCATGGTATTGCCAGCATCAACTAATTGGTGCAGCACCTTCAGCAGTACTGCTACATCCTCAAAGGATAGTCCTGTAGTAGGTTCATCCAGAATATAAAGCGTCTTGCTGGTAGAGCGGCGTGAGAGTTCACTGGCTAACTTCACCCTTTGGGCTTCACCCCCGGAGAGGGTAGTGGCAGGCTGCCCCAGCTTAACATAACCCAGACCCACATTATAGAGGGTTTCCAGCTTAGCTCTGATTCTGGGGTGGTTCTTAAAGAATGAGAGAGCCTCCTCTATACTCATCTCTAACACATCAGCGATGTTCTTACCCTTAAAATGGATCTCTAGAGCCTCACGGTTGTAGCGTTTCCCTTTGCATACTTCACATGGAACGATAACATCAGGGAGGAATTGCATCTCAATCTGGACAGACCCCTGTCCCTGACAGGATTCACATCGCCCTCCCTTGAGGTTAAAGGAGAAGCGACCAGGGGTATACCCTCGCATCCGTGCCTCCGGAACAGTGGCAAAGAGTTCACGAATAGGAGTGAATGTCCCTGTATAGGTTGCAGGGTTACTGCGGGGGGTGCGCCCGATAGGTGACTGGTCAATATTGACTACCTTATCAATATGCTCCACACCAAGTATTCCTTTACACTCACCGGGTCTATCCTTGGCATGGTAGAATAGTTGAGCCAGCCTTTTATATAGTATCTCATTGATAAGAGTACTCTTGCCACTACCTGATACACCAGTGACACACACGAACATCCCTAGCGGGATAGCAACATCAATGTTTTTTAGATTGTTAGCTCTAGCACCCTTGATGAGCAGTTTCTTTCCTGCCCCCGTGCGGCGGCGTAGTGGGACGGGCATTTCCTTCGTTCCTGAAAGATATTGTCCTGTTAGCGACTGGGGGTTGTGTTTGATATCCTCGATAGTTCCGGTAGCAATAACTCTACCACCATGCTCACCGGCACCAGGCCCCATATCAATGATATGGTCAGCGGCTCGCATCATCGCCTCATCATGTTCTACTACGATTATGGTGTTCCCCAGGTCTCGCAGCCGTTCCAGAGTTGAGATAAGGCGTGCATCATCAGCAGCATGTAACCCTACTGTAGGTTCATCACAGATATAGATTACCCCCATAAGCCCACTACCTATCTGAGTTGCCAGGCGGATTCGTTGTGCCTCTCCACCACTCAGGGTCGAGGAGGGGCGGTCCAGGCTGAGGTAATCTAGTCCAATATCAACAAGAAATCCCAGGCGAGTTCGTATCTCCTTAAGTATCTGATGGGCAATGATTAGTTCCCTCTCACTGAGGACAGGGTGTCCCTCACTGATATAGTGCACCCATTCCAGTGCCCCACTTACAGACATCAAGATTACATCGATAATGTTCTTGCCTCCAATAGTCACTGCCAGTGCTTCAGGCTTAAGTCGTTTCCCCTGGCAGGTAGGACAGGGACACGTAGACATATATCGCTCAATTTCAGAGCGGATGTAATCTGATTCCGTTTCCCTATAGCGGCGCTCCAGATTGGGTATCACTCCCTCGTAGGAAGTGGAATATTCCTGTGTCCTGTTGTGGCTATTACGATAGTGGAGGGGAAAATAATCCCCGTTGCTTCCATAAAGAATAAGGTTGAGGTGATGCTTGCTCAGTTGGCTGATGGGCACATGGGTAGAAAAACCATAGCGTTTTGCCAGAGAATCCACCAGGGCGAAGTGCGTTAAACTGGGAGACTGAGTGCTCATCCATGGTCGAATGGCACCTTCTGCCAGTGAGAGTTTCTTATTAGGGATAACAAGCTCAGGGTCAACTTCCAGCTTTATGCCCAAACCGGTGCATGCAGGACAGGCTCCGTGTGGATTATTAAAGCTGAAGGTGCGAGGAGCTATCTCTCCCAGGTTAATCCCACAATGCACGCAGGCAAAATGCTCAGAGAAGAGTAACTCCTCTCCATCAGCCACAGAAATCAAGACTACACCATCCCCTAGCTTGAGAGCAGTTTCTACGGAGTCAGCTACCCTGCTGTGCTCCAGGGATTGCCCTGTGACCAGACGGTCAATTACTACCTCAATGGAGTGCCTCTTGTATTTATCTAGTTGGAACTCCTCTGAGAGGTCATAGATACGTCCGTCTACTCTTACACGGACAAATCCTGTCTTTCGCAAGTCATCGAAGATTGCCTGGTGTTCACCCTTGCGGTCGGTAATCAGGGGTGCTATGACCATGATGCGCTTTCCTTCAGAAAGTGCCAGGATAGAGTCTACAATCTGCTGTACCGACTGGCGAGAGATTTCGCGTCCGCACCGCGGACAATGTGGGTGTCCCACTCTCGCGAAGAGAAGACGCAAGTAATCGTAAATCTCAGTTACTGTTCCTACTATCGAACGGGGATTGTGGGAGGCACCCTTCTGGTCAATAGAGATAGCAGGACTCAGTCCCTCTATATAGTCCACATCGGGCTTCTCCATCCGTCCCAAGAACTGGCGGGCATAGGCAGAGAGAGATTCCATATAGCGTCGCTGTCCCTCAGCATAGATAGTATCAAAGGCAAGCGAGCTCTTCCCTGACCCAGAAACACCAGTGATAACTACCAGCTTATCTCGCGGTACCTCCACACTAATGTTCTTGAGATTATGCTCCCGTGCCCCCTTGATGACAATAGTATCTTGTGACATAGCCTTGCACTCATGAACTCAGCATATTCTAACATTGTAGAGGTATCCCGACAAGGCTAAGCTTTCATCCACCAGAGGACATTTCTAAAGAGTCTTGACAGAATGGGCAAACTTCCTTGACATGAAGTAGCTGTAATACATATAATAAGATTGTTTTAGGCAACACTCGCAAAAGAACGATAAAAAGGAGAGCAGAATGGAATTTACTACTATTATCTTGGAGAAAGAGGGTCATATCGCTAAGATTACTCTGAACCGCCCAGAGGCATATAATGCAGTAAATGATGTGATGCTAGATGAGCTATGTGCTGCAGCTAATGACCTGGAGAATGATGACAATATCAGAGTAGTACTCATTATAGGTAAGGGGAGGGGGTTCAGCGCCGGTGCTGACCTCGCTTATGCCAAGAAGGCAATCAAGAACCCTGCACTATATGCAGAGTGGATCGGAAAATTCCATAGTGCAACTGGTGCTATCGCTGGCTTAAGCAAGCCAGTGATAGGAGTAGTGCATGGATTAGCTCTGGCAGCAGGGGTAGAGTTAACATGTGCATGTGACCTTATTATTGCTGCAGATACTGCTAAATTTGGTGACCAACATGTTAACTTTGGTCTGACACCTGGTGGCGGGAATTCACAGAGGCTGCCTCGCTTAATAGGAATCAGAAGAGCAAAGGAACTCCTGTTTACTGGGAGCTGGCTTACTGCACAGGAGGCAGAGAGAATCGGACTAGTAAACAAAGTAGTACCTGCTGATGAGTTAGAAGAAGCAGCATATAAGCTAGCAAACCAGATTGCGGAAAAGAGTCCTGTAGCAGCAAAGGCTATTAAGTCTGTAGTCCACCGCGGCATGCAGGTTGATATAAATACAGCTATGGATCTAGAGGCAGCAATGCATGTACTCCATATGACTACCAGTGAAGATGCGGCAGAGGGGCTTGCAGCATTTGAAGCGAAACGGAAACCAGATTTCAAAGGAAAATAGGAGCATCATCCTCGCCGCAATTTATTGCAGTCAGGAAACTGTTCCTGTAGTGATTGCCATAGTTCATCCCATAAAAGGTCATCTTGGTATTTTTTGGTAGTAATATTCCCCCCTCTGCAACAGTTGGGGGTATATTGTTGTTCTTACCTGTACATGAGGGAAAACCGTGTTTAAGCCAGTCAGCAGCAAGGTGAATTTTGCCCAAAATGAAGTAAGGGTTGCACAGTTCTGGAAGGAAAACCATATCTTTGAGCAAAGTATCCAGCAGCGGGAGGGCGCGTCGCAGTTTACACTCTACGATGGACCACCTACTGCTAATGGTAGCCCAGGCATTCACCACACCCTGTCCCGCATATTTAAGGATGTCATTCCACGCTATAAGGCGATGCAGGGTTACCATGTTCCTCGCAAGGCGGGTTGGGATACCCACGGACTACCTGTAGAGTTGGAAGTGGAGCGGGAACTGGGCTTTACCACCAAGTCTCAGATTGAGGAGTACGGTGTAGCTCAGTTTAATGCCCGCTGCCGCAAGAGTGTATTGCAGTATATCACCGAATGGGAAAAACTCACTGAGCGGTTGGGTTGCTGGATTGACATGGAGCATCCCTATGTAACCTGCGATAGGGATTACATTGAATCCTGCTGGGGGATTATAAATCAGCTATACTATAAGGGGCTGGTCTATCAGGGTTACCGCGTTACTCCCCATTGCCCTCGTTGCGGCACTTCATTAAGCTCTCATGAAGTAGCCCTGGGCTATCGTGATGATGCCCCAAACCCTTCTATTCACATTCGGTTCAGGCTCAGCAAGCGTAACCAGCCTCATGAAATTCAGGGTATACTACAAAAGCTTGGCTGGGATGTGGGGAAGGCAGAGTGGATAGAAATACCTTCTTTTCTTGCCTGGACTACCACCCCGTGGACACTCACCGCTAATGTGGCTTTAGCGGTGGCTCCAGAAGAGACTTATGCTCTGGTGCAAGCTCGCTCTCCTGAAGGGCTCTCAGAAAGGCTTATTCTTGCTAAGGCACTTCTGGACAAAACCCTGGGACAGGAAAATTGGCGGCTCTTGGAGGAGTTTCCGGGTAAAGAGCTAAGCGGAATCCGATATGAGCGTCTTTACGAACCTGAAAGTAGCTTTGTAGTTGGCAGGGGAGTATGGGCTCAAGAAAACCGCGTGGTCACCGCAGATTTCGTATCTATGGATGAGGGAACAGGCATCGTACATATCGCTCCGGCTTATGGTCAGGACGACTACGAATTGGGGCACCTACGAGACCTTCCTGTTGTCCATACCGTGGACTTAGAGGGGAATATGAGACCAGCGGGTAAGCCCTGGGATGGCAAGTTTATCAAGGAAGCAGACCCGCTGATTATTGATGACCTTAAACGACGCGATTTGCTCTACCGTAGTGAAGAAATTACCCATACTTATCCCTTCTGCTGGAGGTGTGGAGCACCCCTGCTCTACTATGCCAAGATGACATGGTATATCAAGACCACGGCAAAGAAAGACGAGCTTATTGCTGGTAATAGTAAGATTAACTGGTATCCTGAATATATAAAGTATGGCAGGTTTGGTGACTGGCTGGAAAACAATGTGGACTGGGCATTCTCCCGAGAACGCTACTGGGGCACGCCGCTCAACATCTGGCAGTGTGAGTCTCATCCTGAGCATAAGGATTGCATTGGTAGCATAACTGAACTGGGGGCAAAGCCAGAGGTCAATGGACTGGGGGAGGATTTTGACCCACATCGCCCCTTTGTAGACCAGGTCACCTTTCGCTGTTCAAAGTGTGAGGGAACAATGCGACGGGTGCCCGAAGTTCTCGACGCCTGGTTCGACTCTGGTGCCATGCCTGTAGCTCAATGGCATTATCTTCTGTTTGAAGATCAGGGTGAGAATAAGGCACAGTTTGACCGTAATCGTGTTGCTGACTATATCTGTGAGGCAGTTGACCAGACCAGGGGATGGTTCTATACCCTGCACGCTTTATCCACCCTCCTCTTCGACCGCCCTTGCTTTAAGAATGTTATCTGCCTCGGACATATCCTGGATGCTAAGGGGGAAAAGATGAGCAAGACCAGGGGGAATGTAGTAAACCCGTGGTCAATCCTGGATAACCAGGGTGCCGATGCTCTGCGATGGTATATGCTCACTGCTGCCCCACCAGGTAATGTAAGACGGTTCTCTCCTACTCAAGTAACTGAGGTCATGCGTCGTTTTCTATCCACCCTGTGGAATACCTACTCCTTCTTCGTCATCTATGCCAATATTGATAAGTTTAACCCTGCCAGTGAAAAGCCTCCTGTGGCGGGCTCTGACCTTGACAGATGGATTATCTCTGAACTGCATCAGCTTATTTCAGAGATAACCTTAGCGCTGGATAATTATGACCCTACGGGAGCAGGACGAAAGGTTGAGGAATTTGTAGATTATCTCTCTAACTGGTATGTGAGGCGAAGCCGGCGGCGATTTTGGAAGAGTGAGAACGATACCGACAAGCTCTCTGCCTATTTTACCCTTTATGAGTGTCTGGTAACCTTGAGTAAGCTCATTGCTCCCCTGGCACCCTTTATCGCTGAGGAGATTTATCAGAATCTGGTACGCTCTGCATACCCTGATGCCCCCCAGAGTGTTCACCTATGTGATTTTCCTATAGCTGACCCTTCCAAAGTAGATGACCGTTTGGTATCTGCCAGCCGTCTAGCAATGAAAATATCAAGTATGGGGAGGTCAGCCCGCAGTAAGGCAGGCATCAAGGTGCGTCAGCCCTTGAGCAGGGTAATAATTAAAACCAGACTCAAGGCAGAGCAAGAGGGACTGGAATGCCTCGCCTCCCAGGTGCTGGAGGAACTCAATGTAAAGAGGATAGAATTTATTTCTGAGGAAGAAGAGTTGATGAACCTACCTCTTAGTTCAATAGTAACTGAGGGAGGCTACGGTATAGCGGTGGACACCGAAATCTCTGAGGAGTTGAAAGAGGAGGGATTGGCGCGAGAAATAGTGCGTTGTCTTCAGAATATGCGGCGTAACGCTGGTTTTGATATTGCCGACTATATTGTAAGCTACTACCACGCTGATTCTATCTTAAGCCATGTCATAGAGCACCTCTCTGCTTATATAAAACAGGAGACGCTATCCCGCGAGTTGGTTACCCCAGTGCCCAAATTGGGAATTTACGTTGAGAAGCATCGCATTAATGGTTATGAAGTGGTGATGGGAGTGAGGAAATGGATAGAGCAACCGACAGTGACATCCTGATAATCTCCCAACTACGGCAAGAGATTATGGGGGGTAGGCACTGGTATTATGCTCTACTTGAAGCAATTAAGGCATGGAATAAGCCAGATGAGACTTATGATGGGCGTTACTATTGCTATCTTATTGCAGGTGAGGCTTTCGACTGGCTTTTACTCGCAGAGCGTCTCTGCCGGGAGATAGATGGACTCGTACCCGAAGAAGAGGTGGTAAACTTGCTATTCTTCAGTAAACCACCTTTGGATTTACCGGTAGAGGAATTTAAAGAACTTATTGGTGAGGTCAAGTATCGTGCCTATCTAAATTATCTTTATGGTGTAGTAGTAGAAGAGGCATTAAATATGGCAGTGGATGAAGAGGTGCAAAAGGAGAAACTTGCATTTGTTAACTATCCTGAGGCTAGAGTGCAACGAGAGGTTTGCCGTCACATCTATGGGATGGATATGGATACCTTGTTGAAATGCTTCTTAGAAGAGAAAGGTTATCCTGCTAAAAAAGACTCCGCTACCCTGGGGGAGTGGAGGGAATTTACCTACTGGTTGTTTCACTATCGGCTGAGCCATTGTGATAAGGTAAAGGTTGCCAGTGATACTAATAAGGCACTAGAATACCTGCGGCGTCATAGAGTGATGACCCAGCTTCTTGGTGAAATAACTGCAGATGAAATCACTAAGGTTAAGCACATAGATACCAAGACTCAGTAGCTTACAGTACTTTGGGGGTGCCCTAATTCCACGGCTTCATGTTGTAATGAAGGTAGAATTCATAAAGGTATTGTGACCAACTTATGCATTGGAGATGATGAAGGCGATGTGAGGTGGTCCCCATCATCAGGACAGAATAGGGGCTATGTTAAGATTGGGTCCCGCTACTCTCAGGGAGTCTGTTGTTAAGGTATCCAGTGTTAGGGATTCTACCACAACTCCATGGATAGCTTCCACCTGGCTTGA